>CAKVGI010000001.1 GCA_934747265.1 uncultured Rickettsiales bacterium
CCAAAAGTTCAGGTTGAAGAGCTAGCTAAAATGATGGTTGAAAGTGATTATAATTTGTTAAAGAAATAAAAAATTATGTTAGAATTTATAAAAGTTGATTTTGAATTTTCTGATGACAGAGGGGTTTTAAAACAACTATGTCATGATGGATGGTGCCAAGTTAATTATCTTTTTACAAAAAAAGGAGTTTTTAGAGGCAATCACTATCATAAAGAAAATCAGGAGGCGTTCTATATAATTGATGGTGAAATTGATTTGGTTTTAGAAAAAGATGGCAAAAAGGAAGAATACACAGTAAAAACTGGCGATTTCTTTATTATAAAACCATTTGTAATTCATTCCATGACATTTAAAAAAGATACATCAATGATCGCTTTATACGATAAAGGTGTTGAAAAGGATGGTAAAAAAGATATTTTTATTCCAGAAAAATAGGGAGATAGTATGAATATTTTTGATTACATTGTGATAGGAGCTGGACCTACGGGTTTAACTTTGTGTCATAAACTAAAAGAAAAAAACAAAACCGTTTTAGTTTTAGAAGCAAATGATGAGGTTGGTGGACTATGCAGAACTAAGTACATAAACGGACATATTATGGATATTGGTGGACACTTCTTGGAAACAAAATATCAAGATGTGTATGATTTTATCTTTAAATTTTTTCCAAAAGAAAATTTTTATCAAATAAATCCTAGAATTGCAAAGATTAATCTTAATGGTGTTGATATAGATTATCCATTGGAATCAAATTTATGGCAATTGCCAATTAAAGAACAAATTTCATATTTGATCAGTGTAATCAGAAATGGTGAAGGTTTAGATAAACCAGCTCCTACTAATTATGAAGAATGGATTAGATGGAAATTAGGCGATAAAATATGTGATAATTATTTAATTCCATATAATATTAAGTTATGGGGTGTTGAACCAAAAGAATTAGATATAGATTGGTTATATAAAATACCAAGAATCAATGTTGAAGAAGTTTTACAATATTCTCTTGAAAAAAAACCAGATGTTGAAAAATTTCCAGCTCATAAAAGACCTTTTTATCCTAAAAAAAATGGCTATGGCGAGGTTATGAATGCTATTGCTAAACCTATTATGGATAATATTAAAGTTAATTATGAAGTTAAATCTCTTGTTTATAATGAGGATGATAAAACTTGGTTAGTAAATAATGAATTTAAAGCAAAAAATATTATTAATGCTGGTTGTCCTTGGACTGATATGTATAAAATTTTAGGAAATCCAAAGGAAATTTCAAAAGATATAGAAAAAATAAAATATAATAAAATTGTTATTTCTTTATATGAGAGTGAAGAAGATTACAATTTCCATTGGAGATATATTCCTGATTTGAAACAACAACATCATAGAGAATTTCCAATTTCTAATTTTGTTTTAAACAGTCCAAAAAGATCCGTATTTACTGAAACAAATTTAAATAGATTTAATGAAAAAACTCTAACATTTAAAGGAAAGAATATTTATAATTATATAACAAGAGCAGGTTATCCTATTCCTGTTGTTGGAAAAACACAAGCTATTAAAAATATTTTGGCCGTTTATGAAAAGAAAAATCTATTTGGTTTAGGAAGATGGGGTGAGCATCAACATCATAATCATGATATTTGTATTAAACATGCATTGGATTGGGTTGAAAATAATGTCAATAAATAAAGGAAAATATGTTTTTAATAATTGGTGCAAATGGTTTTTTGGGAAGTTATTTAATAAAAAATGTTTTAGAGCAAACAAATGAAAATATTTTGGCTACTTATTTATCTTCATCTGAAAAAAATAATAATTCAAGAGTAAAATGGGTAAAATGCGACATTACAAATATTGATGATTTACAAAATGTTAAAAAGTTAACAGAAAAAGAAGAAGATTTAAAAGTAATTTTTTTATCTGCATATCACAAACCAGATTTGGTTTTACAAAATCCAAAAATTGCTTGGAATGTTAATGTAATTGCCTTGGCAAATTTTTTATACATCATGGACAACATCAAAAAAATGTACTATCCTTCAACAGAAGTTGTTTACGGGCAAGGTATTGATGGCTATAAATTCAAAGAAGATGATAAACTAAACCCAGCAAACAAATACGGTGAACTTAAAACAATAGCTGAAAGAATGGTTAATGTTTCTGGTTTTAATGTTGTTAGATTTCCAGTTTTAATGGGACCAAGTTTAGCACCAAACAAAAAACACTTTTTTGATGAAATTGTTGAAAAATTAAGAAACGGTGAAAAAATGGAAATGTTCAAAGATCAATTTAGGTCAATGATTGACTTTGATACCGCTTCAAGAATTGTTATTTCTCTAATTGAAAATCCCGAGGCTCAACAATACAAAATCGTAAACATTGCAGGTGATGAAAAATTATCAAAATATGAATTAGCTATTAGAATTGCTGAAAAATATAATTTAAATAAAGAAAATATTATTCCAATTTCAATGGATGCAGATGATAAGATTTTTACAGCAAAAAGATCAAAAGAAACTATTTTAGATAATAGTTTGGTTAAGAAAATTTTGAATTTAAGCGAGTTAAAAATAAAAATATAAGGTTTTAAATGGTAGAACACATTCCAGTATTTTTTGAAGGACAAGATGATCTTATAGACATATTAGCTACATCTATGTGTAGTATATGCTATAATACTAAATCTTTCATAGATTTTTATATATTAGATTGTGGTATACATAAATTTAACAAAAAACAATTAGAGACTTTAAAAGAAAAATTTAATAACTTTTCAATTAAATATATTCCTATTGACTTAAAACAATTTGATGGTCTGCAAGGCTATAGAAAGGGCTTCGTTGACTGCTATTCAAGACTATTAATACCAGAATTAGTCAAAGATATAGACAAGGCTATTTATTTAGATACAGATACTATTGCCATTGATGATATAAAAAAACTATGGGAAGAGGATTTAGGCGAATATGAACTAGGGGCTGTATCGGATATTGGTTTTACAAAGTCTTTACATGATAATGCTATAAAAAATCTAGATGTTTCTATTGACCATATTATATTAAATGCTGGGATGCTTTTAATAGATTGTAAGAAATGGAGAAAAAATAACACTTCAAATAATTTATTAAAAATAGCTAAAAAATACAATAATAGTTTTATTGCCATCGATGAAGAAATATTAAGCAACTATTATTCTACAAATAATTATAAAAGGCTAGATAACAGATACAATTTATCTGACAGAGCTAATGAGCTTGGAAAAGTCTTTTCAGAAATAAAAGACAGCTATCTTAAAAATGAGTGGAATAGTGTTGTTGTGCAACATTTTTCACCAGACAAGCCTTGGCTAACTTCTATTAATAGTTTTAGTAAAGATACCATAAAAAATTTCAATAGCTTCTGGTTTTTTGCTAAAATGACGCCTTTTTATTTCGGTATGTCTAATAGATACAATCAAAATGTTGCTTCTATTGCATCTAGCAATACTTTTAGCAATAAAAATAAAAAAATATATAAACTATTTAATTTTATACCATTATTAAAAATTGAAATCAAAAATAATAATAAAATTTACAAATTATTCGGTTTTATACCATTATTAAAAATAAAAGGTTAATAATTATGACAACTAATCTACCAAAAATAACAGTAATAACAGCAACTTTTAACTTAATAAAAGATAAGAGAGAAAAATTTTTTAGACAGTGTGTTGAAAGTGTGCATAATCAAACATATCCAAATATAGAGCATATTGTTATAGATGCAGCTTCTAAAGATGGAACACTTGACCTAATTAAAGAATACGAAGACAAGGGCTGGTTAAAATGCTATAGCGAGCCAGATAAGGGTATGTGGGAAGGAATGAACAAAGGCATCAAAAAGGCTACGGGAAAATATGTTTGTTTTTTAAATAGCGACGATTTCTATACTAATGATGATGTTTTAGAACTTTCTGTAAAAAAATTAGAGGAAACGCAATCCGATTATTGCTATGCTCCATTTGACGTAATAAAAAGAGAGAACGATGAATTTGTAATCCATTGCAATTTTCTTCCAGTTGAACGATTTTTTATGGGTATGACATATAACCATGAAACTTTGGTTTGTAAAAAAAGTGTTTATGAGGAGTTAGGATACCATAATGAGAAGTATAGAACAACTATAGATTATGCTTTTAATATATCTCTTGTTTTAAATGACTATAAGCATACGCATATTAACAAAACTATGATTACCGCAAGATTAGGTGGTGCTACTACTGGAAACGATGGAAAATGTTCTAAAGAAACATTGGAAAATATTGATAAATTATATGCAGATGTATTTGATTTTTATAAATTTGGAGAAGGAAGTTGCAGAATAATGTTTTTAGAAAACATATATCCTCCATATTTTTTGCAAACATTAAAGCACATAATTTTTGGAAAAGAGTTAAAAAATTTCAACTATTTATTTTTTCTAGACTATGTTAACGAAGCACAAAAAATGAACGATAAAAAATGGTCAAATTTAATTGATTCAAGTAATTGTGCAAATTTTTCATATAAGAGAAAAATAAAAATAAATTTGTTTGGTTTTATTAGATTTAATGTTGTAAAAACACAGTATAAAAATACATATTATATTTTCCGTATTCCAATAATGACTGCAAAAATAAAAGAAAAATTCATTTTATACAAGTTGTTTAACTTTATACCATTGTTAAAAATAAAAGGTTAATAATTATGACAACTAACCTACCAAAAATAACAGTAATAACAGCAACTTTTAACTTAATAAAAAATAAGAGAGAAAAATTTTTTAGACAGTGTGTTGAAAGCGTGCATAATCAAACATATGGTAATATAGAACATTTGATTATAGATGGTGCCTCAACTGATGGAACACTTGACCTAATTAAAGAATACGAAGACAAGGGCTGGTTAAAATGCTATAGCGAGCCGGATAAGGGCATGTGTGATGCTATGAATAAGGGAATTAAAAAAGCAACTGGTGAATATATTGGTATTTTAAATTCTGATGATAATTATGCAACTAATGAAGCTATAGAATTATCTATAAAATCTATTTTAGAAAATAATGCTGATTATTCATATTCGTCAACATATATGATTTCAAGAAATAATGATAAATTAATAAGAATGTGGGATAGCTCAGAAGCAGCATTTAATCAATTTTGGTTATATATGCCTTTTAATCATGAAACTATGCTATGTAAGAAGACAGTATATGAGAAAGAAAATTATTATGAATATGAAAAATATGGAACATCCTGTGATTTTTATTTCGTTTTAAAATTAATAATTAATGATTATAGAAAAGCTTATGTTAATACACCAATTTTAAATTTTAGAATGGACGGAAGTACGAATTTTACAAACATCAAAAATATTAGTAAAAGTTATAAAGAACATATTAAAATGCTGTATAAATTATATATAGATTTTTGGAGTCAATTTTTAGACAAAAAAACTATTAACAAAATTAAAAAAATTCTAAAAAATAGTCCAATAGCACCTAAAAAAGATTTATCATTTACCGTACATTCTGATTTATTTTTAAATTCTTTATTTAATTTCTTACTTAAAAAAAATTTAAAAAATTTTTCATATAAGAACTTTGAAAAATATATAGAAGATAATTCATATAAAATTAAAAAAATATTTTTTATTTTTACAAAAGAAATATTACCAAAACAAAATGATAATAATTTTATAGAATATACAAACATAAAGATTGCGAATATCTTTTATATAATAAATATTATTGAGAATAATTTAAAGAAATTTAAAAAATATTATTTTTGTAAAATATTAATATTAAAAATTCAAGAAAAAAATAATAAAAAACTTTATAAACTATTTGGCTTTTTACCAATAATAGTTTCTAAAATAAAATAATTAATATATTTATTTTTGAATAAACTTTTTTTCTATATATTTTTTAAATGGTTGTTCCACCAAATAGTATGCAATTATACCAAAAACTATGATTATTACAATACTAATTATTAAATCAAGATTTGGATAATTGTTGCGAAAGTTGGAATACCATATTGTTGACATTAATTTATTACCTTTTCCTATTGTGATTTGAACTATATATTGTAAAATATATATTGAATAGCAATATTTACCCATAAAACCAAAAAATTTATTATTTAAAAATTGTCCTATATAACCTTTATTAAAAACAAAAGAAAATAACAATACACAAAAAAGAATCATAAAGTATAAATTTAAATCAAGAGAATATTGTTTTTTGAAAATTGTATTAAATATTTCCAACAAAATTAATAATTCTAATATTGTAAAAATGATTTTATTTTTCTTAGTTGTTAAGTTTGGATTACAATTGTTTTTGTACCAATCACAAAAAATAGCTAAAAAATAACCAATACCAATACCCGATATTGCACGAGCTAATTGACTTAATGGATGTTGTAAAGATGTTCTACAATAAAGCACAAAAGATAAAAATATTAAAATAATTATTGTTAGATGCACTTTTTTCTTATCAAAATTTCTTAACATATAAAAGAAAAGTAGAGATGTCCAAAACATTGGTCCTATAAACCACACATTGGTATTTGTAGAATAAATATCGTTTCTAAGTGGAACAAGAGAAAAAGAATTAATGCCTATTTCTCTTATAAATAACATATTTAAAAATTCATATTTAAAATAAAATTTTTGCTCAATTAATCCAATAGCATAAAATAGTATTTGCATTATACAAGCAAATACAAAAACTGGCATTAATCTTGCAAATTTTTTTATGGCGAAATCTTTTGTAGTAAAATTTAAATTACTTTCTTGTTTTTTTATATCGTAAAATAAAAAATAACCAGCAATTATAAAAAATAGCTCAACACAAAAACCGGGATTGCCAATGTAATTGTACGCAATTTCTTGTTTTGAAAAGCTTACAGCATGACCAATTATTATAGCAATAGTAAATATAAATCTTAAAAATTCAATATTATAAAGCATTAAAAGTGTAATTATATTAATGTAGTCAAACTATATAGCTATATTTTTTATTTTCAATATTTATATTTTGTACAAGATATTTTATTTGTTATTTATTTCATTTTTTATTGTTTTATATTTTTTTATTTTTTCTTCTATAAAATTTTTCATATGACTAAAATCGTTGTCATTATAGTTATTAACATTTAAAATTATATCTATTTGTTTATAAAAAGGATATTCTTCTAATATTTCATTTTTTATTGTTTGTTTTAATTTATCTATTTCTTTGTTTTTTGTTTCTATTTCGTCTTTTATAATTGCATTATTTTTATATGTATAAATATTTCCATTTAATATATCTTTATAAATTTCCTCCGTAATTTCAACTTGAAAATTATTTGAATCATTGAATCTATTATTATTTATTTGAGTAATTCCATTAATTTTACCATTAGCAATATTTACAAAATATTTCATATTATTCTCCTATTTTATTTATATTTTTCTATAACCAACAACATATAATTGAGTATCTACATTTAAAGCGACAGTTTCTATTATGTATTTTATGTATCTTTCTTTACCTACTGGAATAACAAGTGAGTTTGCTGATGTTCCAAGTTCAAGTAAAACCCAAGCTAATAATATATTATTTGTTATTATATCAGAAGATATACTAACTTTGGCTGGATAATTTGCGGTAGAAGTATAGCCTCTCCAACTTATATATATTTCATAATTATTGTTATCATTTGGTAAATATGAAGATAAATCTATTGAATAAGTACCAATAGCTGTGGCAGTCGATAATACTAAATATGAATTTATCCAATTACCACTTGTGCTTGATATATTGTTGCCATTTTTTGTAATCTCGCCTTTAAAGTCAACATTTCCAGTAGCTTTATCAACCACAAAAGCATTATTCCACGTCTCACCATCGCTTGAAACTTTTAGTGTAAAATCGTCATTGCTAATTAGTCCAAACTCTGCTCTACCGCCGTAGTTTGTTTGAAATAAATGGCTTGCTGTGTCTGTTGATGTTGCTTTGTTGACCTTTACCCTGCTGTTGTCTGTACTTTTGTCAAATAGGACATAGTCGCTTTTTACGCTCAATTTGTTGTTGCTGTCAGCTGTTGCATTTATGCCTAACATTGTAAGTTGCTGTAAAGATTTTGTATTTACAAAATCTGTACCATCGTGTTGCAAAATATCATACTTGCCTGCCGATGTAATTTCTACATCCAATAGATCATTCAATTCTTGAACGTCGCTCGTTCCGCCAGTGTTCCCGCTACCGCTACTAGCTACTGCTTCAACCCATTTTGAACCATTGTAAGTATATAATTTGTCTTCATCATTCACCCAAAAAATAAAACCTTCCCGCGGTTCAACAAACCTCCAACCGTTATCATAAAATGCTATTTGTTTATCTTTATCCGCCCAATCGCCAGTGGCATTTTTACCAACAATATAGATGTCATTACTGTTTGGATTTTCAGGCGGTGTTGTTAAATCCTTGTCAATAACACCATTTTGCAAAATATTATCAATAATAACAAGTGCCTCATTGTGTGTAATTTCTTTGCCAGATTGATTTGGTATTAGCAAAGGAAGCTTTAAGTTTGTTGTGTTTTCCATAAAATAGATTTTTTTATTTATTTTTTGATTATAAAATTAATTTATGGAAGTATTTTTTTAAAAAATTTTGTGATAAATTGTAATGATATATTGAAAAATAATAATTAAATTAAATATAAAAAATTTTAATTTTTTTCTTGACTATTAAAATTTTGTGTTTTATAATTGATAAGGTGAATTCGGAAACTACAAAAAATAATTTGAAAGTCTGGCTTTTTTTAAACAAAATAAAAAAAGTTTAAAAAAAGTGTTGACAATTATTTTTTTTGTTTTATAATTTATCTTGTTGGTTGTTTTAAGATTGTAAATAATATAAATTATCACATGGGAAAAATAATAAAGGTGATAGGATGACGAATAGTCAACTTACTCATTTTATTATTGACCAACGTCAATTTAAGTTATATAGAGTAAGATTAGACTTTAAAATTTTAAAAATTTAAGAGTTTGATCCTGGCTCAGAACGAACGCTGGCGGTATGCTTTAACCATGCAAGTCGAACGAGAAAATGTAGCAATACATGAGTAAAGTGGCAAACGGGTGAGTAACACACAGGAATCTACCCAGTAGTGAGGAATAAGCACTGGAAACGGTGTCTAATACCACATACTACGATTTTAGAAATATCTTCGGAAAGGGCTAGTAGCAATACTAGTTCGCTATTGGATGAGCCTATGTCGGATTAGTTAGTTGGTGGGGTAATGGCCTACCAAGACGATGATCCGTAGCTGATCTGAGAGGGTGATCAGCCACACTGGGACTGCGACACGGCCCAGACTCCTACGGGAGGCAGCAGGTGGGAATATTGGACAATGGGCGAAAGCCTGATCCAGCAATACCGCGTGAACGATGAAGGCCTTCGGGTTGTAAAGTTCTTTTAATAGGGAAGATAATGACGGTACCTATAGAATAAGCACCGGCAAACTTCGTGCCAGCAGCCGCGGTAATACGAAGGGTGCTAGCGTTGTTCGGAATTATTGGGCGTAAAGGGTGTGTAGGTGGTTTCGTAAGTTAGTTGTGAAATCCCGGGGCTCAACCTCGGAATTGCGGTTAAAACTACGGAACTAGAGTATGATAAGCGATGGCAGAATTTCTAGTGTAGGGGTAAAATCCGCAGATATTAGAAGGAATACCGGTGGTGTAGACGGCTATCTTGGTCATTACTGACACTAAGACACGAAAGTGTGGGGAGCAAACAGGATTAGATACCCTGGTAGTCCACACTGTAAACGATGAACACTAAATGTCTGGAAATTATTTCTGGGTGTTAAAGCAAACGCGTTAAGTGTTCCGCCTGGGGAGTACGGTCGCAAGACTAAAACTTAAAGGAATTGACGGGGACCCGCACAAGCAGTGGAACATGTGGTTTAATTCGATAGTCCACGAAGAACCTTACCAACTCTTGACATCCTGATCGCGAGTATAGAGATATACTTTTCAATTCGGTTGGATCAGAGACAGGTGATGCATGGCCGTCGTCAGCTCGTGCCGTGAGGTGTTAGGTTAAGTCCTTTAACGAGCGCAACCCTCGTCCTTATTTGCCAACAGGTAATGCTGGGAACTATAAGGAGACTGCTAGCGACAAGCTAGAGGAAGGTGGGGATGATGTCAGGTCATCACGTCCCTTATGAGTTGGGCTACACATGTGTTACAATGGGAACTACAAAAAGTTGCAATGGGGCGACCCTGAGCTAATCTCTAAAAGTTCTCTCAGTTCGGATTGCAGACTGCAACTCGTCTGCATGAAGTTGGAATTGCTAGTAATCGTAGATCAGCACGCTACGGTGAATACGTTCTCGGGTCTTGTACACACTGCCCGTCACACCATGAAAGTTCTTTTCGCCTGAATTATGTGAGCTAACCCGCAAGGGAGGCAGCATAACACGGTGGGGGGGATGATTGGGGTTAAGTCGTAACAAGGTAACAGTAGGGGAACCTGCGGTTGGATTACCTCCTTTAAAGAGTATCAAAGTTAACCTTAGGGTTATACTTTCATGATCTCCATATATTACGCCTATCGCCTTTATTATTTTTATCATAGATGGTAATTTATATTATTTTTTTGTTATTTATTATATATAATGTTGCATTCATCAGTTCATATTGATGAATTTTTTTGTGTCTAAACTTGTAATTAAATTTATATTATTTGATTCTTATATTTAAAATTATTATAATATTTTGGACTATTTTTTATTTGACCTCATTGATGTATATTTTTTTCTACGATAAATTATTGATATAAATTGTCATGGCTCAAATAATTTCATTTTTTATATATCTCTTGTTTTTTGATAAATTATGTTATGAATTATTAGATTTTAATATTAATGTATAACAGTTTAAAATATCAAATATTGGATGTTTATATAGAAATTGTAAAAGAACTTTTATAATAACTAAAAGAAAGTATGGCAAAGAATTATAAGCACTTGAAAAATATAGGTATAAAAAAACAAGGGCTGAATGTTGTCAAAGTCCAAGCTTGCTTGAGACTTTGACAACTTATGCCCGCAGTTTGCCGTAGCAAAGCGGAGGAAAACAGGGCTAAATGTTGGGTTTACAACTTATGCCCGCAGTTTGCCGTAGCAAAGCGGAGGAAAACAGGGCTAGATGTTGGGTTTACAACTTATGCCCGCAGTTTGCCAAAGGAATAACGAACCCTAGATGTCAGACAATGGAATGCTTGCATTCCAATTGGATGACTTATGGATGAAGTTTGCCAAAGGAACAACAAGCCCTAAATGTCGGAAAATAAAAAGAAGTTTACTTATTTTTATTTGACGACTTATGGGTGAAGTTTGCTGAAAGAAACAGCAAAAGATATTCAAAAAAAGAAGATTTATTATATGGTACAATACAATTATTCTTTCATTATAAAACATATAATGGTGGTTTCTTTAAAAATAAGGAGTATGTGGGTAATGATAAGTGAACAGTGTGTTTATTAGTTCAATGTTCTTTTTAAATTGTTCATTAGCATTATCTTCTATAAATTCATATCCTTTTATTTCATCTTCAAGTTCATTAATTCTTTTATTCAATCCTTCTATTGTCTTATGTGTTTCTTCAAGATTTTTTTCTAAATTGGCTATTCTATTATCTTTTTGATATTTTTTTGCCATTCTATTTGCTAATGCACTGTCAATTCTTTGTTGCTTAATAGTTTCCCAACTACTAGTATCCATATCAATATTTTCAACAATATCTTTAACTGTATTTAGTTCATCTTTTGCATATTTTATATTTAATTGTTCTTTAATTCCATATTTTAATTCATTTGCTTCTTTTTGTTTTTCTTGGTTTTTATATATCTCTTCAATTTTTTTGTCCATTTCAGCTTGTAGCTTACTATCTTTTATATTTTGATTTAAAACCTTTTCAGTAGCTAAATCAACAATATTTTCCTTTACTGCTTCGTTTTTGTTTTTCCAATCATCATATTTTACACCAAAACCATTTTTTGGCGTAGGTTTCATAATAAAATTATCAAAATAACTTCTTACTTTTTCATTAAGTAAAGAATTACCGTCCAGTTTTACTCTTTGTCCTATATCTTTAAAACTACCATAAACAGACCTTAATAAAGTCTTAAAATTCTCAAATAAACCCTTTAAATCTTCCACAGGGGCTTTTCCTGTCCTTAAATAAGCTTCCCAATTTTCCGCAAAAAATTCCTGCTCTTCAATACCATTTCCTATCTTATCCTTATTGAATTCATTATATAGCGTAATATAGTCATTTAAATAATTTTTTGCTATAATACTTTCAGGTGCAATTTTTTTCAAACTACTTAAAAAGAAATGCCCCATCTCATGAATAAGTGTTGATGGATTACTTTTTTCAAATAATGTTATTATATTTGTTGTTGTATTATATTGCCCCAATGGTTGATTATTAAATTCTTGGTTTAAATTATTGACATTTAAATCTTTATCGTTTATCATTGTAATGGGGTTGCTTGACCGCGGTGATATTGATTTATCGGCAGTGGCAACCCTTTTTATTTTAACTATTTGATCAGAATCATTATTCTTGACTTTTGTGTTAGGATTTTGTACAATTATTTTGGAACTGCCGTCTTGGACGTATGGGCTGGGAGCTTTTAGAGCGTTTTGGTAATTTCCACCTTTATTAGTCGTATCGCCCCCAGTTCTTTTTCTATAAATGGTTTTGCTTTCTAAAATATTTTTGTCATTTAAAACTTCTTCCACATAATATGTAATACCTTTTGAAATATTTTTAATATATTTTATAGATGGCAAACCTCTTTTTGTTTTGTTTCCTATTTCTATATAATCCGGATTATTTATAACATATGGTATATTTTTTATATCCTTATCGCTTACTGGTATTTGATTATTTTGTTGTTCCGTTTTTAAACCATGTCTATTTTCTTTATGCTTCAAAAAATCAGTTGTTATTCTATGTTTTGTATTCTCATTAACATTTAATCCATTTTCTTTAAAAACCTTTAATTGCCAATCTGTAATATTTCCTATATCTTTTCTATTATTTTCTCCATGTTTATAAGAATTTATTACTTCATTTATATTTTTTTCTATCTCTGGATTATTTTGATAAAAAATTTTAACTTCATTTTCTTCTGTTGATTTCACATTATTTGTTGCGAAATTTCCAATTATTTCATTGCCACCAACTGCCTTTACAACATTAGGCAATCCGCCCATTTTTTGTAATACATAACCAATAGTTTTATTATTGTGTATAGCTAAATTTTTTAATATTTGATTTGTTATATTAAGTATATCATCAACTTCTTGTTCTGTTTTGCCAGCCTCTAAACTCTGCTTTTTAAATTTATTATATTCTTCTTTTCTATAAGATTCCGCCAATTCAATTTGCTTTGTGTTCAACTCTCTATAAAATTCATTTATTTGGTCTGTATTGCCATTCTTTAATAAATTATCAATTTCTTTCTGTTTAACACTTCCTTGTAGTGTTGGATTTTTAAATCCAGTACCTATAATGCTATCAAATTTTAAATTAATAAAAAAATTGCGGTTTATTTTATTATTTTTTTAGTCCCAGGTGTTATGTTTAGAGACCTAACACCACGAAGTTTAGAGGTTCAATATCACGAAAACCAAACACCACAAAGATTTAATGCTACAAAGTATTGGGTTCGGAAACCTAACGCCACATCTAAGGAGACGCAATGCAACGAGGCTTGAAGGCTTAACATAATAAAGAGACTTAACATTATATAGCCTAAAAATTCAATACCATGAAGTTCAAAAATTTATGCTACAAAATTTAGAGACTCAATAGTCCGAAGAATATTAATTAACAATCCTACCGCCACAAAATAAAAAAGAAACACTAATCAATGCCAATTTTTAGCATAAATCTCATTTTATGTAAAATAATTCTAGAAATATGTTTTGCAATTATCACTATTACAACTAGAATGCAAAACGTAATTTTTAATAGTCAACAAATAATTTAAATTATTTTTATGAAAAAAATATTCATAAGTTGTGTTTGTTAGATAATATAAATTAAATTAAGTTTGATTAAACTTGCTTAGTTTTTTAATTTATAATGTTTTTATAAAATTAAAATGGTTTATTTAGATGCAAAAAATTGCATATTTAAGATTGAGGATATAAATTCAATTTGATGAGTTTTTATTAACTTTATCTTTTGCTAGCGGATGAAGAGAATTAACTATATTCTTTAATTTATCGTCAACAATATGTGTATAAATTTGAGTTGTAGAAATATCAGAATGCCCTAAAAGTTCCTGCAATATTCTTAAATCGGCGCCTCTATTAAGTAAATGTGTAGCAAAGGAATGTCTAATAATGTGTGGAGATATTTTATCAATATCAATACCGCAGTTTATAGCTAATTCTTTTAAGTTTAATGCAAAAATTTGTCTTGTTGTATGATTATCTTTTGTTTTATATTTAATTTTTGTGTCTTTTTTGATTTTTGAAAAGTTTACAAGAGTTGTCCATAACCATTCTGAATGTTTGTTTTGCAATAATCTTTCTCTTAAATTAAGATATTTTATTAATATTTCTTTTGTTTTATTATTAATTGGTACAAGTCTTTCTTTGCTTCCTTTTCCTTTTATTATTAAATAATCGTCTATTGTATATAAACCATCTTTTCTATATTTTTTTTGGATATCACTAATTTTTAGTTCAACTAATTCAGAAACTCTCATGCCAGTAGCATATAACAATTCTAACATGCAATAAAATTGAATACCATAATTGCTAGAATCTTCTCTCGCTTTATTTAACAATAGATTAACTTCTTCTTCTGATAAAAAAACTGGTAATTTTTCTTGCTTTTTTGGAAGTTCTAACAATTCTGCTGGATTGTTTTCTATAACATTTTCAAGTTGCAAAAAAATAAAAAATTGCTTTAAAGATGAAATATTTCTTGATAAAGTAGATACAGATGAGCCTTTATTATATAAAAATTCAATGTATTTTTTTAAATCCATAAATACAATTTTGTCTACATTATCCTTTTTTATAAAATTAAAAAAATTATGTAAATCATTTTTATATGACATAGCAGTATTGTTTGAATATCCTTTCTCAACAATTAAATTATTTATAAAATTATCAATATTTTTTTTAATCATTTTAATATAGAAATTACAAATTATATATTATAATATATAATAAGATAAAATAATTATTGCAAAATAATTTTTTATTTCTTAAAATATAGTTGTTTAAATTATTTTAACAAAAAGGGTGAAATATGACTGTTAATAATAAAAAAGGTTTTTCTTTAATTGAATTATCTATTGTTTTAATTATAATTGGTCTTTTAGTTGCTGGTATTACAGGTGGTTCCAGTTTGATTAAAAGTGCTGAATTAAGAGCTGTAATGTCAGATATTAGAAATTATCAAACAGCAGTTAACGCTTACTATACATCCAGAGGTGAGTTGCCTGGTACAGATGGTTCTTCTGAAATGGCATTTGGTGATTCTTGCAATGCTTGGGCAGCTATGGTTAACGAAGGTATAGTTGATACTTATTTGACATCTTTCAGTAAAGATACAACAACAAATAAATATTCTTGTGCAGCTATGACAGCAGTTGGATCAGCAAATTCAGTTAGTTCAAAAATGAAAGGCGGTTTCTACGCATTAGGATATAATGATGAAATGTTGGCAAACGTTATTTTCTTAGTTGGTAAGGACCAAACAGCTGATGGAATGAAAGGGGCAACAGCAGGTTCAGATGCTAAATTAGGAACATCAGTTATTTCTAGAAAAGATGCAAAATTCTTAGATGATAAGATGGATAATGGAATTTCTGATTCTGGTAAAATCTTTGCATTTACAGGAAGCAATACCGATGCTGCTGATGGTACAGGTTGTGTATATAGCAACTCTGGTACAATAAGCAAAGAAACACAAAGAGATTGCGGTATTGCAATGTCAATTGGTTTATAATATTAAATTATTGTAATGTTATTAAAATGAAGTACATATGTAATGTGTGCTTCATTTTTGTTAAGATATTTATATTAGATATTTCTTCATTAATTATATTATAATATATCATTTTTATTATCTTCAATTTCTACCAGATAAGACTTTTAACTTTTTTAATACTAATTACGCTAGAAAATTTAAGTTTCTCTTTATTGCATTTTATATTCTTTTACTTTGCTAACATTACTTATTTAATCTTTAAAATTAAACCTTTTTTTCCTTATACTAAGTTTTTGTATTAATAATAAAAGAAAAATCATTTTTTAAAAATCATAAAAATTGATACGAAATATTCCTTGCTCTATTTTGTAAAGGAAACTAATGAAATTATTCTTCCGTTCCTTTTTATAATTGAAAAGCTGACGCAGTTAATGCTCTATAATCTTTGTCTCCTTTTATAATGGAAAAGTTGATGTGAATATTCTAAATTTATCTCCTTTTCTAAGGATAGAGTTAGTCGTAGAACATTCCACCTTGCCCACATTCATAAGGGTGGAGCTAACACAGAACCCCCCCTTACCCCCCTTATCAGGTGGGAAAATGAAGGAGCCTTATCAGGGTGGAATTAGTGTATATCCCTCTTATCAGGTGGATGGATTGAGGGGCAGTCCACATTTGTAAGGTGGAACTGATGTGAAATATTTCCCTTTCTGCCCCCCATTTTGTAAAGGAGGAACTGGCTTAGTCAATACTTCATCTCCGCCCCCCTTCGTAAGGGGGGAGTCAGTCATAGACTGACAGGGGGTTGAGAACATTTATTTGTTTTACAAAAAACAAATAAATAATTGAAAATTAAAAATTGAAAATTGGAAATAAATATAAAGTTAAAGAGCTTGTATTTTAAATTTAAAACTAAAATTAAGAATTATAATAATAATTAAAATTTGGATTAAAGATTAAAAAATATAAAGTTAAGAATTTAGAATTAAAAATGTCAAATTAAATATCTCAAATTTAAAATATTAATTAATAATTAAGAATAATGACAATATACTATATATCAGACAATAACTATTATATAAAAATATAATTAATTAATAATTTTATAAGAATTATAAAATAATAAAATAATATATTAATATAAAAAACATAGCTTAAATATAATCAAAGTATTCTAAACCCCCCTTACCCCCCTTATCAGGGGGGAATGAGAGGAACTTATCAGGGGGGTGAGGAGAGACCTTATCAGAGGAATGGAATGAAGGGGCCTTATCAGGTGGGTAAGAGAACCTTATCATGGGGATGAGAGGGCCTTATCAGGTGGGATGGGGTATATACTTATCATGGGAGATAGAGGGTATTCCTTATCAGGGAAAAATAGAAGAGTATATCTTAGCAGTGAGGGGGTGGAGTGTACACTTATCATAGGGAATGTTATATATGGCCTAAAATCAAAGAGTGGATTTAGCAAAAAAAATAATAAAATATCTACAACTTATATATTTATTAGTATTTTCTGTAATTCCATCCTCAAATACTAAAATGTATTTGGGACTAATTCCATAATATTTAATTAAAAATAAGTAAACAAAAGACAAGATATTAGTTCTAAATGAATTAAATAATTTTGATATAAGTGATTGCTAAAACAAAATAAAAAACTAAGCTAGTGTAAAACCAGCTTAGTTGTGTAAATATTAAGCATTTTCAGTTGTTGTTTCTGCTTGCGCATTTTCAACTTTTGATTCTTCCTTTTTTGCTTTTTCTTTTGGAACAAATACTGGTTTATATTTTTCGGCGCCTTTTACACCAGCTTTAATTAAAAGCAAAGCAGCTCTATCTGTTGGTAATGCACCAACGCTTAACCAATATTCTGCTCTATCTTTTTTGATAACTAATTTTTCAGAATTATCATCGTTTAATAATGGATTATATGTTCCGATTTTTTCTAAAAATTTACTATCTCTTCTATTTCTAGAATCAGTAGCTACAATATGATAAAAAGGAACTTTATTCCTTCCAAATCTTGCCAATCTAATCTTTACAGCCATTTTCTAAAAAAATTATTAATAAATATTCAATTAATATGAGGGTATATTATGAGAATATCGCTTATCATAATATAATAAATATTTTATTTTTCAAGCATTTAATTGCTATATTGATAATTCTTCGTGCTCCTTATAGTGTCAGATTTCCAAATCCAGCACCTAATGCTACCAAATTTTAAACTATAAAAAATATTGTGATTTATTTTATTACTTTTATTTCTGTTAGTCTTAGGTGTTGGGTTCAGAGGCCCAACATCACACCTAAGGAGACCTAACACCACACCATCAAAGGAGACTCAACACCACACCTAAGGAAATCCAACACCAAAAAAGATTCAGAGCCCTAACACAATGAAGCTTAAAGGTCTAACACCACGAAGCTTGAAGGTTTAAAAACACGAATATTGAAGGTCTAATACCACAAAATTCAAATACCAAACACAAAACTCACCAATATACAATATTACACATAAGACTATAAATCTTGGAAATAAAATATTGTAAATAATATTAATTAACAATCCCATTATCACAAAATAAAAAAGGAACACTTATCAGTACTCCTTTTTTAGCTTAAGTCTCATTTTTTGTATAAAACAACTCTAGAAATATGTTTTAACAATTACCACTACCGCAACTAGAATATAAAACACAAATTTTTAATAGTCAACAATTAATTTAAATTATTTTTATGTATTTTTATGAAAAAAATATTTATAGGTTGTGGGTAGAGTTGGGTGGTTAATTGTATAATAATAAAATTATAATAAAATTATTTTGGAAAATTATGATAATTTTTGTTTTATTTTAATGTTTTATTAATTTTAAATTGATTTGTGAATTGATAACTATTTCTATTATCTAAAAAGTGTGTGGAGGTTTTGTTAATTTTAAATTGATTAGTGAATTGATATGTGATTAAAAACTAAATTATATCATGTATTAAAAGTATAGGTTTGTCTTTTGTTTTTATTAATAGATAAAGTAAATATTATTATAGTAAAATTAAAAGATTTGATAGATAAAAATGGAAAATTACTTTATTTTTAAATATTGAGAAATTCTACTATTTTTTAGTTTTTAATATAATATTTATTAGCTTTAAAGAGCCGTTTGTATAACCTGTACTCTATTTCCTTTTGTTCTTCCAAGAATAAAGTCAACAGCAAAGAATATACCAAAGCTGTCATCGTAGCCGTTTGCTCTCATTTCATGTGGTGTTAATAAATCAATTGTTAGTTCACCTTCCCAGTAAGCAAGTGCATTAGGTGCTAAAGCTAGACAATTTCTTTTTTGTGTTGCTTCTGTTAACATTGGTGTATTAACACTAATATCTGGATCAGTACTATCATTACCAGCAACTTCAAGTACTTGGAAACCATAGAACATATTTCTTGTAGCGCCACTCTTAAAATCATCAGCTAAAAATTGAGATGTTTGACCTAAATCTAAACTTTGGTCTTTAATGATCTCGCTCATTTCAGCTTGTGATACAATCACATCACCACCTAAATCATATAAACTTGCATCAACAACTTCATTTGCTACAAATTTATTTCTAATGTTAATAAATGTATTTTTGTCAAAAGTTCCAGATGTTAAATCTGTTGTGATTACACCATCATTTGAAGAACTTACGGCAGATACTGTTCCATCAGCTTGAATAATTTGCGCATCAGCAATAACAGCATCACTAATGGCTTTATTTCTTCTTTTAAGAAATTTATTTTGAATTGTTCTTAAAATATCTTCTTTTGGAGAACTTAAAGTATTTTTAACTTCTTGCTCTGTATCAACAAGAACAGGATAGTTAACTCTTATTCTACTGAATTGTCTACCACCTCTATCAAAAGCTTGCCATTGAAATTGTCTGTTTCTTTCATTTAAATTAACATCATTCATAGTACCTTGATTATTATCATAGTCCCTAAAAATATATTTCTCCCCACCAGTATAATCAGTAATTCTTTTTATACTTCTTAATTTATTTAGAATATCAGGAGTATTGTTTCTAATTGCTGTATATTGAATACTCCACTCATTCACCCAATCAGCTTTATTAACTGTAAAAGTCATTTTATTTTCCTTATATTTAATTATATTATATTAATAATAAATAATTTATCTTAAATTGTCTTATAAATATAAGATCTAATAAATAGACTGCCTTATAATATAAGGTTTAATCAAAATTCAAATTAATTATAAAATGTCTTGAAATAGTTTTGTATGATATTTTTTAAAAAAATTGGCTTAAAATATTAAGAGCAATAGTTGGGGTTAATAAACCTAATACCTTTTATCAATTATTTGTTTACTTTTAAATTATATAATTATAATATATACATAAGTGCTGCATTTTGAGGTGGCATGATTATTAGGTTATTAACAATAAATACTCAAAATATGTCTATTGAAAAAAGTAAAAAAGGGGAACTTATAAAAGAATTTGGAGTTTCCAATAATGATACAGGTTCTGTTGAGGTACAAGCTGCCGTTTTAACAGAAAGAATTAAAAATATTACAGAACATTGCAAAGTTCATGCAAAGGATTTTTCTTCAAGAAGAGGTCTTTTGATGCTTGTTGCTAGAAGAAAAAGATTGTTGGCTTATTTAAAGAAAAAATCAATGGATAGATATTTAAAATTGATAGAAAAATTAGGTTTGAAAGATAATAAATAAGGAATTTGATGTTTAGTATTGTAAAAAAAGAGATGGAGTGGGGTGGTAAGACTTTAAGTCTTGAAACTGGAAAAATCGGCAGACAAGCTAGTTCTGTTATAGTTAGATATGGTGATACTACTGTTATGGCTAATGTAACAATAGCCAAAAAAGAAACAACTGGTATTGATTTTGTTCCACTTACAGTAAGTTATATTGAAAAGTTTTATGCAATAGGAAAAATACCTGGTGGTTTTGTAAAAAGAGAAACAAAACCATCGGATAATGAAACTTTGATTGCTAGAACAATAGATAGACCAATAAGGCCATTATTTCCATCTAATTATAGACATGAAACCGATGTTTTTTGTACTCTTTTAACTTACGATGAACAAACGCCAGCTGATATAGTTGCTTTAATAGCTACATCAGCTGCATTATCTATTTCGCCAGCACCTTTTGAAGATGTTGTTGCTGGTGCAAGAGTTTCTTATAAAAATGGTGAATTTATTTTAAATGGTATGCATCCATTGTGCGATGATGGAAAATTGGATTTAACCGTTGCCGGAACAAAAGATTCTATATTAATGGTTGAGTCAGAAGTAAAAGAATTAACTGAAAATGAAATGCTTGATGCTTTGGATTTTGGTCATAAAGAATTAGGCAAAGTTGTAGATTTTATAAAAGATTTTGTTAATGCATGTAAGGTTGAAAAAATTGTACCAACTGCTGTTGATTTCTCAGAGTTAGAAAGCAATATTAAAGAATTTGCTACAAATGATTTGAGAGAAGCTTACAACATTACAACAAAACGAGAAAGAGTTGCTAAACTTGAAGAAATTCATGACGAAATTAATGAAAAGTTTGTTGGTGAAAGCGACGATGAAATTTTAATAAATAAAGTTAGTGAAATAACACAAGATATAGAGAAAACCATAGTTAGAACTATGATTTTAAAAGAAGGACGAAGAATTGATGGTAGAAAAATTGATCAAGTTAGACCAATTACACCAGAAGTTGATGTTCTCCCAATAGTTCATGGTTCTGCCTTATTTACAAGAGGTGAGACACAAGCTTTGGTTATTACAACTTTGGGTTCCGAACATGATGAACAAATAGTTGACAATGTATCAGAATCTATTGATTCTCAAAACTTTATATTGCATTATAATTTTCCACCTTATGCTGTTGGTGAAACTGGCTTTTTAAAGGCACCAGGTAGAAGAGAAATAGGTCATGGTAAATTGGCTTGGAAAGCAATACATAATATAGTAAAACTTGATGAAAATTTCCCTTATACAATAAGAGTTGTATCAGAAATTACAGAATCAAATGGTTCATCGTCAATGGCAACTGTGTGTGGTACATCTATGTCATTAATGTCAGCTGGTGTTCCTATGAAAGCTCCTGTTTCTGGTATTGCAATGGGCTTGATAAAAGAAGGTGATGATTTTGTGGTTTTAACAGATATTATGGGAGATGAAGATCACCTTGGAGATATGGATTTTAAAGTAGCTGGAACAGAGAATGGAATTACTGCTTTACAAATGGATATTAAATGCAAAGGCATAACAAAAGAAATTATGTCAAAAGCTTTAAGCCAAGCAAAAGAAGGTAGACATTTTATATTAACAAGAATGTCAGAAGCTATTAGTGAATCAAGAGCAGAAGTTTCAAAAACAGCGCCAAGAGCTTTGACTTTTAAAATAAAACCAAACAAGATCAAGGATGTTATTGGAAGTAAAGGAAAAGTTATAAAAGATATAATTGATAAAACTGGAACAACAATTGATATAGATGATGATGGTACAGTTGTAATTATGTCAAATAACCAAGAATCAAGTCAAAAAGCTAAAAAAATGATTGAAGAAATAGCTTGCGATTTGGAGATTGGAAAAATTTATGAAGGAAAGGTTTTAAAGATTTTAGATTCCGGTGCTTTCATTGACTTGCCTGGTAAAACTGATGGCTTTGTACATATTAGTCAATTAGCTAATTACAGAGTTGAATTTGTTGATGATATATTAAATGAAGGAGATATTGTAAAGGTTAAATTGATTGGTTTTGATAGAAACAACAAGCCAAAATTAAGTTATAAGGCAGTTGATCAGAAAACTGGTGAGGATTTAGAAAAATAATATTATTTAATAATAAAGGTGAAAATGGTTGAAGAAACAAAAAAAGATTTTAGACCAAGAAGAAGATTTAAAATCAGTAAAGGCGAATTTAATCCAAATATAGAGATCGGAAAGATTTACGAGGGAAAAGTTGTAAAGATTTTACCATCTGGTGCTTTTGTAGAATTTCCAGAAAGTCCAAAGAGAGATGGCTTTGTACATATTAGTCAATTAGCTAATTACAGAGTTGATAAAGTTGAAGATATTTTAAAACAAGATGGAGTATATAAATTTAAGTTAATTGGATTTGATTATAGCAGAAAACCAAAGTTAAGCTACAAAGCAGTAAATCAAGAAACTGGTGAAGATGTAGAAAATAAAGAAGAAAATAAATAATATTTGTATTTTTTAAAATAAGAACTCATTATGGGTTCTTATTTTTTACTATAATATAGCTAGTCAAACTGTTGTTTGTTAGAGTATGCTTACTTATTCTAAATTATTAGATTAATAGATCTATAATTTTTATTGTATGGAAATGATGCATTTTTCAGTAAAATTATTATGCAAAAAAATTAAAAAACTTCTAGAAAAACATATTATAGATAATTCAATAAATTAAAGTTGCAAAAAAGTGTTTTTATTTTAATTATAATAAGTTATAGATATTAAATTTACCAAATAGTGCTAAAAGCAAAAATATTGTTAAAAAAATTGGACAATTTCATAAATGATAATTTTTTTGGTGATTATCATAATTGGATTTTGTGGTGTCCAGTTATTTTTGGATTTGGTATTTTGACTTATTTTAGATTTCCAAATTTGAATATTTCGGTTTTTATTGCAATTTTTCTGTTATGTTTAATTTTATTAATTATTTTTAGAAAAAATAAAGAATATTTAACTGCAATATTTTCAGTTTTTCTTTTTGTTGTTGGCTATGTAGATATTTATTTATATACAGAAAAATTAAATTTTCCTAAGATAAAATATAAGATGGGATATGTTGATATTTATGGAATTGCAGAAGATATATCTTATTATCAAAAAAACAATGAAACAAGAGTTAGAATAGTTGTTGGGGTTGATAAAATAAATAAAGTTAAAAGACTAAATAAGGATCAAAGAGTTTCAAATAATAAAACAGCATATTTTACAAAAGATGGTGTTATGCATAATATACCAAAAAATGTTAGAATAAATATGAGTTCTAAGAGTGAGATTCCAGCATTTGGTGAATATGTAAAAATAAGAGCAAACTTAATTCCAATACCAAAACAAGCATTTCATGGTGCATATAATATTGAAAGAGTATTATATTTTCAAGGAATTGGCGGAATTGGTTTTAATGGCTACATTAAAGAAAGAGGTTCACCTAAAATGAATACGATTTATGATAAAATTAAATATAAAATATATAACATTAGAGAAAAATTAAATAATAGAATAATCAAAGCTACTGGCAGTGAATCTGGTCCAGTTGTTGGATCTTTTATTACAGGGATTAGAGGAAGAATAAGTTCAACAAATTATAATAATATGACTTACGCTGGACTTGCTCATTTAATTTCTATTTCGGGTTTGCATATGGCAATAGTTATGGGGTTCGCTTTTTCTATTGTTAGAAGAATTTTAGTGTATTTTGAAAATTTTACTTTAACACACGATATAAAGAAAATATCTGCAATTTTTGCAATAATTGTTGGTTTTATTTATTTGTGTATGACTGGATTTCCTATATCCGCGAATAGAGCGTATATAATGTCTGTATTATTCTTTATATCAATATTAATAGAAAGAGAGATAGATTCTCTTAGATTTTTAGCTCTCTCAGCTTTTTTGTTGTTATTCTGCAAACCTAATTTTATATTGGAACCCAGTTTTCAATTATCTTTTCTTGCTGTTTTGGGGCTAGTTTCTGGATATAAATTTTTAAGAGAACACAATGTAAGTACATTTACAAAGAATAAATTTTTAAAGCCTTTATATTACCTATTTGGCGTATTATTATCATCAATAATTACTGAAATATCAGTTTCACCAATAGCTATTTATCATTTTAATAATTATACCCCTTTTAACATGCTGACAAATTTAGTGGCAATACCATTAGTTGGTTTTATAACTTTACCACTAGCTACTATATCCGTTTTGTTAATGCCATTTAATTGTGAAAAGATTTTACTTATACCAGCTGGAATATCAATTGACATTGTATTAAAAATTTCAAAATATGTTGTAAGTTTACCTTATGCAACATATGTTTTTCCGTCGCCTTCATTACTTGGTATATCATTAATTTTATTTGGTTTTTTGTGGTTTACATTATGGGAACAAAAATGGAGATATTTTGGGGTAGTTTTGTTTGCATCCGGTATAATTGTATCAGTATTTAAAGAAACACCAGATATAATTATAGATAAAAAAGATAAATTTGTAGTGATTGTAAGAAATAATGCATTATATTTTTCCAGAGATAGCAATGATTATAAAGTTTCAACAATAGAAAAGAAGTTTGGGCAAAAAAATCATAATAATTTTGTACAATATTGTTATGATTTTCAAGATAATAATTTGGAATATTGTAAGAAATTTATTTATAATATTAATACAATTTTTAGAAATGAGGATATTGTTGAAAATTTTAGAGAATTAAATATTAAGTATAAAGTTTTTGATAAAGATTTAAAAGTTTTGTTAAATAAGACAAATTAAAATAAATATTTTTTTATTAATATTTTTTTAATTTATTTGGTGCGTGTGAGTTAAAATATGAGTTGATTAATTAATTGATTTGAAGAGTGTAAGAATTAATTTTTAACTTGACTTTATCAGATATTCTTTTACATTTTATAAAAAACCAATTTACAAATGTTATTTTTAAAGAAAATAGAAAACTATTTTAAGCATCCGCTCGCTAAAATAATCAGATTAGCATTAAATATAAAAAATAAGAAAGGCAAAAATAATCATGTTTATATAATTGATAAGAACGGTAAAAAACATAAAGCTAATTTTTATCAATTTATATTAGTTGAGTTTAGTGGGGAAAATAATATTATAGAAATTTGTGAAAGTAGTGTCTCAAAATTTAAAAATTCCATATTTTATATAAACGGAAATAACAATTATGTAAAATTTGGTGAAAATGCAAGAGGTTTACATAATATAGAAGTAAATATAAGAGGAAATAACTCAAAATTGATAACTGGTTCAGAATTATACTGTGGTAAGGTTAATTTTTATATTTATGGTGATTCAAGCGTGATTATAGGTGATAAATGCATGTTCTCGTTTGATGTATATATTTGGGCAACCGATGGTCATAAAATATATGACAAAGATAAAAATTTAATCAATCAAAATAAAGATGTAAAAATAGGTAATCACGTATGGATTTGTAGAGGAGCAACAATGCTGAAAGGTAGTGGTATTGGCGATGAATGTGTTTTGGGAAATTCGTCCATGCTAACAAAGGATTATTCTAATTATACACATTGTATTTTGGCTGGTAATACTGCTAAAATAGTAAAAGAAGATATTATTTGGGAAGAATAAATGAGGTATTTCTAATTTCTGATTAGACTATTTCTCACCCCCCCTTTTTTTTGTAACGTAAGAGATGATGTATTCAATACCTTCTTTTTACTCTCCCACCTTATCTACATTCATAGGGGTGGAGCTGACACAGAAACACCCCTTGCCCCCCTTATCAGGGGGGGATGAGCGGTAGCCCCCTTTGTAGGAGGGTTAGTCTCAGAACACCTTCCCTCCGCCCCCCTTTGTAAGGGGGGAGCTGATGTAGTCAGCAGGGGGGTTGATAGCTATTTATTTGTTTTATTATAAAAAAAATAAATAATTAAAAATTGAAAATTAAAATAAAATATAAAGTCGAGGATTTGAATTTAAGATTTAAAATTAAGAATTAAGAATTAAGAATAATACTATATATTAAACAGTAATTATTATTATATAAAGTATATAATTAATAATTTTATAAGAATTATAAAATAATAAAATAATATATTAATATAAAAAACAAAGTATAAAACAATTAAAGTATTTTAACCCCCCTTACCCAACTTATCAGGGGGAGATTGAGGTAGTACCTCTTATTATGGAATAGATATTTTTTGCATTGATAAGACCGGATATTAAAATTAGAGCAATACCTAGAAGTATTAAAACAAAATCCTTGATTTATTTTTTTATTCTTTTATTATTATTAAATAATTTGTAATATATTGTGTGGTAAAAATGGTATTATTTTCTGCGGATTTAAGTATAATTCAAGATTCTATAATAAAGGTTGGTGATAAGATTAGTAGAGATTTTGTTGAGTTAGAGAATTTACAAAATTCATATAAAGGGAGTACTAAATTTGCGGAATTAATAATAGAATTTATCAAAAGAAGACTATTTGAACATCTAAAAACCAAAAAACCTAATTACGATGTGGTATTTTATGATGATAAAAATGAGGACAAATTTCAGGCTGATTATAGATATCTTATAAATCCTATGTGTGGGGTTGTTAATTTGGTTCATGCTATTCCTTATTTTTGTGTCTCAATAGCATTACAAAAGAAGAATAGAGAGGGTATTTATCAAACTTTATGCGGTGTAATTGATAGTCCAATAACACAAGAAACATTTGTTGTAGAACAAGGAAAAGGAGCTTACGTAAATTCAAGGAGAATTAGGGTTTCTTCTCGTTCTAGTATTGATGATGCGTTAACTGTTATAAAAAATACGCAAAATAGAGATTTTATTATTAGATGTTTACAAAAATATAAGTTATTAAATATAACTAATTGTGATATATTAAATATATGTAATGTTGCTAGCGGAAAATTTGATATTACCGTTTTAGAAAAAAACAATATTTTTTTAGAATTACCAATTCTTTTATTAAAAGAAGCTGGTGGACTTGTAAAAACTGGTGAAAATCAAGAAGTAATATTATGTAATGATTTATTGGAATCACAAATATAGACTAATTGGGAGAAATAAAAAAGATGCAAAAAAAGACAAAAGTACATTTTATTGGAATTAATGGAAGTGGAATTTCTGGTGTTGCTTGTATAGCAAAACAAAATGGTTTTGACGTTGATGGTTGTGATTTAAAGTGTGATATAAATAATTATACACAACAATTATTGGATAACAATATTAAAATATTATCACCACACAATCCAGAACATATAAAAGATGTTGATATAGTTGTCTTATCTCCTGCGTTATTATATAAAGATAGATATAAACAAATAGAAGAAACAAGAATAGCTATGGAAACAAAAACCACAATAAAGTGGCAAAAGTTTTTGGGCAACTATATAATGAAAGATAAAAATGTTATAGCTGTTGCTGGTACTCACGGTAAAACCACAACTACAACATTAATATCACTCATTTTAGAAAAAGCTAATTTTGATCCAACTGTATTCGTTGGTGGAGTTGTAAAAGAATGGGGGACTACTTATAGAGTTGGAAAATCTGATTATTATGTTTGTGAAGGAGATGAATATGATGGTAATTTTTTAGATTATCATCCAAAATTTGTTATTCTAAACAATCTAGAAATGGAACATCCTGAAAGATTTAAAGATTTTGAAGATTATAAAAATATTTTTAAACAATTCCTGTTGACAGTACAAAATAATGGTAAAATTGTCTTTAATTATGATGATATTAATTTAAGAAATTTAATTTTATCAATGCTTGATAATTTGGATGAAAAAGAAATAAAGATTATAGGTTATACATTTAACGGTGAAATATCAAATAATTCGGAAATTAAAATAATAAATGTTAAAAGAGGAAAAGGTAAGATCATTTTAAATGACAATATAATACAACATAATTTATTGGGTGAACATAATGCTAGAAATATAGCTATTGCGACTGTTTTAGCTCTTGAATTAGGCGTAAATATCAAAATAATACAAGATTTATTAAAAAATTTTTGTGGTAGTAAAAGAAGAATAGATTTAGTATTTAATAATGATAAAATAAAATTGTATGACGATTATGCTCATCATCATACACAAATTAAATGTACAATACAAGCTATAAAAGATAATATTGTAGATTCTAATAATGAAAAAATAATAGCAATATTGGAACCACATCTTATTTCTAGAATAAAAAATAATACAAAAGAGTTTGTTGATGCTTTATTACTAGCAGATTATCCTATTGTAACTAAAATTTTTAAATCAAGAGAAAGCTTTATGGCTGATATTGATGTTAAAAGTCTATTAAATAATGATAGAATTGATTATATAGAAAATTATAATGATATACTTAATAAAATTAAAGAAATTATTGCAAATAATAAAGATCAAAAATTTGATATAGTTGTTATGGGTGCTGGAAATTCGTATAAAATTACTGAACAGTTGAAGAATTATTTTACTAGTAGTAGGCTATAATGTCTTTTATTCAAAATTTTTATTAATTTGATATATAGCTTAGTATATTAATAAAAAAATATTTTTCTTGAAATAATATTATAAACGGTTTATTCTTTTGTCAGAATTAACAAATAACTTCAGTATGGACGCAAAAACTCATAAATTCACTCAATCAATTTTAAAAATGTATGACATTAGAGGTGTTTACAATAAAGATTTTAATAATACCGATGCTTACTTTATGGGTAAGGCCTATGGTACATTTTTAAGAAATTTAAATAAAAAAACCTGTGTTGTAGGAAGAGATGGCAGAGTCAGTTCCGAAGAAATACAAAAATATTTTATGGACGGACTAATTACTACTGGTATTAATGCAATAGATTTGGGGCTTGTTATGAGTCCTTGTATGTATTGGTCTGTTTGGCATTTAAATGCTGATGCTGGTATGATTATTACAGCTTCTCACAATCCACCAGAATATAATGGGTTTAAAATGTTAACAAAAGAAGATCCTGTTTGGGGCGATGATATAAAGAAAATAGGAAAAATCGCCGAAAATGGTGATTTTGTAAGTGGCGATGGAAAAATTACAAAAGTTGATGTTAGAAATGATTATATAAGATATGTATTATCATTTTTAAAATTAACTCCACAATCAAAAGCTTTAAATATAGTATTTGATACTGGAAATGGTGTTGTTGCTGATGTAATACATGATGTTGTTAAAAATATACCAGGTAAACATAAATTCTTATATGATACAGTTAATGGAAGATTTCCTAACCATTTAGCCGATCCATCGCTTGAAAAAGAAATGCAAGACTTAAAAAATGCTGTTGTTGATGGTGGTTATGATTTAGGTATATCATACGATGGGGATGGTGATAGATTAGGTTTTATTGACAGAGAAGGTTATATTTACTTTGGTGATGAAATCCTTGATATTCTAATGAGACCATTTTTAAAAGAACATCCGCATGAAAAAGTGCTTTTTGAAATTTCTTCAAGCCAAGTTTTAGTTGATGATATTGAAAAGTTTGGCGGTATTCCTGTTATGTGGAAACCTGGACACTCAACATTTAAAGCCAAAATGAAAGAAGAGAATATTAAAATTGCCGGCGAAACTTCATGTCATATCTATTATGGCGAAAATCATAACTTTGATGATAGTTTGGTCGCAACAATGAAAATGATTAACTTTTTAGCAAACGGAAATGAAACTTTGGAAGATATTAGAAAAACCTTTCCAAAAACATATTTGACTAAAAAAATCAAAATCAAGACACCAGATGATATTGTAAAATATACAGTTCCAGATAAAATTGCTGAAAGAATGAAGGCAGAAGGCAGAAAGGTAATTCAAATAGATGGAGCAAGGGTTTACACAAACAAAACTGATTGGTGGTTAATTAGAAGTTCTAACACAGAACCTGCAATGACAGCAAGAGCTGAAGCTATGAGCCCAGAGGGTTTAGAATTGTGCAAAAAAGAACTCAAAGAACAGTTAAATCTTGAAGGATTTAATATAAATTTTGATATTTAATTTTCATTAGTTAATATTGAACGGTCAGCATAAAAAGTTATTGCTGACCATTTTTAATATTTTTTTTAATATAATAATTCAACTAAAAATAATCATTGCTTTTTTATTACATACTAATAATATGTAAATTATGTAAAATATTAAAAGGTATTTTATGGCGCAAAGTATAAAATTAGCAATTATTAATCCAAAAGGCAAAAATGAGATTATTGAGTTTTTTGATTATAATTGTATCCATTGTAAAAGGGTGGCAAAAGTTATTGATAATTTTTTAAAAACTAGAAATGATATTAGAGTTGTACTAAGACCAATTCCTATATTGGGTCAAAGTTCATTATATACTACTCAAATAGGATATGCAATTTTATTGCTAGATACAGATAAATATCTTGATTTTTATAATATGGTTATGGATAGTTCTGATGGAATAGGCGAATTAATTTATGATATAACGGATAAAATAAATATTAATATAGAAGGATTAAAAACTATACTAAGAAATAATAATGATGATATAAAACAATCAATAGAAGATAATATTGATCTAGCTGATAAATTTGGAATACAAGGTACTCCATCGTTTATAGTAAATGGTAAGGTAATACAGGGTGAAATTGATGCAGAAACATTAGATAAAATATTTGCATAAATTATTACTTATTATTTTTTTAGTTTACTTAATGTTTCTACTATCTTAAATGAAAGTTTTGAAACTAGTTCACTTTCTTTAATTACTAAGTCTTCATAAGTATTAGCTAAACTAGTTTTTAAAGAAATATTGTCAACTGTTAGTATATTGCCCATTTTATCTATTATAGAGTAGGAGGCTTCTAAATATACATTATCATTAAATTTTCCATCAAGTCTATTCAAATAAATTAAAACTATATAATCAAAATTTTTATTAAATGAGTTAACGGATTTTATTATACTATTATTCATATATGATGACATATTGAGTACAATATTTCTTTCAAGTGAGTTTGTTAGAGGTTCTGCCCATCTATTAAAATCGGACATATTTAATTCACCCTCATTATTTTTCATTGTAATAATTTCTTGTCTATCTAAATATCCCGCAATATAAATTATATCAATACCAACCATTTTATTTTTTCCATCAAATACAATATCAGATTGAGACACTGGTGTTAAAACATAAAAATTTGATGGTTGCGTTCTTCCTCCAAAACAAGAGGATAATAAAAGTAAAATGAGAATATAGTAAATTTTTTTCATATCTTACCTACCTTTTCCTTTTAATATTGATTCAGGATGCCTCTCTAAATAATCAAATAAGTTTTTTAATGAATTTGATGCTTCACTAATATCAATCATTGTTTTGTTAAAATTATTTATGATTATTGGTAAAGTGTTAATATTGTTTGAAATAATGCCATTGATATTATCCGACAAAACACTAACTTTTTGTGAAGCAATATTTACATTTTCCGTCATTTTGATTACTTGTTCAAGAGCTATTGGAAATTGTTTATTAAAATTAATCAAAAATTCATCAAATTTTTTTATAATATCTTGAATTGGTAAATCTTGTATTCCTTGCGATAATTCACCTATTGGAGATAATACTGTTGGTATTTCTAATACTCCTTCAAAAAAATATTTATTTCTAAAAACTGGTTGTACTTTTGGCATCATTGCTAACTCTATCATTAATTGTCCGGTTAAATAACTTTGTGTAATTAATTTTGCTTTTAGACCATTTTTTACCAAATCCTCTAAAAACACCGTGTGATTTTTACTCCAAAAACTACTTCTTGCCCTGAAATTTTGATTTTCATTTAATTTTATAAAAACAGGAATATTAAATCCTTTTCCATCTTTTTCTGGTATTAAATCTATTTTAATAACCTGACCTATCTCAACTCCTCTAAATGATACAGGTGAACCTATTGATAGACCATTTATTGATTCATTAAAAAACATGACAAGTTTATCATCTTTTAATCTAAACGCTTTAATACCAGAAAGTGAAATTATTATAGTAAGAAATAAAATAATACTGGTAATAGAAAAGAATCCAATTAATTTTTTATTAGGTTTTTTAATCATTTCCTTTTTCTCCTCTGGTTAAAAATTTTAATACTTTATTATTTGGTGGATATTTTAATAATTCAGTTGGTTTTCCATATCCTATTATACTTTTTGTATCCCCATCTAAAAAAATTGAGTTAGTTCCAATATTAAAAATAGAATTTAATTCATGACTAACTATTATAATAGTTGTTCCTAAACTTTGGTTGATTTCTATTATTAAATCATCCAACAATTTTGAACTAACTGGATCAAGACCTGCGGATGGTTCATCAAAATATACAATTTTGGGATCAAGAGCTAATGCTCGTGCAAAACCAGCTCTTTTTTTCATTCCACCACTTATTTCTGATGGATAAAAATTCTCAAAACCACCAAGTCCAACTAATGATAATTTTAAAGAAACTAAATTGTCTATTTCACTTTGCGAATATTCCGTATATTGTTGTAATGGCAAAGCTACATTTTCTGCAAGAGTCATAGAGCTAAATAATGCACCACTTTGATATAATATTCCACATTTTCGCATTATTAAATCTTTTACCTCTTTATCGGAATGCCAAAAATCATAACCGTCAATAAAAACACTACCAGAATCTGGTTCTTTTAGACCGGTTAATACACTTAACAATGTACTTTTTCCACAACCACTAGCCCCCATTATTACAAAAATATCATTTTTATTTATTGTAAAATCAATATTATTTGCGATTACAAAATCTCCATAAGCAATGGTTAAATTTTTTGCTTCTATCTCTACCATTTTTACTTCATTTTGTTCGTCGTTTATCATAATCCCCACACCTCACAGAAAAAAGTAATAATGCCAGTAGCAATAACAATCCAAACTATTGATGACACAACAGCTTGTGTTGTAGCCTTTCCAACACTATCAGCATCATGTCCACAATTAATACCATAATAACAACCACATAATGCAATTATCCAACCATAAACATAACCATGAAATACCCCTATTAGAAAGTTTTTCAAATCCAAAGCGTTCATGGATAATTTCCAATACTCTCCAAAAGGTATACCAAGCATTAAAGTTCCAACACTAGCACCGCCAAAAATTCCCATAATGTCGGCAAACATACTTAAAAACGGCATTATTATTGTCATAGATAATAGTCGTGGTAATGTTAAAAAATCCATAACTGGTATTCCCATTGTTTTTAATGCATTTATTTCTTCGTTTACTTGCATAGTTCCAATAGTGGCAGCATATGAAGCACCAGTTCGTCCAGCCATAATAATACCAGCCATTGCAGGCCCCATAATTCTAACCATACCTATTGCAACCAAGCTTGCAACGTAAATTTGCGCACCAAATAATTTTAATTGAACTGTTCCTACAAATGCAAGGATTAATCCAATCATAAAACTAATCAATGAAACTATTGGTAAAGCTTTATAACCAGCATTTTCAAAGGCAAATAGAAAATCAACTTTCCGCATAATTGCCTGTCCAGTAAAAAAATTTAAAAGAGATTTCAGAGATTGCATAAAAAAAGTGAAACCTTTTCTAAAACTTGTATATTTTTTTAAAACAAAATCACCAACTTTCTCTAAAAAATCCATTTTTTCGGTATTTTGTGATGTTGTAATTTTTCTATCAGAAGAGAAAGCTAATTTGATCAATCTTTTTATATTATCTGGTAAATTTGTATCATTAAATTCAATATTTTTATTTATAATTAGTTTTTTTATTTCATATATTATAACAATTAAACTTGAATCCCATTTTAACAATTTATTAGTGTTAAAACTAATACTTTTAATATTAGATTTATTTATATCATCAAATAATTTAGCTATGGTATTATTATCATTAAAAAGCAAGAAATCTCCGCTGAAAGTGATTTCTAATTCTTTATCTTTAATAATAAAATCTAAACCCATAGCTTATTCAACTTTTAATATATAGTAAATTTATAAAATATTTAAAATAAGTCAAGAATTTATTATTTATTCATATAATCTTACATAATTTTAATAGCTTTTTGCAACAATAACCCTATCACTTTCATTAAATGGTATACATCTAAATGATAGAGCATTAGTGTCCATAAACTCTTGCAATTCTTTATCTCCAAAAAACTTGAATGGAATATTGAAAAATTTAACATTTGACACAGCGAGTTTTTTTAATTCTTCAATAGTTTCAACTCTTATTGTATTTTTTTCTAAATTTTCCTTTGTTTTTTGTAATAAACAATTTTGTAAATCGTCCAAAATTGATTGGCATTTTTCAATAAATTCTTCAAAAGGAAGAGAATTTTTTTCCATTATTTTGTCTCTTCTAACAAAGAAAATTGAATTATTTTCCATATCCCTTTCACCAATTTCAAGTCTTAAAGGAGCGCCTTTTCTTACCCAATTCCACTTTTTGTTTTGTGGTGTGTCATAACTATCATCAATTAAAACTCGGCAATTTAAACCATTTTTGATTTTATTACAGTATTCTTTTATAGATTCAGCCTTTGTTTCATCGTGTATAACTGGAATAATTACAACTTGATATGGAGCAATCATAGGTGGCAATACAAGTCCATCATCATCACTATGACTCATTATTAAACCACCAATACTTCTGGTAGAAAAGCCCCAAGATGAAGTCCAAGCAAATTGTTCTTCTTGATTTTCGTTTGTAAATTTTATATTGCTTGCGTGTGCGAAATTTTGTCCTAAATTGTGAGAAGTACAAGATTGTAATGCTTTTCCGTCTTGCATCATGCTTTCCATGGTGTAAGTTTTATCAGCACCGGCAAATTTTTCGTCTTCTGTTTTTTGTCCACAAATACCATGAATTGCTAGATAGTTTTCAAAAATGTCATTATATACATCAAGCATTGTTCTAGCATTTTCATCAGCTTCTTTTTGAGTTGCAAAGGCACAATGTCCTTCTTGCCAGAAAAATTCGCTGGTTCTTAAAAATAGTCTAGGTCGCATTTCCCATCTAAAAACATTTGCCCATTGATTGATTTTTAAAGGCAAATCCCTATATGATTTAACCCATTTTGAAAAACTTTCACCAATAATAGTTTCGGATGTAGGTCTTAAAATGTAAGGTTTTTCAAGTTTTCCGTCTGGCAATAATTCGCCATCTTTTTCAATAAGTCTGTGGTGTGTAATTACAACGCATTCTTTTGCAAAACCTGATACGTGTTCAGCCTCTCTTTCCATTAATTCAACGGGAATCAACGCTGGAAAACACGCATTTTGAACTCCATGTTCTTTAATTTTTTTATCCAATGCATTTTTTATATTTTCCCAAATAGCATAACCGTACGGTTTTATAACCATGGCACCCCTTGTGCTTGAATTTTCTGCTAAATCAGCTTTAGCAACAACTTCTTGATACCATTCTGGAAAATTTTCTTCTCTTGTTATATTTAATGCGTGTTTCATTTTTTTAAAAATATTTTTTTATATAGAAAATGTATTAAATATATTTTATTTATCAAGATTTAATTTTATATCTAAACTATTCATATAAAACTTGAAAATAATTTATTAGTATATATCCTTAATGTAGTAATTATGAATAACTTATAGTATGTTCAATAGAACAAAAATAAATTTGATTAATAAATGGTGGTTCTCTATTGATAGAGTAATATTATTTCTAATTATAGTAACATTAGCTATTGGTAATATATTTACAGCGCTAGCAAGTCCAGTTGTTGCAAATAGAATAGGAATTAATCCTCACCTCTTTATTATAAAAAATTTAATCTTTTCATTTATTGGATTATTTATTGTTTTACTCTTTTCAACATTAAATGAAGAACAGATAATAAACATTTCTTATATTTGTTTTATTATATTAATATTTGTTTTAATTATTGTTTTGTTTGTTGGTACACAAAATAAAGGTGCTAGACGTTGGATTAGAATATTTGGTTTTTCCTTACAACCATCGGAAATTATAAAGCCTTTCTTTATAATTACAGTTTCAAATATATTATCTAGATTTAAAAGAATAGAGAATCTTCATATAATAGTTTCGTTGATTTTATACACTATATTAGCTATTTTACTTGTATTGCAACCAGATATTGGAATGTTAATTTTAATTTCTTGTGTGTTTTTTACATCATTATTTTTAGTTGGTATAAAACTCAAATATTTTATATGGTTATTTATTGCATTTATCATAACTTTTACTTTACTATATTTTACTTTTCCACATTTTCATTATAGAATAAATTCATTTGTGAATAGTGCATTTTTAGGTGGTGAGACAAACTATCAAGTAAAAAAATCAATATCAGCTTTTTCTTCTGGTGGATTACTTGGTAAAGGTCCTTTTGAAGGAGCCATAAAAAATCATATACCAGACGCTCATACTGACTTTATTTTTTCTGTTATAGGAGAAGAATTTGGTTCTATTGCTTGTATATTTATAATATCAATCTTTTTCTTTATTTCTTTTAGATTGATGTTAAAAACCACAAAAGAAACTGATTTATTTAAATATATATCAATCAATTGTTTAAGTTTAATATTTGTTTTTCAAGCAATTATAAATATTGGTGTTACATTGAATCTTTTGCCAACAAAAGGTATGACTTTACCTTTAATAAGTTATGGTGGTTCATCAATGATAGGAACGTCTATAACCTTAGGACTTTTACTTGCTTTAACAAAACAAAATTATGGCAAACATTATAATTTAAGGAGTTTAATAATTGGATTATGAAAGTAGCTTTATATGAACCAGATATAGCTGGTAATGTTGGTACGATTATTAGAATGTGTGCTTGTTTAGGTCTTGATTTAGATATTATAGAACCTTGTGGTTTTCCATTTAATAAAGAAAAAATAAAAAAATCTGGATTAGATTATATAGATAAAGTTAAAATTACTAGATATGTTTCTTTTGATGAATTTAAAGAAAAAAATAAAGATTCAAGAATTGTGTTATTAACCACAAAAGCATCCGTAGAGTATACCTCTTATAAGTTTAATGAAAATGATATATTGATGGTTGGAAGAGAAAGTGCTGGTGTTCCAGAAAATGTACATAATTCTGTTGATGGTAGAGTTGTTATTAAAATGCAAGAGAATACTAGATGTTTAAATGTTGCAATTAGCTTAGCAATGGTTGTTGGAGAAGTATTGAGACAAATTAATTGTTGATATTTTTTTAATATAAAAGAATATTATTGACAATTAACTTACTTTTTTTACCATAATTTTACTAAAATATTAAAAAAAATATGACAAAAATTGTTTTTTGGGATTACGATGGAACATTGATCGACAGTGAAATAATATATAAAGATTCTTTGAATGCTTTTCTAAAAGAAAATAAGTTTGGTTTAAAAGAAATTGATGATGGTTTCTTTTATAAATGTATTTCAGGACATCATCCAGAAGAATTTTTGTTAGATCTTGAAAAACAAGGTTTTGTGAAAAATTCAGAAAGTATTAATCCAGAAGATACTAGAAAATATTATAATGATTTTTTTGCTAATTTAAAAGAAGGTGAGTTAAAAATAGTTGATAATATAGATAAAACAATTGATAAACTTTCAAGGTATAAAGATATTTTTATGTGTATTACCTCATCCTCTTTTAGGAATGGTTTTATGATTAAAAGTTCTCGTGCTAAAAATAATATTTTAAATAAATATTTTAATGTAGATAAAAATGTTTATTTATGTGGTTCATTAAGTAATTGTCGTTTCAAACCTTTTCCTGATGTTTTTATTTATGCATTTAAAGACATAGTAAATAAAAATAATATCAAATTAAAAGATGGAGATAAATTATTTATTGTTGAAGATTCAAAAGCTGGTTGTGAAGCTGGAAAAAGTTTTAAACAAGAATATGGCAATATTATTGATATTAAAATTATTGGCTATACTGCTAGTATGCGATTTAAAGAATATAAAACAGAGTATACTAAAAAATTAATAAATGCTGGTGCGGATATTATTGCAAAAACATCTGAGGAAATATTTAAAATTATTACTGATTAATATTGACAAAAAGTATTAGTATTGGTTATTTTTATAGTGTGTTTGTTTAAATAATTTTTTGGTTGAATATGATTTTACCAATGTTAAAAGAAGCTTGGATTTCCATTATTTCCAATAAACTTAGATCTTTCTTGACAATTTTAGGGGTTGTTATAGGTGTATGCGCTGTTGTTTTAATGGTTGCGACTGGTCAAGCTGTACAATTAGAAATAGATAAACAACTTGAAGGAATAGGTGGTAATATGATGTTAGTTGTACCTGCATCTTCTAATAGAGGCGGAATACATAGTGGTAGAGGCGGTATGCCATCATTAACAATGCAAGATATGGAAGCAATAAAGGAAATAAAAAATGTTGTTAATGTTGCACCTTTAGTAACATCAAGTTTTCAGGTTGTGTCTGGTTCAAATAATTGGAGAACAACTGTAAATGGTACAAATCCAGAATATTTAGATATTAATGATTACACAATAGAAAAAGGCATGATGTTTACCGAAAGAGACGTTTATGCTGGTACGCCATTTGCTGTAATTGGTAAAACCGTTGTTGAAAAGTTATTTCCATATGGGGAAGAACCGCTTGGAAAAGACATAAGAATTAAAGGTGTTCCTTTCAAAGTAATCGGAATACTTAAAGAAAAAGGCGCAGATTCCAGAGGTAGCGATCAGGATGATATTATATTATTACCAGTAAAATCATTTAAATCAAGATTAACAAGTAATAAATTTCCAGATAGGGTTGCAATATTTTTCTTAACATTTGATGATGTAAAAAATATGAAAATGGTAGAAAGAAGAATACAAACATTATTGGAGGTTAGACACAAAATAGCACCAAACGCAGATCCAGATTTTGAAGTTGTGAATTTGACTGAAATGGTGCAAAAAATTAGTATGATAGGTTTTATATTAGCTGTATTATTAGCATCTGTTGCATCAATTTCATTGTTTGTTGGAAGTATTGGAATTATGAATATGATGTTAACATCTGTTACCGAAAGAACAAAAGAAATTGGTATTAGAAAAGCAATTGGGGCTCCGAATAAAAGTATTTTATTCCAGTTTTTAATTGAGTCAATTTTAATATCTGCTATGGGAAGTTTACTTGGTATGATTTTAGGTATTTCAACAGCTTTAATAGCTGGACATGTTTTAGAAAAAGAAGTTCCAATTAGCATATTAACTATTTTAGTTTCTATGTTTGCAGCAGTTTTTGTTGGTGTGGTTTCTGGAATAGTACCAGCAATTAAGGCAACAAAATTAAATCCAATAGATGCTTTGAGGTACCAATAATAGCGTATTAATACTAAATTAACAGAATAATTAATTTTATAAAATACTTGATTTTATTAAAAAGTTTTTTCTATAATATAATGTATCAGTAAAAAAATTGGTATTATGAATAAGAAGATAATTGTATTGGCTTTATTGGCTACAAACATTGTTTCTGCAAAGGAAATAGTTGTTATTAATGAAAAAAAATTAAAAGAATTAATGACAAATAATGTTCCTTCTATTGAAAAAATAAATACCGTTGTAATTCAATCAAATTTAGAAAGAACTCAATATAATCAAAAATATAGTACTTTTTTAAACGGTCAAGCTAATTATTCTAACGTTGAAGGTAAAATGTTTGAAGGATATCAAGGACAATTTGATGATCCTGCCAGAAGATATGGAATTAGTGTAAGTCAAAATTTGCCAATTGGTTTGAGTTTTGATATTGGCGCATATAATAATTATGCTAAAACATACAATTATCAACCAAATAAAAGTGTAAATTCGCAATATGATACAAGCTTGGAAGCAAAAATTAGTGTTGATTTATGGAAGAACTTACTTGGATATACAGAAAGAGCAGAAAGAGCTGGTTTAAAAATTAATGAAAATGAAAAATTAGAGCAAGCCAAGTTAGAAAAAACTAAATTCTTCAATGAAATAAGAAAAATGTATTGGAGGTTAAGCGTAAATAATTCGCTAACAAAAATATATGAAGTTTTAATTAATCAAGCCGTTTTACAAGAAGAAAATATCAGAAAAATGTATCAAACATCTGTTGCAGATAGAGGTGAATTAGCAAGAGCTTCTGCTGTTGTTAATATAAGAAAATCTGATTTAGCATCTGTAAAATATGAAATGGAAGTAATAAAAAGAGAACTATCTAATTTAATACCAGAATTAAATGATAAAGAATTAAACTTTCAATTTAGTACTTATGCAAATATTCAAAATAGTATAAATGCCTGCTATAATAAAATTAAAAGTAAGAAAGAAGCTCCATTGGATTTAACATCCTATACAAAACTTATTTCTTATAAGGATGAAAAAATCAATGAGAATTTGAAAGCATTAAAAAGATATTCCGATGCTGATGTAAAATTGGAAGCAAAAGCAAGTAGTTTGGGCTTTGGCAAACAAAATAGCGATTCTTTTGATGATATGGCAAACCTTGATAGAAAAGATTATAGTATAGGTTTGAATATTTCAGTCCCATTTGGTAGTAATTATTCCAACACAAAAGAAAATCAAATGAAAATTTTAAAAATGCAACATAATGCTGAAAAAAGAGAAATTATATCTAACTTAAATTCATTTCATAATTATTTTTCAACATCTTTGGAAAATTTGTTAAAGGTAATGAAGGATCAAAAGAATTATAGCGAAAATCTTTTGATTAGAGTTAAAAGTATGAGACAAAAATATAATCAAGGAAGGGTTTCTTTGAGCGAATTAATACAAGATGAAGATTCTTTATTTGAATCACAACTTGGTTTGGTTAATACGCATTATAATATCATTTCATTGATGATAGATTATTTCTCAATTTTTAATGATTTTGAATGTGATTTTAATTTGATTAATAATTAATAAATAATTTTCATATTGTTAAGGCTACTTTTATTTTTTCTTTGATAAAGTGAGGATGCTGGTAGCCTAAATTTTTTTTGTTCTATTTTTACTCCTTTCACCACCACCGCTAAGTATATTATCTATCCTCCCATGATAAGAGGTATTCTATTACCCATAATAAAGTCTCCTCATTCTCCATGATAAGACCCCTTCATTCCCTCCCTGCTAAGATATACTCTTCTATTTTTCCCTGATAAGGGGCACCTATCCAATTCCCCCCTGATAAGGGGGGTAAGGGGGGTTTAAAATACTTTGATTATATTAAGTTTTGTTTTATATTATTTTATAATTCTTAATTCTTAATTCTTAATTTTAAATCCTCGACTTTAATTTTATTTTCAATTTTTAATTTTCAATTATCCATTTGTTTTATAATAAAACAAAATAAATGCTATCAACCACCCCCCTGTCAGTCTATGACTGACTCCCAACTTACTAAGGGGGACAGGAAGAGGATGTTTTCTCTTACAAGGGGGGCGAGGATTGGATATATTGACTGCGACTGACTCCCCCCTTACGAAGGATGGCTACTACTCATTCCCCCCTGATAAGGGGGGCAAGGGGGGTTTTGTGTCAGCTCCCCCCTTACAAAGGATGGCAAGGATAGGATATATTGACTGCGACCGACTCCATCCTTATAAAGGGAGGCGGAGGAGAGAGGTATTGACTACGTTGGATTTCCCATTACAAATGTGGGCGAGGAGGAAAGTATTTTACAACAGCCTTCTTACAAAAGGTGATAAAATATTTCGTACAAATTTTTAGTGCTACAACAATTCAAAAGTAAATCGAAAATTATCAGTACTTAAACATATTTTAAAAAATGCTTGCATTATTAAAAATTTTTTATATTATGAATATGTTGGGTTCGTAGCTCAGCTGGTAGAGCAGCAGACTCTTAATCTGTTTGTCGGGGGTTCGATCCCCCCCGGACCCACCAGTTTTCTTGTACATTTATCTTTATTTTAAGTTGGATTAATGGTTTTATAAAATAGAAATATTTTGTATAATGGTTTTATGTTTTAATTTATATCAAATTAAATTCTTCTAGTATTTTTTTATATATTTCTTGTTTAAAATTTGGAACGAGACTTATGCAATCTTTTGGATTAAAAATTTTTACATTTATAAATTCTTGCGGATTATCACCATTCTTAAAACGGAAATTGTTTAAATCTCCTAAAAATTCAAAAAGAAAAAATCGTTTTTTTTGTCCCACAAATCCGTATTTTATTTCATTATTGAAATATTTGTATTTGTAATATTGACTTTTTTTGAGAAGCTTTAATTTGTTTTTGCTAATTCCTATCTCTTCATTAATTTCTCTAAAAATAGCTTCTTCTTCACTTTCTCCTTGTTCTATTCCACCTTCTGGACCTTGCCAATTGTCAGGAAAGTCATTTCTTTGAAATAAATAAATAAGATTATCTTTATTCTTTAATATAGCTCCTACGCCTTTTCTATAACTATAATCCTCTATTGCCGGTAATACTTTAAAAAAATTATCTCTGTTTATAGAGTACAGATATACACGTAATCCAGATGCTAAAATTCTTTCTCCTGTAAATTTTGCCCCCATTTTCTTGGCTAAATGTATTGAACTAATATTATCAATTGTAGACATAAGTGTTATTTGTAATAATTTCAATTCATTAAAGCCAAATTTTAATAATGCAGATACAGCTTCTGTTGCGTATCCTTTGTGCTGGAATTTTGTCAAAAATGCATAACATAAATTAATTGTCATATCATAATTATAAAAAAGACCAGTTTGTCCAATATATTCGTTTGTATCTTTTAGGAACACATTATAATAACTAAAACCGTATTTTTTTTGATGCTCAATAGCATCATTAAATCTTCTCTTAGCTTGTTCTAGACTTTTTGCCCCGCCATCAAAATGTTGCATTACATTAGCATTTTGATGCAATGATAAAAAATTTCTAAAATCTGAACTGACTATTTTTTTTATAAATAATCTTTCAGTTTCTATAACAACCAAATTATCTTTTATCATAATGTTTCCAAATATTCTTCGTATTCATCTTTTGACATTGTATCATTCAATTCATTTATATCTGTTATATATATTCTAAATAGCCAATTGTTTTCATATGTTGAATTTTTTATCGTATCAGGTTCACTAATCAAATTTTCGTTTACCTCTGCCATTTCACCACTTAAAGGAGTGTATAATTCAATCTCATCATCACCAAAAAATAAACTTCCAATTTGGTCGCTTTTGTTATATAGACTATTTACTTCTGGAAGTTCAATTAAACTTACATCTTCGTGTATTTTATCTAAAACAAAATCGGTTAAGCCAACAGTAGCCAAATCATTTTCTATGATAATATAATAATGATCTTTCGTGAATTTAATATCTTCCATTTTTATTTTATTTAATAAATTATTGAACGTATTTATTTGTAAGAATTCTTTTTTATTTTTCAAGCTTTTTTATTACTTACATTAAAACAACTTATATAATTAATTATATATTATCATCTTCAAAACTTGTTCCGTTTATATTCCTATGGATAATACCGCTTGCTTTCATCATTCTTATTATAGCTTCCTTTTTTTCTGTATCTATAAATTTACTATTTGTTGATGGGTGTTTATAAATAATTTCTTTAACACCTGCGGATATTAGATGTTTTAAACAATTATCGCAACTTGCATGTGTCGTATATACAATACAATCTGTTAACGGTTGTTTTGCATTAATTAGTGCATTCATTTCTGCGTGTACTGATAATAAATATCTCATAGGCTTTTCATCTGTCATATATTCAGAATTTCTATCAGCAACATAATGATTATAACCAGTTGATACTATATTTTGATTTTTATCAACTATTACACATCCAACATGTGTACCTGGTTCATCAGATTCATTTGCTATTTTCTCCGCAAAATCCATGAAGTATTTATCGTCTTTTTTCATATTTTTAAATTTAGTGAATAATATTCACCCAAAAATATGGGTGAAATAAATAAAAAAATCGCAAAAATTATTTAGCTCTTTCCACTGCTTCATTCATAATTTTCTTGGCATCAGAAGCATTTTTAAAGCCAGTAATTTTAACCCATTTTCCTTTTTCTAAATCTTTGTAATGTTCAAAGAAGTGTTTGATTTTGTTTAAAAGAACTTCTGGAATATCTTTTAATTCATTATAATGAGAATATTCTGAGTTCATTTTTTCTGTTGGAACTGCCAATAATTTTTCATCCATACCTTTTTCATCTTCCATAACTAAAACACCAATTAACTTTGATGGAATAACGCTTCCCGGTTGTAATGGAAATTCTGCTATAACTAATACATCAACTGGATCGCCATCTTCTGATAATGTATTTGGAACAAAACCATAGCTACAAGGATAATGCATTGGTGTAGCTATAAATCTATCAACAAATAATGCTCCACTTTCCTTGTCTAATTCATATTTTACAGGCAAAGCGTTTGCGGAATTTTCTATAAATACATTAACTTCATCAGGAACCTTTTTTCCCATTGATACATTTTTTATGTTCATACCTATTTTCCAAAATTAATCATAAACAATTAGTAATACATTTATTTTTATTTTCAATATAAATTATATTTTAAATCGGTATTATTAAAATTTTTCTATATTTTTTTCATCCCAACGATAAAAATAATTTTGATTTTTATCTAATTTATTATTACTTTTTATTTCTTCAAATGTTTTACCGGCTAATGTTTCTCTTAACATTTTCAACATACCGGAATGACTTACTATAATTAGATTTTTATGATTTTTATATTTATCTATAAATTTTAAAATTCTTTCATATGCATTATATCTAGATTCTGTTGCTTCTGGTGGAATATAATTCCAATCTTCTTTTTCTTTCTCTTTACATTCTTTAATAAAAATATCTTCTATTTGGTTTTTAAATTTGCCTTCTAAAATACCTTTACCTCTATTAATTAATAAAGGTTCTGCAATTATTTTTGCGTTTGAAATATTTAAAATTTCTATTATAATTTGCAATGTATGTCTGGTTCTAGCTAATGGACTTGAAATAAATTCATATTCTTCAAAATTTTCATCAAAATCTAAAAGTCTATATCCAATAGATTGAGCCTGAACTATCCCTTTTAAACTTAGCAAAGTATCAATCTGTCCTTGTTGTATACTTAGTTTATTTTCTAGTGTTTGTCCATGTCTAATCATGTACCACATATTCTATTAAATTATTAATAAAGAAAGTTAATTTTTATCACATTATTATCACTTGCAGAATCAATAATGATTTTTTTACTATATCTGTTAATTAAACACGGGGTTTTCTTATTGTAATTACAGTAAAAAAAAGTTCCTTTTAAATAATATTTTTCATTATCTTCTAGCATAGGCAGAATTAATATATTATTCTTTAAAATATCTCTTTTTGAGTATGTTTTTATCAATATTGCTGACTGATTTTTTAGATCTTCCTTATATAAAGCAAGAGTTTGTGGTGCCATTTTTTCAAATGAATAATCAAAATCAAGATTTATATCTATCTTATTATTAATTCCATCTTTTATTATAACTTCATCAATATTATTTATATTTAAAAAATCATCTTCTGCAATCCTTAATCTATTGTATTCTGGTGCAAAACTTATATCTATTACTTTTGTTTTGTTTGTATTTTTGTCTAATTGTATCAATTTTTTATTATTTTCGTTTGTAATATATATTTTGTCTCTAAAATTAATTATATCATTTGGTAAATCATAAATATTATCATTTTCATTTTTATTGATGCTATAATTAATTATCTTATTATCTTTAATTCTTAAAATTTTATTATTAAATTTATCTATAAAATAGAAGCCCGTATCGTCTATATGAAAATTATTATTACCTTCTATCTTTATATCATTATTTTCATTTAATTCATTAAAATCTATTTCTTTTTGTATATTTTCTTCTTTATCTATACTATATAGACCGTAATTTTTTGTATTAACAAAATATATTTTATCATTATATTTAACAAGTTTAAGAATATATTTGTCGCACTCAGAACATTCAATCGGACTTAGTTTGTTTGTTTCTAAATTATATTTTAGTAAAGGATTTTTTGATGCATTGGATATAATTAAGTTATCATCTAAAATTGCAATGCTCAAAGGATTTTTTAGTAAATTATTTTCTTTTATTAAAGTAGAAACGTCTAATGTTCTTAAATCAACACTTCTTATGGAATCATTACAAGTATCGGCAATATATAAGATTTTATTATCATAAATTGCTATTCCAGATGGATAACAGAAAGATGAATCAACTCCATTGCTATCTATATTGCCTCTTTTTCCATTACCTATTTGATTTATAATATTTCCACTAATTGTTGTGAAAAATATTTTTTTACCTTTTGAATCTGAAATTATAAAATAAGGACCATCTTTTGTATCTTTTATTTTATCTAAATATATTATGTGATTGAGTGATTTAATAAATGTTTCTGGTTGATTATTTTTTTCTAAAACTATACCGCTTAATTTATTTTTATTTAATTTTGGTTTTTTTGATAAAATATTATCAATTCCAGCGATAATTTCATTTTTTATATTACCATCGTATGAAAAAGTGTTGACAATATTACCTTCCTCATCCGCCAAAACAAAATACTTATCAAGATTTTTTGTATTATTTCCTAGATTAAAATCGTAAATATTTAGTACGGGTCTTTCAATATTGTTTTTAATTATATAATTTATAATTGTATTTTTATTCAAGTCAAAATTATCAGCAATAATATCTATAATTATAATTTTATTTCCATATTTTTGCTCTAATTGTCTTGCTAAATCAACAGAAAAAATATACGAAAAATCTTTTATATTGTAAACATTTAATAATATAATTCTATTTCTTAATTCTTTAATATTTAATTCCTTAATGTTAAATATTGATTTGCTTTCGCTTTTTGATATTGTATTCATTAAGTCGCTATCAATAATATTTTCAGTGTTTTTTGTAAGCTTACCATAGATATAAAAACCCAAAAAAATAATAATAGCCGTAATAAAAACGGTTAACAATATTCTACGATGCTCAATTTTTTTTCTTATAAGATTATGTCTTCTTAGATACATACAGCCTTCATTTGATTAAATTTATCAAATACACATAGCTCTATTTAAAAATAGAGCTAATAGATACTAAAAATTTTTCTTTTTTCTTTTTGTTCTAGCCTTGCTTTCTTGTATTTTTCTTTTTCTTTTTTCACAAGGTTTTTCATATTCCTTTCTTCTTCTTGCTTCTCTAACTATTCCTTCTTTTTGTGTTTTTTTTCTGAATAATCTGATAGCAAATTCTAATTTATTTTTGTCTGGAACAACTACACTTACCAACTAACTTACCACCTTTAAACTTTTTATTAATAACCATTTTCTAAGAATAAATAATATAATTTTTAAGTCAAGAAATAAAAAATATTTTACAGGATATTATTAATCTATAATTTATTAAACAGTAAATATAAGTCATATTTTAATTTATATCTATACTTTTATTATATCTTTTTATCTTTTCATTAAACTTCACCTACCGTTAGAAAATACCAATTTTTGCTCCACTGCTAATGATAGGTATCTTTTACCCTCTATTAAGAGAAACTTTTTAATCCCTTAATAAGAACATACATTCTTACCTGTTAAGGGGATACTCCTCAATACCCCTGCCAAGAAGGTACTCATCTAATATCCCCTGTTAAAAGTAGTAAAAGTGGGGGGCGAATATTTGATTATATTAGATTACAATTATTTATATAAATAATATTTTTAATGTGTAATATATTTATTATTCTTAATTCTAAATCCAAACCCTGCAAATTTATATTTTATTTTCAATTTTTAATTATTTATTTTATTATAAATTAAATAAATGCTATCAATCATCACTGCTGACTACGTTAGCTCCACCATATAAAAGGGACAAAGAAGTCAACGTATCAAATAAATAGATTAATATATACGTCAACTCCTACCATATAAGAGGGACAAAGAAGGAGATGCTAACTTTTTGATATGTTGGATCTCCGAATTCAACACCTTATGTTAATAAATATATAATTTTGAAAGTATTGAGTGTTGAGTCCAGATACATAACACTTCATATAAAAGCCTAATACTTCATATAAAAAACTCAGCATCTCGTATAAAGCTAGTAGTAAACATTAAACAAAAAGTTAACATTAATAAATTAAATATATAAATTTTAAACCATTTTTAAACTTTTTTAAACTTTTTTCGCTATACTTTTTAAAAATAAGAATTATTATAGAATTGTTGATTTACTAAACGGATGGCTAATTGAAAATAATTTAAAATAATATGAAAATGGTATTTTTTTACATATTCTTATTTTTGGTGTTTGCCTTTTTTGCTTTGGTAATAGTTCTTGCAAGAAATTTTGGCAAAGCACCTACTGGCGATTATGGTAATTTATCTTATTATAGAAATGGCAGATTTATAGCTCCGGAGCCTTTGCCATATACTTTTAAAAGAGAAATTCCAAATGAGAAGTTTAGCTTTTTTAGTTTGTTTTTTAAGTCAAAAAATGCACCAAAGGATAAGTTGCCGACTGTAAAGCCAACTTTTGCGGAAAAACCTAGCGATTTTGCTATTTTTTGGTTGGGTCATTCTAATACAATACTAGAATTGGATGGCAAAAGATTAATTATTGATCCCGTATTTGAAAATGCTGGACCAGTTCCGTTTGTTGTTTCTCGTTATGTAAAGTCTCCAGTTAAAAGAAAAGATTTGCCACATATTGATTACGTTGTTTTAACGCACAACCATTACGATCATTTAGAAAGAGAAACGGTACAAAAATTTAGAAAGACTGATACTAAATTTATTGCTCCATTAGGTGTTGCTGATGCTTTAATTGGTTGGGGAATTGAAAGAGATAATATTATAGAACTTGGTTGGGAAGAAAATTTTGTTGATGATAGTTTATCTTTTACACTTTTGCCAAGTATTCATTTTTCTGGAAGAAATTATAATGATTGGAATAAAACCCTTTGGGGTTCGTATATTATAAAATCAAAGGATAAAAGTATATTTTGGGGTGGTGATGGTGGATATGGTAAACATTTTGCTGAATATAGTAAAAAATATGGAAAATTTGATATTGTAGCTCTTGAAATTGATGGTTGGAACGAGAATTGGGCTGATATACATATGTTTCCAGATGAAGTTATAAAAACGGCAAAGGATTTAAATTCTGAATATGTGTTGCCAATACATTGGGCGGTATTTGATTTAGCAATGCATCCTTGGAAAGAGTCAATAAATTATGTTGTTGATGAAGCAAATAAAAATGACATAAAATTGATTACTCCAAAAATTGGGGAAAAGGTTGATGAAAGTAATTTTAAAGACTTTATTAATAATAATTGGTGGAAAGATTATAAATAATAAAAGAATTTCTATTCAGATGGTAAAAATTGTAAGTCTTTTTCAACAGCTTTAAATTTATTTGCCACATTTTTTGTAAAATATTCATTATCTGTTAAAGTTAACTTTTTAATTGGTTGGTCTTTACTGAAATCAATATTTTTTAATTCAATCCAGAAAATATTTTCATTAAATACAGAATCATAAAAATATACTTTGTTTTTTTGATCCGCAATTGTTCGCCATCTTGTTGTTGATATATTTGGTTCATTTGGTGTAGTTATTCCAACGGGAACAGACACATTTCTCATAACAGATAAAACACTTGCTACGCCTAATTTTTCGTCAGATGTTTTGGGTATGACATTTATATAAAATGAAGCTCTTGCAAATCTATCAACCGCTCTATTTGCACCCGGTAAAAATTCTGTTCCATTTATATTTTCCCAATATTTTTGTATTGCAATTTGCTTCCAATATTCTGGTGAATTTGTTAAAACTTGATATTTTTTATTGTGATATATTTTTAATTCACCATTAATATATTCAAAAATTGCAGAATCGCCAGTTGAATCTGATATTGATAAATGTAGTCCCGCCTGTCTTCCATCGTTCGGTATTTCTGCTGTAACTACATAAAATCTATTCTTTTTCATATCTTTTACAGCTTCATTAACCGTTGCATAGTTATCAAGAAAATATTGTACCCACATTGATATTGCTAGTGTTTTTCTTTTATCATTTTTTAATGGTTTAATATATTCCGACTCTGTAAGATATAAAATATTTGCAGATAATCCTTTTTCATTCATACCATCTACGGTTGTAATATCATAAGCTGATGTTGTAATACTACCATATTTAGAAATCCAACTTATAGAATTTTCGCCAGCTTTTCCATCTCTTTTTATTCCTCTTGGAAAAGCCCATATATTTGTTTCTTGATCGCTTTTCCAATCCATAGTTCTACCAGTAATTACAAGATTATTTTCACCAATATAAACGGCTCTGGTACAAGCAAGAATATTGGCTATACTTGCGAAAAATACTATTACAATATAAATTATCTTTTTCATAAATAATAATTTATTATATACAACTATAAGTATAATAATTATTTAAAAAATCAAGAAAAAAATTATTACAATTAATTATGTATATATAAAAATATTGCAGTAGTGATAAAAAATAAAGTCCCTTTAATTCCTTTTATCATTTTTGCGGAGTTAGTTGCGAAATACCTCTTCTCCGCCTTCTCATTGTAAAGTAATAAGCTAGCGTATGAATACTTTCCCTTTCGTTATCCTCTGTGAGAAAAAGCTGATGTAGAACGCTCCCCTTGCTACCTTCGTAAGGAAGGGAGTTGACACTAAAACCCCCCTTACCCCCCTTATCAGGGGGGAATGAGTAGTAGCTATCCTTTGTAAGGGGGGAGCTGACGTAGTCAGCAGGGGGGTGATAGTATTTATTTTGTTTTATTATAAAATAAAACAAAATAAATAATTGAAAATTGAAAATAAATATAAAGTTGAAGAGCTTAAATTCAAGATTTAAAATTAAGAATTAAGAATTAAGAATTAAGAATAATACTATATATTAAACAGTAATTATTATTATATAAAGTATATAATTAATAATTTTATAAGAATTATAAAATAATATATTAACATAAAAAAAGAATTTAAATATAATTAAAGTATTTAAACCCCCCTTACCCCCCTTATCAGGGGGGAATTGAATAGGTGCCCCTTATCAGGGGAGAATAGAGATTATTATTCTTACATGATGGAATGAAATAAAGTAGCAGGAGGCAGAGAGAGGCATCTTAATACAGTAGTAGGAATATAACTTAACGGAAAAATAAAGTTTATTGAAGGAAAAATAAAAGTATAGATATAGGTTAAGATGTAATTTACATTTATTATTTAATAAACCATATTATAGAATATGAAAAAAGCAGAAAATGTAAAGAAAGAGAAAATTGTAAATGGAGATAAATTAATTATTATTAATACTATTTATTTTATAAAAATTCTTGTTTTTTAAAGATTAATTGGTTAATATTCTTTTGAGTTAATATAATTATATTTGTATGGCAGAAATAAAGGTTGATGTTGTTGTTATTGGTTCTGGACCAGCTGGAAATACGGCAAGTATATATTTATCAAGAAGTAATTTAAATGTTGCATTAATTGCAGGTATGTCAATAGGTGGGCAATTAACAACTACTGCGGAAGTTGAGAATTTCCCGGGTTTTTCAAGTCCAGTCTTAGGAAGTGATCTAATGATGCAAATGATGGAGCAAAGTAGAAATCTTGGTGTTAATATTGTTTATGATCAAGTTATATCCGTTGATTTTTCTTCAAGGCCATATAAATGTACTCTTGATAGTGGTGATGTTTACTTGTCAAAATATATAGTTATATGTACTGGCGCATCAGCTAAATGGCTAGGTCTACCATCGGAGGAAGAATTTAAGGGAAGAGGCGTTTCAGCTTGCGCTACTTGTGATGGTTCTTTTTATAAGGGTAAAGTTGTTGCTGTTGTTGGTGGTGGTTCGTCAGCTGGTACGGAAGCTTTACATTTATCAAATTTAGCTAAGAAAGTATATTTAATTCATAGAAGAGATACTTTTAAGATGTCTGAAACTATATTAAAAAGAGTTAAAGAATCAAAAAATATAGAATTTGTTTTAGATAGTGAGATTACTGAGATTATTGGTTCTGAACAACCAAAGGCAGTTAATAAAATAAAAGTTTTTAATTCTAAAACAAATACAGAAAGAGAAATAGATGTGGATGGAGTATTTATTGCGATAGGAAGAACACCTGCAACGAGTATATTTAAAGATACACCTTTAAAACTAAATGAAAATGGTTATATAATTACTGAACCAGATAGTTGCAAAACAAATATTGATGGTGTATATGCGGCAGGCGATGTGGCTGATAAGAGATTTAAACAAGGTATAATTGCTGCCGGACAAGGTGCGGAAGCTGCTATGGAAATTCAAAGTAATATGGAGAGTTAAAAAATGAATGTAGTTGAATTATATTTTAAATTTTTTGATGATTTAAATATTTATTCAAAAATATCAATACAGATTCTGTCATTGATATTATTCACTTTTTTTACATCTAAATTAATAAAATACTTGTTATTTGATCTGTTTAAATATTTTTCCAAAAATGATAACTTGGATAATAGTATAATTGTGGCATCAAAAAAGCCGATTCTATTTTTTATGTGGTTATATTGTTTTATTACTTGTAGCAATTTAATAATAGAGAGAATAGACGAAAGTATGCTAAAAATTGCAAATAATTTAAAATATGCAATAATGTATTTATCTGTATTAATATTTTTGCTAAAAAGTATTTCGCAAGTAAAAAGACATTATATATTACAAAAAGAAAAATATAATTCAAGTTTAGATTATCCGGGAATTGACGCTGTTGAAAAATTATCAAAAGTGTCCGTAATAATTATTTGGTCAATTTTTGCATTAGGAAAGATGGGTTTCAATTTAAATGCATTACTTGCATTTAGTGGAGCTGGTGGTATTCTTGTTGGTTTTGCTGGTAAAGATTTATTTACAAATATTTTTGGTGGATTGGTTATATATCTTGATAAGCCGTTTGTTGTTGGTGATTGGATTGCATCACCAGATAAGGATATTGAGGGAGATGTTGAGGCAATAGGTTGGAGACAAACCAGAATTTTAACTTTTGAAAAATTCCCAATTTATGTTCCAAATTCAATATTTGGTACAATAGTTATTCAAAATAAAAGTAGGCTAAGATCGCGAAGAATTAAAGAGACTATCAATATTAGATATACAGATTATGATAAAGTTAACAATATTACAAGTGATGTATTAAAAATGTTAAAGGAGCATCCTGCAATTAATAAAAAATACAAAATGTATGTAAACTTTACGCAAGTTCAAGATGGTTGTCTAACTTTAACTGTTTACACTTTTACAAATACTACTGAATTTACTAGATTTTTTGAGATAAAACAAGATATTTTACTGAAAGTTGCAGAAATAATAAAAGAAAATGGTGCAGAACTAGCTCATCCAACACAAACCATAGATATAAATACGGAAAATAAAATAGAAAAGACGCAAATAATTGATCCAATATTGGATTATACAGATAAAGTGGTCATGGAATAATATATTATGTATTATAATTGATTAATAACTTATTAAATACACTTTTAATATTTGATTATGATAAATAATTATTATATAATATATTATTTTTTTGAGGGTATAATAAATTATTTAATATAAAATATTTTTATTTTTTTTAAAAAAAATTTTAGAAAAGTTGAATAACATATTGAGAAATAAGCGATTAATAATATATAAAATTTTTTAATTTTTTTCTTGACTATTAAGATTTTGTATTTTATAATGGATTAGGTGAGATTCGGAAAACTCCAAAAAATAAAAAAAGTTAAAAATAAGAAAAATATTTCTTGACTTTTATTTTTTTCTTTTTTATAATGAATCTTGCAGTTGTTTTTATATTGTGAATTTAATATTAGTACAAAGTATTATATAAGAAAACTTTTGGATTAATAAATGTGTGATGACTTTATTATGAAGGAAGTTTAGAAAAAGTTTTATAGATTTAATTCTATATATAGTTCAATTACTTTGTATACTCTGAATTATTTAAAAAAGCAAAAGAAGGGCATTTGGTGGATGCCTTGGTGTTGGAAGGCGATGAAGGACGTAATAGACTGCGATAAGTCTCGGGTAGTTGTCAATAAGCTTTGATCCGAGAATTTCCGAATGGGGCAACCCACCCGCAAGGGTATCTACAACTGAATACATAGGGAGTAGAGGCGAACTTGGTGAACTGAAATATCTAAGTAACCAAAGGAAAAGAAATCAATTGAGACTCTCCTAGTAAGCGACGAGCGAACGGGGATCAGGCCAATGTCATTTGTGTAAGAACTAGAATAAACTGGAAAGTTTAGCCATAGTAGGTGATAGCCCTGTATAGGTAGAAAGCACAAATGAATACGAGTAGAACGGGACACGTGAAATCTTGTTTGAATATAGGGGGACCATCCTCTAAGCCTAAGTACTAACCAACAACCGATAGTGAACCAGTACCGTGAGGGAAAGGCGAAAAGAACCCTGATAAAGGGAGTGAAATAGAACCTGAAACCGAATGTCTACAAGCAGTCAAAGCAGATTTATTCTGCGATGGCGTACCTTTTGCATAATGGGTCAGCGAGTTAATATATAAAGCGAGCTTAAGCCGATAGGTGTAGGCGAAGCGAAAGCGAGTCTTAATAGGGCGATTTAGTTTTATGTATTAGACCCGAAACCGGGTGATCTAGTTATGGTCAGGTTGAAGGTGGAGTAATATCCACTGGAGGACCGAACTCATTATCGTTGAAAAGATATGGGATGAACTGTGACTAGGGGTGAAAGGCTAATCAAACCCGGACATAGCTGGTTCTCCGCGAAAACTATTTAGGTAGTGCGTCGTGTGGTTATTATTGGGGGTAGAGCACTGAATAGGCTAGGGGGTCCAAAAGACTTACCAACCCTAATCAAACTCCGAATACTGATAAATATAACACGGCAGACAGTCTGTGGGCGCTAAGGTCCATGGTCGAGAGGAAAACAGTCCAGATCGCCATCTAAGGTCCCAAAATCATCATTAAGTGGGGAAGGAAGTGAGAAAGCCAAAACAGCTAGGAGGTTGACTTAGAAGCAGCCATCCTTTAAAGAAAGCGTAATAGCTCACTAGTCTAATTAAGCTTTTTTGCACCGAAAATCTAACGGGGCTAAAATGATGTACCGAAGATGCGGGTTCATATTTTGAATATGAGCGGTAGCGGAGCATTCCGTAAGCCTGTGAAGGTGAACTGTGAGGTTTGCTGGAGGTATCGGAAGAGAGAATGCTGACACGAGTAACGATAAACAGGGCGAGAAACCCTGTCACCGGAAGTCCAAGGTTTCCTACGTAAAGCTAATCTGCGTAGGGTTAGCCGGCTCCTAAGGCGAGACCGAAAGGTGTAGTCGATGGAAATCAGGTTAATATTCCTGAGCCAGTGGGTGAGTGACGGATTCCAAGTTTTGTATGTTCTTATTGGATTGAGCATGCAGGGTGAGGAGTTCCAGGAAATAGCCCCCACATTAAGGCCGTACCAAAACCGACACAGGTGGACGAGTAGAGTATACTAAGGTGTTTGAGAGAACTATCTTGAAGGAACTAGGCAAATTACACCCGTAACTTCGGGAAAAGGGTGACCTAATCTAGGCAACTAGAAAAAGGTGGCACAGAAATGGGAGTGGCGACTGTTTATCAAAAACACAGGGCTATGCAAAATCATGAAGATGAAGTATATAGTCTGACGCCTGCCCGGTGCTGGAAGGTTAATTGAAGCGGTGCAAGCTGCGGATCGAAGCCCCAGTAAACGGCGGCGATAACTATGATCGTCCTAAGGTAGCGAAATTCCTTGTCGGGCAAGTTCCGACGCGCACGAATGGCGTAACGATCTCTCCACTGTCTCCAAGATAGACTCAGTGAAACTGGATTCTACGTGTAATACGTTGTACCCGCGGGTAGACGGAAAGACCCCATGCACCTTAACTATAACTTTACACTGATTTTAGATTTATATTGTGTAGCTTAAGTGGGAGACTTTGAAGCTTAGACGCTAGTTTAAGTGGAGTCAACAGTGAAATACCACTCTATGTAAGTTTGAAATCTAACTAGATGACATGATCTGTTATTAGGACAATGTATGGTGGGTAGTTTGACTGGGGCAGTCGCCTCCTAAAGAGTAACGGGGGCGTGCAATGGTAGGCTCAGACTGAACGGAAATCAGTTTAAAAGAGTATAATGGCAAAAGCCTGCCTGACTGCGAGACTGACAAGTCGAGCAGAAACGAAAGTTGGTCATAGTGACCCGGTGGTTCTGAATGGAAGGGCCATCGATCAACGGACAAAAGGTACGCTGGGGATAACAGGCTTATAGTGTCCGAGCGCTCATAGCGACGACACTGTCTGGCACCTCGATGTCGGCTCATCACATCCTGGGGCTGAAGAAGGTCCCAAGGGTTTGGCTGTTCGCCAATTAAAGTGGTACGTGAGCTGGGTTCAAAACGTCGTGAGACAGTTTGGTCCCTATCTTCCGCGGGCGTTAGAAAATTGAAAGGAGCTGCTCTTAGTACGAGAGGACCGGAGTGGACGTACCTATGGTGTACCAGTTGTTTCGCCAGAAGCATAGCTGGGTAGCTACGTACGGTTAGGATAACCGCTGAAAGCATCTAAGTGGGAAGCCTTCCTTAAGATTAATTTTCTCCATTAGAGTCGTGGTAGACCACCACGTTGATAGGTTGGATGTGTAAGTGTAGTAATACATTGAGCTAACCAATACTAATAACTCAATTGGCTTTTTTGGATAATGTATATAAAGTAAAACTATATATAGTATTAAATCTATATTTTACGGGTATAAATTGTACTAATATTAATGAGCATTTAAAGACTTTACCGTCCTTAAATAGCTTGGTAATCATAATGATGTGGAACCACTCGATACATTCCGAACTCGCCAGTGAAACGCAAATCATGCCGATTGTACTATGGCTCTGTCATGGGAGATTAGGTTATTGCCAAGCTTTTTAAGGGCGGTTTTTTTATATCTTGTCTAAATATATTCTTTTTATTTTAAATATATCCCTTTATTTTTTTTCTTGATAAAATTTTGTTTTGATTTTATTCTATATATAGTAAATTCTTTTATTGCTATGATGGAAAATTTTAAAAATGCTGGTAGTGAACAAAATTTAAAAAACTACTTTAATCAATATTTTTTTAATGGAGAAGCTAAAATGGAGCAAGATAAATTAGATCTTGTTGCAAATAATATAACTTTTGAAAGTAAATATAAAGATAAAAGTGTATCTATTTTAGAAATGTATACTCAGTTGATAGCTACACATAAAAAGCATAATATACCATTTAAAAATATATTGGGGTTTTTAATGAAAATGAAATATCCTTTATGGAATCAAAAAATATTAAAAAAAGAATTGATTTAATAGATGATATAGATTGGAAAAATTTAACTCCATCTAAAATAAAAAATAATGAAGGAATAAAAAAGAAAATAATAGAACAAATACAAAATGAGGATAAACATTTTGAGTTAAATAGCAATAATTTACTTTTAATTAAAGACTACTTGAATAAAATTGAGTTAAATAAACAATTAGAATTAAAAGAAGAGATTACAGAAGATGAGCTTAAAAAAACTTTGAATGGTCTAAATGAAAGATTACATAAAATAAAAACTTTAAAAGATACGGATAGAAGCTTATTTTTTAGTGCTATAATGATAGCAATAAGAGAAAAACTTCTGATTTATGAGGTTGAAAAGCAAATATCTATTTATGAAGATAAAATTGCTGATTTGTCAAAAGAAAATAAAAAAGTAAAAAGTATAGAATATAATAAAGAAGCAATATATAAAATATTTCAAATTCAATTATTGATATAGTTGATAATTTGATAAAAAGTAAAATAAATACTGAATCAAAACAAAAATGGAGGGATCAATTTATATTTATTAGAAATTTAAATATTGATTTGTATGAGTATAGAGATATTATATATTTGATAAGTGAAAAAAAATATATAAAACATTTAAAGTAGGGCAAAAACAAGATATATTAGGTAAGGCTTACAAGATATTTTTGTCAAGAGCTGGTAAGGTTGATAATAAAAATATTATTTTGACGCCAGATCATATAAAACATCTTATGGTTGAATTAGCGGATTTAAACGTTGATGATGTTGTGTTAGATACTTGTATGGGAACTGGTGGCTTTTTGATGGAGGCCATGGAAAAAATGGAATCCCTTGATGGTATCAATGAAGCCAAAAAAGAAATTATACATAATCAGCAATTAATAGGAAGTGAGATTGATACAAAATTATTTGTGTTGGCTTGTAGTAATATGTTTTTACATGGAGATGGTAGAAGTCAATTGTATGATAAGGATACTCTAAATGACGATGCAACTTTTAAAAATGGTGATGGGTTCTTTAATTACATAAAATCCCTAAATCCAACAAAATGTATAATAAATCCACCATATGAGGGTAAAAATTGTTTTGATTTTACAAGTCAGGCGTTGGACTTTTTGGATATCGGCGGAAAATTAATTGTAATCATTAAAGAAAATACATTTCAAAAACCAAATAAAGATATAGAAAAATTGTTAAAAAATAATACTCTTGATTTTTATATAAAGATGCCTGCAAATTTATTCAGTGAACAAAATAGATCTGTTTCAACGGCAATTTTTGGTTGGACAAAAGGCATTCCACATAATCATAATAAATATGTTAAATTTTATAATTTAAGTGATGATGGTTTTGAAAATATACCGCATAATGGTAGAATAGATACAAAAAATATTTGGAAAGATAAGGAAAAAGAAATTATAGAATATATTTTATATGATAAGGATATAAATGAGAAAAATGTTGCATATAAAGAAAAAATTTTTAATAATGACAATTTATTGCCAATATATCATCATTTTATAGAAGATTTAGAACCAGTTTATATGAAAGATTTTGAAGACACAATTTTTGATTATTTTATATATGAGCAAGACCTTGCGGGGGGGGGGCAGCTTAATAAACTCATTAAAGAGATTGATAATAGAAATATCAAAAGATTTATAATTAAGGAGATGAAAAATGGAAAGAATTAAATTAATTATAAATAAAATTAAGAATGACACAAAAACCGAATTACCAAAAGATGTTGAATGGAAAGAATTTTGTCTTAATGAGATTTTTTATATATATGGTAGTAAGACAACTACAAAACAGAAGTTAGAAGAAATTGGAAGTGGCGATTATCCATATATAACCACACAAGCAACAAATAATGGATGTTTTGGTTGTTATAATTTTTGGACTGAAGACGGTAATTGTTTAACCATAGATAGTGCTGTTCTTGGTAGCTGTTTTTATCAAGAAAAAAATTTTACAGCTAGTGATCATGTGGAAATTTTGAGACCAAAATACAAAAATTTTAATAAAAATATTGGTCTTTTTATAAAAACTATAATTTCAAAAACTACAAAGAATATATATAATTATACAAATAAATTCAATCAAACTAAAATTAAAAATACAAAAATTTTTCTTCCATCAAAAAACAATGAGCCAGATTGGGAATATATGGATAAATTTATTGAAAATGTACAAAAGGCGATGAATCTTGATTTTTCTACACACACACCATAAGAACACTTATAAACAAAATTAGGAATAACATAAAAACTGAATTACCAAAATGTACTGAATGGCAGGAATTTAAAATTAGTTTCTTATTTAATGTAAAATCTACAAAAACAAGAGAATTAAATAAATATTGTGATGGTAATGTGCCATTTGTTTCTGGGACGTCTATAAATAATGGTGTTGAAAGATTTGTAAAGTCAGATGAAATTTTAGAGAATGGTAATTGTATTACTGTTTCAAGTTTAAATTGCTCGGCTTTTTATCAAGATAAAGATTTTATAGGAAGGGGTCATGGTGTTGTTCAGAGATTATATAATAAACATCTAAATAAAAATAATGCTCTTTTTGTTTGTACTGTAATTAAAAAACTTGGAAAAAAATATAATTATAACAATCAATGTTTTATGAACACATTAAAGAATGAAAGCATATATCTTCCATCAAAAAACAATGAGCCAGATTGGGAATACATGAATAAATTTATTGATGAAATAAAAAATAATTTAAGGATTATTATTTAAAGTTATGAAGTAAATTAATTGTAATAAAGAAAACTAATTTTTTATGGTGATTTCCAAAGGGCTATTGACTTGTATAATAACAACAAAACAAATAATAAATAGATAATAAAAAATCAGAAATAATCAAAAGAATAAAAACAAATAAATAAACTAACTGGTGGTAATAAAGAAATAATTAAAAATAAATAAACAAAGAAAGAAGAAATAATAATCAAAGAAAATAACAACAGAAGTAATAATAATCCATCAACAGGCAACAAAAAAGTACTGGGCTCGGAGGCATATTATAATTGTAATCTATTTCCAAAAGGTCTTTTATTCAATTACAAACCCAGTACTTCTTGTTAACAATTTTAATAACTGCTAACATACTTTAATATAATAATACTAATATTAATAGTCAAGTAGTTTTTACAAAGAATTATAGTTTACAATACAAAATTCTATTTATTTCTATGTGTTTTACTAGAAATTAAAGGTTATCTTTATTCCATATTTTATTAAAGTTTGCTTTTAGGCACTAATTTTGTCAAATAAAGATATAATACTCAATGTTTTGTTTTCTGTTTTAATTAATTTAATATTAATTATGTGGTTATTAATATCTTAATCCTAATCCAAATCTAGGATTTTGTTGCCATTTTGCTCTTTTTTTTATTTCATTGGTTTCAATAATGCTAATTTTATAGTTAAAATGTTTTAGTATTTTGCTTAAATTTTTAATTTGTCCGCTTCTTAAAGATAAATAAGTACCTAAAGCAAATAAAGCACAAACACCTTGTGCTTTATGTTGTTGAGCGGTTGTCGTAGAAAATTCACAATTATTTTCAATATTTGCATCAAAACATTTGTCAAAATAAGCTCTTTTATTGGTTAGGTACCAGCTATCATAAATTTTAATTTTATTATCATCATCTTTTTTTTCAACTAGAAATGTATGATTAAATATTTTTCCATATTCATCATTATAATATTTTTTTCTGACTATAGCGTATTTTTTGTTTTTATTTGATGCAAAAATATTTTTTAAAAATTCTGTATTAATAGGTCCTTTATTACTATCATGAATTACAAAAACACAATCTGTACTATCTCCTAACCATTCTCTAATTTTTTTATCACTAATTTTAGGATATCCTTTTGCCCAATTATCAATTGGTTCATTATCTTTTTTAAAAGATTTTTCTTCAAAAAATTTTTTTACTTTAGTAATAACTATTTGTTCCCTATTAGGGATTGGATTATATTGCTTTTCCATAGGAATTGAAATATGTTTTGCCTTCATAGTATTTTATATTATTTTTACAATTAAGTTATAAATAATTTATGTTTTAAATTATAAAATAAATAATTCTATATCTAAAATAAAACAGTATTAACATTATAATATATGTAATTAAAAATGCAAGCTATAACATTAATTTTGAAATGGAGCTTGTTAACCAACTGTTGCTCTTGATATTTTATTATAAAACAAACTTTATCAGTAAGTCATTCAATTGGAATGTTTAATATAAGTTATTATATGAATGTTTATATTTATTGTTTTTATTATTTGATAAATTATATAGAGATATGATATATTAAAAATTGGTAATACATTATTAATTTCAAATAATTTTATTGACAAAATAACTTTATTGTCTAGTATTTTGATGTTAAATTATTTAATTTTATGAAAAAAATAATAAATACTATATTTGCTTTTTTTATAATATTTAATATTGCAGAAGCAAAAATGGAAGTTGATAAGGCTTTTATTAGAAGAACAGGAACAGTACAAAATAAGAAATTTTTAGCTTATAGTCCAGATATATATGATGGAAAAGAAATAAGAAATAAACAGGTATTAAATAAATTTGGATGCAATGGAAAAAATATATCTCCTAAAATTATTTGGAAAAATGCGCCAGTAAATACTAAAAGTTTTGCTATAACAATGTATACCAAGGATGTAAATTCTGGCAGTGGATGGTGGCATTGGATCGTATATAATATACCAAATACTGTAAATGCAATACAATCTAACGCAAGTCAAAACAAGTCTTTATTGCCAAAAGGCGCTATTCAAGGGATAAATGATTATGGCGAAAAAAATTATGGCGGGGTTTGCGTTCCGAACAATAATAAGTACAATTATATAATAACAATTTATGCCTTAGATGTAGATAAAATAAATTTACCAAAAAATTCAACGCCAGCTATGGTTGCTTTGAATTTAAATAATCATAAAATAGCAACAACACAAATTAAGTCATTTTATGTTGGTAAAGGTGAAAGTACATTGTTTAAACCAAACAAATCAACGACAAGTTATTTTATTAAAAATAATAATAGTAGTAAGAAGGTTAATATTATATATAAACAAGATAATAGTAAAAAAACAGAAAAAGTCTTTAAATTTAAGAAGGAGAATAATAGTGCTTCAACAAAACAAAATTATAATTTTAGTAGTAATAAGAATGGTAATAATTTTGTTTTAAAAAAGGAAATTAAAACACAAAATAATTTTGTATTAAAAAATAAAACTGGAAAAATTAAAGAATATAATTTAAAATCTTATAAGTAGTTAATTAAATGATAAAGATGAAGAATAGTAGCTTTGAAACTCTGATAGGCGTTTTGGTAATAATTGTGTCAATTTTGTTTTTGTATTTAGCTTCAAAAGTATCTAATGGTAAACAAAATATTACAAACAACTATAAGGTATATGCCGTATTTGACAATATAGATGGAATCAATATTGGTAGTGATATTAAGATTTCTGGTGTAAAAATTGGTTCTGTTGCAGATGTTCAACTAAATGATAATTATAAAGCAAAATTGTTATTAAAATTACCAAAAAATTTAAACATTCCATCTGATAGTATTTTTAAAGTTTCAACAAGTGGCTTGATTGGAAGTAAATTTATCAATATTAAAATTGGTGGAGATGAAGAACTTTTAAAAGATGGGGATGTTGCGGATTTTACGGAATCCTCAATGGACTTGGAGGATTTAATTTCAAGGTTTATTTTTAATAAAGAAAATAAAAATGATTAGTGAAAATATTGCAAAAAGATTATATATTTTTCTTATTTTATTAGTTGTAGGCAGTACAACTTACGCTGAAATAATTACAGAAAATAATAATCAAAATATCCCTTTATCAGAAGAAAATAAAGAAGAGAATAAAGAGGTTGAGGATATTAAAATTAAAGACACAAAAGAAATTAATAAGACAAACACAATAAAAATACAAGCTCTAAATAAAATTACAGCAAAAAGTTATGAATATAAAATTAAAATTGGAGATTCTATTGAATTTGAGAGGTTAATAATTACTCCGTTGTTTTGCTGGAAATCGGCGCCATCGGATATTCCAGAAAATAAGGCATTATTAAAAATATCTGAAAATCAACTAAACAAGGAACAAAAAGAAATTTTTTATGGTTGGATGTTTTCGTCTGCTCCAAGTATATCATCATTAGAACATCCTATGTATGATATAAAAGTTGTTGATTGTTTAAAAATACAGGACGAGAAATAGTATATTGCTTTAAAGCTGACGTGAAGTACCTCCTACTTATTGCCACCACTTCATAAGTGGGTTGATGGCATTTATTTGTTTTATTATAAAACAAATGAATAATTGAAAATTGAAAATAAAATATAAAGTCGGATATTTGAATTTAAGATTTAAAATTAAGAATTAAGAATTAAGAATAATACTATATATTAAACAGTAATTATTATTATATAAAGTATATAATTAATAATTTTATAAGAATTATAAAATAATACATTAATATAAAAAACAAAGCTTAAATATAATCAAAGTATTTTAAACCCCCCTTGCCCCCCTTATCAGGGGGGAATGGAGAGTATCCTTATCGTGGGGAGGAGACCTTATCATTGGAGGATAAGGAACTTATCAGGGGGAGAGTATTCTTGTTATGTGAGATAGAGGAGTATCTCTTAACAAAGGGGATAGATAGAATATCCTTTTACTAGGGGAATAAAAGGGTATCCACTTAGCGGGAGGATAGGAAGTAGTACCTTCCTAGCAGAGGGGACGAAAGAGAACTTAGCATAATTATGTTAAAATATAGCAATTAAGCAATATATAAAAAATTAATAATATCCAAATAATAATACAAATTTTTGTTTACTTACAAAAAAAATCTTTTATTTTATAATTACATTTAATTTATTTTTAGCATTGAAACTTTATAAAACATATTTAATTAAAAATTTATTCAAACCATTAATGATATCTTTACTTACTTTGACTGGTATAATATGGAGTAGTAGGGTTGTAAAATTTATGGATTATATAGTGCAAGATGGGGCTGAGTTTTTGAGCTTTTTTGAACTTACACTTTTGGTTTTACCATCGTTAATGATGATGATATTACCGCTAGCTGTATTTTTGACTGCTATCTTGACTTATGATAAATTAATTGAGAATAGAGAAATCATTATTTTAAAAAATTGCGGAATAAAAAAAATACAATTGTTAATGCCTTTAATTATGTTATCTCTTGTAATTGTTGCTTTTTCTTATTTTATTAGTTTATATGGCGGTTATAAATCAAATTTAAAAATTAGGGAAATAAGACAAAATATTCAAAATAATTTATCTTTTTCTATGATAAAGGAAGGAAGTTTTATAAAATTTAAAGATATTGTTATTTATGCCGATAAAAAAGAAGACAATAAAGCTTATAATATTATTATTTACAATAGCGCTAATACAAAAAATGATAATAAAAATATATTAGTGCAAGCAAAATCAGCTGAGATTAATAATAATATTATTACGTTGTTTGATGGTAATTTTCAAAGATTTAATGATAAAATAGATAATAATCCAGAAATTTTATTTTTTAAAGAATATAATGTAAATTTTGATGACTTGATGAACGGAAATACGTCGTCAACTATCAAACGAGTTGATAGTTCGTCTATTGTAAAATTGATAGATATATTGCGTAATTATGATAAATATGCTGTTGATTTTCCAAATAAAAACAAAGTTATATATGAATTAAATTATAGATTAACATTTCCGCTAATTTCAGTTTTAATGGCTTTATTGTCTGGTTCTCTGGTTTTAAGAGGTGCATTTAATAGAATTAGTAATTACAAGAATATAATGATTACTTCGATAATTTCTGTTTTAGTTTATATTATATTTTTGTCATTATATCAAAAAATTTCTAGTAATATAATTTATGTTTATATATTATATTCATTTATGTTTTTGATTCTTATAGTATCTGGTTTTTTAATAAGAGAAAAGAAAAAAATATGATAAGTAGTAATAGAATACTTTCTGTATATATAACAAAGAATATTTTTAAAATATTTTTGATAATGTTTATTGGATTATTTTTGTTATTTTTTGCTGTTGATTTTTTTGAAACAACAAAAGATATAAATAAAGATATGCAAGATGCATTAAAAATATCAACTTTGATAGTATTATACAGAACGCCAAGTTTATTAGAAACAATATTACATTTTATAATTTTATTATCTGGATTATTTGTTTTTTTTAAATTATCCAATAATAGTGAAATAGTTGTTATGAGAAGTAGTGGAAAATCAATATTTCAAATAATAAAATTTCCGATGTTTATGATTTTTTTATTTGGTGTATTTGTTATTACCATATTTAACCCAATTTCTTCAACATTAAATACAAAATCAGAAAAATTAAAAAATATATATTTTAGAAATGAAAAAGAGGATTTATTAGAGTTAGAAAATGGTATTTGGTTTAAACAAAAAAATCTTAAAGATAATGGAACAATAGTAATAAAAGCTTCAAAAGTTTATAAAGATATTTTATTATTTAGTAATGTAATTTTAATATATATAGATGAAAATAACAATTTTGTGAAAAGAATTAATTCGCAAAATATTAAATTGAACAATAATGAATGGATATCGGCGGATAATTATATTATACAAGAAGGAAAAAATACAGAATTTATAAAATTATTAAAAATACCAACAAACTTAACACAAAAATTTGTATCAAAAACAATTCAGAATGACTATGAATCCTTATATAATATTTCTTTCTGGAAATTAAGAAGTTCTATAAAAGATTTGAAAGAATCTGGATTTAATACATTAAAGTTTGAAGTTAGATATTATTATTTAATGACTGTTCCATTTTTGTTCGCTATAATGATTTTTATCTCTGCTTATTTTGGTATTGTAAGCACAAGAAGTAATAAAAAATATCTTTCCATAATAAAAGGCATTGCTGTTGGTTTTATTATTTTTATAAGTCATAATGTAATAGTTGAATTAACTAATGCACAAAGATTAACTATATTTGATGGTTCTGTATTAATTGTATTGGTATATATAATACTATCAATATTATTGTTATTAAAAAAAGATTTGTTAAGTAATTTTAATGCTAATATTTTTAAAAAAAATTTATAATTTTATACATAGAATTATTGAATTGTTTCTGCTGTCATTAATTAAAATATACAAAGTATGTATCTCTCCATTTCTAGTACATAGTTGTAATTTTAGACCAACTTGCTCTGAATATATGTTTGAAGCTATAAAAGTGCATGGGATTTTAAAGGGTCTTTATTTAGGAACAAAAAGATTATTAAAATGTACACCAAATAGAGAATTTACATACGATCCGGTACCACCGAAAAAAAATAAAAATGATTAAAACTGTAAATATTTATAAAGATAATAAATTTTACCTCTCTTATTATAAGAGAGGTAAAGTAAAAACTACATAAACATATTATCATCAAGAGATGTAGCAACTAAGCCACTTTTTAGAACTTCTATATCATCTGATAAGTTTTCTAATCTCTCCATTAATTCATTATTTTTTTCTTCCTCGTTTATAAATTGGAAAATAATTATATTATTTTTGTATAAAATTGTGCTACCATTATAATCGCTTACTAAATCCATAATTCTTGATATTTGAGGATTATCTTCTTTTACTTTAACTAAAATTAATTCTCTTTCAATATAATTATTTGCTTGAAAATTTGAAGCGCTAACAACAACATCCAATTGTCTTAAACCATCAATTAATGAATTTATTCTTTGTCTATCACCGGTAATATATAAAATAACTCTATGCTCTAAGTTATTTAATTTAAAGTTAGATAAAACAAGTCTTTCTATATTCATATTATGATCAGCGCAGTATCCTGTAACTTTTGCTAAACTACCTTTAATATTTCTAATAACAACAGATAATAAACTTTTTTCATCTTCATTAATTGGTCTTGAAGTTGGATTATCGTTTAAATTATTATTGTTTTTATCTTGTTGATTTGAATCATCCAAAGTTGGAATTTTAACGTCTTTAAAAATATTTTCCATTACCATATTATTTTATGAACTTATATTTACATCATATTTTATTTTTTTAAAAAATCAATACAAATTATATTGACAATTTTATATAAAAGATTTTATTTTTATTTTAAATAATTATTAATAATAAAATGTATAAAATATTTTTTCTTTTTATTTTAATGCTATCTGCTTGTTCATCTTTTAAAGAGAATAATACGCTGGCTATTCCGCCTATTGCAACAGACGAAATACAAATAACACATAATGAATAATGAAAAAAATTACAGAAATTACACCGAGTTTATTTTATTATATTCAATATTTATTGATTGAATCTGGAAATGATTCTGATAATTCAAGTTTTGAGGAAATACATAATAGATTATATAATCCTAAAATATTTACACCAGAAGAGTTTGCGGAAGAGGTTTTTTACGTTATATGTGTTGCTGGATTTAAGCAAACTACCGCTAAAAAAATGTGTAATAAAGTTAAAGATTATATTAAAGAACATCAAAATCCGCAATTTGATGATATGATAAAGATTTATGGCAATGTAAATAAAGTTAATGCGATTATTAAAGTTTGGAATAATAGAGCTGATTTACAAAAAAATTTTTATTCTTTATCTACACCAGAAGAAAAATTAGATTTTTTATCAAAATTACCACATATTGGAAATATTACAAAATATCATATAGCTAGAAATTTGGGAATTAATTTTGTAAAATACGATATTTGGATACAAAGATTGGGTGTTGCCTTATATGGTGATGAAGAATATGTGGAAAAAGTAAGCAACAGTAAATTAAATCCAAAAATAAAAGAAATGTGCGATAAGATGTTTAGTACATTAGAATCACAAATTAATGAAAAGATTGGATATATTGATGTTGTACTCTGGAAAGCCTGTCAACAAGGTCTTTTGGTTATAAAAGGTAAAGATGTATTTTTTGATGATGAAAAATTCAAGCCTCAAAAAACATCGCCAGACTTAACAAAGTGATATTTTCCATTTGCCATTTTTACTATTAATGTACCATCATTATCTATATCTTCAAATATTCCTTCAATATCGCCAACTTTTATTGTTTGGTGTAGTTTATAGCTTGATTTTAGCCATTTTATTCTAATTGAAGAAAATCCATTTTGTTCCCATTCTTTAAATAAATAATTAAAATTAGCTAAAAACCTTTTTAATAAAGTGTATTTATCAACAATAATTCCTTCATTTTTTAATGATGTGGCATTAAAGTTTACATTGTCTGGAAAAAAATTAATATTAACACCCGGTCCTATAATTAATTTATTACTATCAAATTCCAATAAAATACCAACTGCTTTTTTATTATTTATTAAAATATCATTGGGCCATTTTGAAATAATTGAATTATTTTTATTATCAAACTCACTTATTGCATATCTCATTGCAACGCTTGTTATAAAAGATACTTGGCTATAATCCAGCTTATTATTATTGGCCTCAATAATTAATGAAAAATATAAATTATTATTATTTTCGCTATTCCAGACTCTATTTCCTTTTCCTTTACCAGATGTTTGTTTTTGAGCAATTATAATAGTGTTTGCTTTAAAATTTTTTACAACATTCATAGTTGTATCAACTACATCATATTCAATTATATCATAATTTAAAAATTTTTCTTCTTTTATAATATTCATAATTTGATACCTATTTTTTGTATTGTTTTTTTAAATTCTTTTGGAGGTTCAGCTTTAATATTTATATTCTTACCCAGAAGATTATTAATAGTCAATAAGTAAGCATGAAGATGCATATTATTACTTAAACTATCAACAAAAGCTTTTTTAGAACCATATTTACCATCGCCTAAAATTGGATGACCTATTTCTTTCATATGAACTCTTATCTGGTGAGTTCTACCAGTCAATAGCTTAACCTTGACTAAACTAATATTGTATTGTTCAGAATATCCTATTACTTCATATAGAGTAATTGCTTCTTTACCATTATTTTCATCTTTATATACTTTCTCAACTCCATTTCCCAATTTTTTAAGTAAAGGAATTTTTATTTCGCCTTTTGTTTTTGTAAATTTTCCAACAACCAGAGCTAAGTAAATTTTTTCAATATTTTTATCTTTATTTTTAAAATATTCAGACAATAATTCTGCTACCATTTTATTTTTAGCTAATATCAAAATACCACTAGTATCTTTATCTAATCTATGAACCAATTTTGGCGTTTCCTCTCCATCATTTTTTAGGTATTTTAAAAAATCATTAACACTTTTTTCTATTTTTGTACCACTTTGAACCGCTAATCCTCTTGGTTTATTAATGGCTATAATATTTTTATCTTCATAAATTATAAATGATTTGAATTTTTCCAAATCACTATCAGATATAAATATTTCTTTTTTGGGTTTTTTCTCTATTTTGTTAGAATTAAATATTTTAATTATAAAATCGCTAAACATTACATTATCATTAAGCTTTAAATGATAATTATTCTTTACAGTCTGTTCATTAACCAAAATATCTTTATTTCTCAATGCTTTTTGAATTAAAGTGTTATTAGTATTAGAAAAAATACTATACAAAAACTTATCAAGTTTTAAGCTACTATATTCTTTTCCAATAGTAATTATTTTGTATTTATCTTTTTTCATCGTTTTTATAAGCTGTTTCCAACATTTCTACTCTTTTTTCTAGCGATCTCAATTCCTTTTTTATTCTTTCTATTGAAAATAAAACTTCAACATCGTTTCTATTAACATTAACAACACCTTTCCACATCATAGTAATAATAGTTGCTAAACAAATTATGCCAATAGATAAAGAAATTACCATCCATTTAGCAAGACTAAAATTAGCTTCCAACTCTTCAGTAAAAGATTTAAGAGTATTGATATTTTTATCTATTTCAATAAATTTATTGTCAGTAGCTCTACTATGTTTATCTATATAAGAATTATATTGATCAAATTCATATTGTGTCTTGTTTAAAGCATCGGTAATTCTGCCTTTTAGTTCCGGTGTTATTTCTTCATCTTGAATAATATCAAGAACTGTAATGAATTGAATATTTTTGTTTAGTCCTTTTTTATCAATATTTAGCACTCCTTCTTGCTCAGCTTTTACCACAAAGGAAAAACTGAAAAATATAAACAATGTAAATAAAAATAAATTAGTTCTTTTCATTGTACAAGTAATGGTTATTACTACCCTTATTTAAACAATATAATTTTAATATTCAAGTATTAAATTACAAACTAAAATTATTAAATTTTACAACAAGTTCTTTAAGTCTTGATTGAACAGCTATTAAATCATTTATATTCTCAACAACTTTGTTTTGATTAATTGAGTCATTATCAACTATTTTTGACATCTTTTTAATAGTTTCTAAATCTTTTTTTAATAAATTTTTATTTGATGATAATAAATTTTGCAGACCTTTTATTGTATAACCAGCTTCATGGAGAAAATATTTAATTTTTAAAATATTTGCTATATCATTATTATAATAGTATCTTCTAGAACCTTTTCCTGTACTTGGGCGAATTTGTGGAAATTCTTTTTCCCAAAATCTTAATACATGTCCTTCAAGTCCAACTTCTTTTGAAGCTACCCCTATTGATCTTCTTTTATCTATTACTTTATTATTCATCTTCTTTAATATATGTTATTTTTTCTTTAATATAAAATCTAACTACAACGCCAATAACGCTAGCGATAGGTAAAGCAATAAGCATACCAGTTAAACCGAATAAAGCACCGCCAGAAAATAAGGCAAAAATAATCCATAATGGATGTAGGTTGATTTTATTACCAACCATATTTGGCGTTAAAAAATTTGATTCTAATATTTGCCCAGCAAAAAATATTCCCAAAACTATTGATATATGTGCAAAACTTAAACCATATTGATAAAATGCCATAATCATAGCGGTAATAAAACCAAAAATCATGCCCACATATGGTATAAAGCTAGCCATACCGGTTAAAAAGCCGATTAAAAATCCATATTTTAAACCGCTTATTTTTAAAGATATTCCATAAAACATACTTAATATTAAGCAAACATTTATTTGTTCTTTTACACATGCGTAAAGCACTTTATTGATATCTTCAAATAGTTTTATATATTTGTCTTTGTTTTTAGGTGGTATGTATTTTTCTATTTTAGACATAATATTGTTCCAATCATTTAAAAAGTAATAAGCTGTTATTGGAGTAATAATTAGTAAAGAAAGTATATTTATAAATGCAACAGATTTAGAAAGAATATTATTAAAAAATGACATTAAATATTTACTTATGTTATTTCCATAATTTATTATATATTTTTTAAAATCTATTGTATCTTTTATATCCAAAAATTCCATTAATGATGCAATTTTATCTGATAATAGCTCATTGTTCCTTCCTAGAAAATCAAGTAATTCTTTTATCAAATTTAGTGTTTGATCTAAAACCAAAGGAATTATAAATATAATCAATAACAATATTATCGCTGTAAAAAATATTATAATAAAAATTGATGATAATCTTCTACTGTGAAAAATTTTTTCTAATTTTGTTGTAATTCTATTTAAAAAATAAGCTATAATTATACCCAATGTAAATGGAAGCAAAATAGTTCTAACATTATATAAAAAATATAATATAAATAAAGATATTACTGAAATAATAATATTATTTTTTGATGCTTTTGTCATATTTTCTACCGTTAATTAAGAAAAACATAAATTCCATCATTTTTTTCACTTACAATAAAACCATAATCTTTTAAAGATTTAATTAATGATGCTATATCAACATCTTTAACACATTTAATTGTAAAAATCGCTAAGTTTTTACTAATCATTTTTAAATTTATTTCTGCTATATTTTCGTTTATTGATAAATTATTTTTAACATTAATAAAATCTTGCAAAGAAGAAATTGGAGCGTAGACATTAATATAACCATCATCATTATCCACTATATTAAAAGCTGTTTTTTCTGGATTATTATTGGAGAGATTATTTATATATTCCATTATCTCTATTCCAGCATTTATATAGTCAACATCAATATTTTTATTGTTTAATTGGTATGTTAGATATGCGTTTGTAGTTTTATTATTATTTAAAACATAAATTTTTGTATCTATTATGTTAGATTGTTTATTTTCTTCACTAACTACTACAACTATATTGTTTGTATTGTATATTTTATTTAGTTTATTAAAGTTTCCAATTTTAGGCTTAAAAAAGAAATCTTTTTCTATTAAATTTCTTGTTAAGAAATCATCCTCTATCACAAATATATTATTATAGTTGTCAATATTTTTATTGAATGATTTTATCCATCTGTTATTTTTTTCCCATAAATAAATTTCGCCATTTTCCCTTACTGCTGGCACTATAAGATAACTATTAAAATAAGGAGAGTATTTACTTATTTTATATTTGTTTAATGTAAATTTAAGATATTCTGGGCTAAATTCAAACGTTAAGTTTGCGGAATATGAATTATTTGTAATTTTTTCATTTTTTATTTGCATTGATCTTAACATTTGCGAAATCTCATTATCATTTATCATAATACCATTACTGGTATCAATATTTAATCTCCTTAATATTGTATTAAAAGCTTCCCTTTGACCATATTGCATAGCTTTTTTTCTAGCTGTTGTAGCATCTTTATCAATACGACTAATAATAACATTATCAACAAAGAAATCATTTGTATCTTGTTGTGCGAATACTGTCATTGAAAAAAATAAAAAGATTAAAGTAAATATTTTTTTCATAAACAAAATTTATTTTTCCCTAAATAAAAATATAAAATACATTTTAATAAAAATAAAGATTTTTTTGATTTATTTATCATAATATATATTATATTTGGCAAAATATGGTATTAAATAATAAATATGATAAGGTATTGGAAACAGTATTTATATCAGGCAAAATTTAGCAATCATTTTTAATATATCAATGCTTTCTCTATTTTTCCATACAAACTTAATAGAATCTAGATTATCAAAACATTCTTTAACTAAATCTTCTATCAATATTTTTGTCTGATCTTTATATTCTTCTTGTATCTCTTTATCCTCTAAGTCGTCTTTGAGTTGGAAAGCTTTACCAAAATTAATGGAATAATCTATTAAACGTTCCATATCATCAAAATCCGCTTTTCCTAAAATACAACCTATCTCAACGCAAGCTTTGAATAAATATCCTGTTTTATAAGTATTAATTCTTTCTGCTTCGGCAAAAGTCTTTGCTTTATTTTCTTTTTCAAATCTCATATCAAGTGATTGTCCTAAACACATACCTTTATAGCCAACAGCTTTTGATAATGCTAAAACGATTCTGCATTTTTCTTCATCTGTTATGTGTGTTGTTTTTGAAATTATTGTTTCAAAAGCTAGCGATAATAGACTATCACCTGCCAATAAAGCATCGTATTCGTTAAATTTTTTATGACATGTAAGTTCATTTCTTCTATAATCATCATTATCCATACAAGGTAAATCATCATGAATTAATGAAAATATATGTACCATTTCAACCGCGCAAGCAATAGTAATTAAATCATTAATGTCTAAATCTACAAATATTTTAGCACTTTCTATTACAAGTAATGGTCTTAATCTTTTTCCGCTACATAATAGACTATATCTAATAGCTTGCGTTAAAATTTCACTATCTTCTGGTACTAACTCATTTAATTTCTCAAAAACTATCTTTTGAGTTCGGCTAATCGCCTCCTCTAATTCCTTTTGCATTTATATTACCACTTATTATTGTGAACTTTTGTTATATCAAAATAATTTCTTTCTTCAAAAGGTACATTTGAATATCCGAATACAATTAATGAATGTGGAATAATATTTTCTGGCAAATTAAAGAGTTTTTTATAATCGTTTATCATTTCATCACCAGAAATTCCCGTCCATACACTGCCTATATTTAATGCGCAAGATGCTAAAAGCATATTTTGTATACAAGCGGAACAATCTATTTTCCAATAGTCCAAATAACTAGCATCAGTATCTCCGCATACTAATACGGAAAAAGGTGATTGCAACGTCATTTGTGCATATTTTGATATTTTAACTACCTCTTGTTTAATTTTTTCATCAGTTATTAATATAAATCTCCATGGTTGCTTATTCATAGCGCTAGGAGCAGTCATTCCAGCTGATAAAATTGTATTAATATCATTTTCTGAAATTTGGTTATTGTTGAATTGTCTTATACTCCTTCTCTTATGTATGTTTTTGATTATTTCCATAGTATATCCTATATTATTAACCATACCAACATTTTGAAATTTTTAATTTAGTTTGCAAGAAAAAATTTGATTTTATTTTTCTATAATTATAATATTATTCTTAATTAGAAAATTTTTTAAAATATGAGTTTTTTTGATAGGTTAAATGATTTAGTTGATAAATATAATAGTTTAAGTGAGAAGTTGTTGCAACCAGATTTAAGTGGTGAAGAAATTGTTAAATTTTCCAAAGAACATTCAAACTTAGAACCAATAGTTGAAAAAATTAATGAATATAAAAAATCTGAAAAAGATTTAGAAGGTTGCGAAGAGATGTTAAAAGAGGAATTGGATTCCGAAACAAAGAAGATGGTTGAAGATGAAATTGGAGAATTAAGAAAAAATATACCAATTTTAAAAAGAGAAATTGAGATTTTGCTTTTACCTAAAGATGAAGCTGATGAGAAAAATGCTATTCTTGAAATAAGGGCTGGTACTGGTGGTGAAGAGGCGTCTTTATTTGGAGGTGTATTATTTAAAATGTATCAAAAATATGCTGAAAGAAATGGTTGGAAGTTTGAAGTTATGGATATTAATGAAAGCGATTTAGGTGGTGTAAAAGAAGCTACAATTTCCATAAAAGGTCAAAATGTTTTTAAAAAATTAAAATTTGAGTCTGGTGGGCATAGAGTTCAAAGAGTACCAGAAACCGAGCAAAAAGGTAGAGTACATACTTCCGCTGCTACTGTTGCCGTGTTGCCAGAAGCAGAAGAGGTTGATATTAAAATTGAAGATAAAGATTTAAGAATTGATATTTGTAGAGCTAGTGGCCCTGGTGGACAAGGTGTTAATACGACTGATAGCGCTGTTAGAATTACACATTTACCTACTGGTATTGTAGTTCAGCAACAGGATGAAAGATCGCAACATAAGAATATGGATAAAGCTATGAAAATATTGCGTTCAAAGTTATATGATTTAGAAAGAAGTAAAAAAGATGCAGAAAGAGCAGAAAACAGAAAAGAACAAATAGGAAGTGGCGATAGATCTGAAAAAATTAGGACTTACAATTATCCACAAGGTAGGGTAACAGATCATAGAATTAATTTAACTTTATACAAATTAGAGCAAATTACAAATGAAGGCGATTTAGATGAAATCGTGAATGCTTTAATTTCTGATGAAGAAGCAAGAAAATTATCCGAGAATAATGAATAAAGCTATGAAAAAATTTGCAAGAAAAATTGAGGATTTTATTTGCGAAAATTGTGGTAAAAAAATTATAGGCAATGGTTATACTAATCATTGCCCATTTTGTCTATATTCAAAGCATGTAGATATTAATCCCGGTGATAGAGCTTGCGAGTGTGGGGGATTAATGAAACCTATTGAAATTCAACAAAAAAATGGTAATTTTGTTATTTTGCATAAATGTGAAAAATGTGGTTTTGAAAGAAAAAATAAAGTTCAAGAAAATGATGATTTAAATAAAATTATAGAAATAAGTAAGTATTTATAATTTTGTTTATTTTTTTATTAAAAAACTGAAAACTGAATAGAAATTCTATTAAAAATTATTGAAATTAAAATAATTAATAATATATTTTGGTTATGATATATTATTTATTTTTTTATTTTTATGAGTAATAATAAAAAGGTTGAGGATAATAAAGTTAAAAATAATTTAGATAAAGGACATAGGGAAAGATTAAGAGAACATATAATTAAAGATTATAGCACAATAACAAAGGAAAAGATTTTTGAATATTTTTTGTGTCATTGTATTCCAAGAAGGGATACTAGACTTTTAGCTAAAACTATTTTAGATAAGGTTAATGGGAGTTTTAGAACACTAATGAATAAAGATTATAATTATTTAAAAAATTCGCTCAAACTTTCAGATAATGTAATAGCATCAATTTTTACTTTCAGAAAAATAATAAATTTTATATATGATGAAGAGTTTGAAGAAGATTTAGATCTAGAAAAATTAGATTCTAGAAGAAAAATAGCAAAATATTTACAAAGAGAAATAGGTTCCAAGGATACAGAATATATATTTACTTTATTTTTAAGTTCAAATCAAACTTTAATAGAAAAAAGAATTTTTGGTGATAAAAATAATAGTTTTATAAATTTCGATGTTGGAGAGATCATAAACACAGCGTTAAATAATAATGCAAGATATATAGTGCTAGCTCATAATCATCCATCTAACAATATTCAACCATCACAGGAAGATATTATTGCAACATCAAAGTTTGAAAATGCAATAAAGACTATTAATAAATTTGAACTTATAGATCATATAATAGTTGGAAAAAATAAATATTTTAGTTTTTATGATAATAATTTATTATCAAACTCATTGAATATTAATAAAAAAATGAAAAAATGAAAAAAAATAATTATAAAAAAGGATTTTCTTTAATTGAATTAACAATAGTAGTCGTTATTATGTCTCTACTATTTGTTGTTTTTTCTGTTTCTGAAAGAGTTGTTGAGAATGGAAGACTAATTAATGCTATAAATTTAACGGCACAACAACCTAATATTATAGAAAATAATAAATTGGCATTATGGTTAGAAACATCAATGTCTAGTAGAGAAAAAAAAGACGGTTATAAAGTATTGGATTGGGATGATTTAAGTAAAAATAAGATTTTATTTATGGCATCAGATAGTCAACATTATCAAACTTTTGAAGAAAAGCGAACTTTTCCCGGTATAAAATCAGTTTATTTTAATGGACATAATCCAATGGTATCTAAAAAATCTCTCAATCTTTTGGCTTATACAATATTTGTTGTAAGTAAACCGGAGAGCGATAATACTGGAACAATAATTCAGTCTGGTTTTAAAATTACGGCGCATGACGTAAAAGATTCACTTATTACTGTTATTAGAAATGATGGACATAGTAAGAGTATAAAAAAAGGTCTTAAAAAAGAATTTGTTGATATAGGACAGGGCGGTGATAACTTTAATGATAGACCAGAGAAAGTTGTAATTGGAGATAATGGATTTGAAGGAGAGATATTTGAGATAATAGTATTTGATAGTGCTCTTGATGATGATGATGTTAATAAGATTGAAAAATATTTATACCGAAAATATATTAATTAGTATTTAATTATATGAATATATTAAGAATTTTACACAAAAAAATAGCGGAATTACTTATAAATGGTAAATTTCAAGTATTTTTGATATTTGTGTTTTTTCTGATTATAGGTTTAAAACATATAAAAAATGATTTACCTAAAAATGATAAGAATTTATCAATTCATCGTATTCAAAATGAATTAATGACTAAAATAATAAAAAATAATCCACAAGTTATCAGTGAATTGACAGAAAATAATTCTCAAAGAAAATTAAACAATCTTGATATTGTACAAATGGGTGATGAAGTAAAAATAGAGATGATAATTTTAAATTTAGATAATCAATATCAACAATCTCAACGTATTTTGGACTATATAAAAATAGGTGATGATGATGTTTTGACAAAATATTTAATAGATAAGAAAATAGGTAATGAAATAACAATTTCCGCAAAAGAAATTGCTAAACAATCAAGAGATTTCATGATGGGAGGACTTGATAATTTAAACATATTCTATAAAATTAAAATATTAAGCATAAACGAGAAAAAGTAATATGAAACGAAGTAAAAAAGGGATAAAGAGAATATTGAATGCATTTAAATTTTCATATGATGGTTTTATAGCTACTTTTAAATCAGAAGAAGCATTTAGGCAAGACATATTGGTTTTTGTTATATTTATGCCAATAGCAATATTATTGGATATTTCAATAGTAGAAAAGATGTTTTTATTTAGTACTTTATTTTTAGTGATTTTAGCGGAACTCATAAATACTGCTATAGAAATGACAATAGATAGAATATCAGAGGAACTGCATCCTTTATCAAAAATTGCAAAAGATATTGGAAGTTGTATAGTTCTTGTGTCTTTTATTTATATGATTTTGATATGGAGTATTATTTTACTTAATAATAAAGTTATTGTAAATCATTTTTTTCATAAAATTCTATTACTTTTTTGTTAGCTTTTACATTATTTATATTAAAACTCTCTATAAAAAGACCATTTAAACTCTTAACTCTTGAAATAGCAACATAAACTTGTCCTTCAGCAAAAGCGTTGCCTAAACTACATCTAACTTTTTCTATTGTCATACCCTGCGATTTATGAACCGTAATAGCCCAAGCTAATATTAAAGGTATTTGTCTCATAACGGCTTCAACTTCTAATTGAGCTGTATTTTCGTTAAATTTTTCAACACACCATTCTTCCGGCGATATTGTAATTAAAGAACCGTTTGTAAATTCAACAACTGGATAGCCTTTTTTATTATCAAAAGATCTAATAACTCCAATAGAACCATTCATTACACCTTCTTTTGCGTATGTATTTTTTAACATCATAACTTGTGCGCCAAGTTTTAAAGTAAGATTTTCGGGAGCTATACAGTTTTTCTTTAAAAATTCAATTTTTTCTGGTTTGCCATCAAACTTTGCTTTGTATGTTTTTTCTTGCGTATCTAAATCTTTCAATTTGTTTAAATTGATTCTTTCAATTTGTATATTGTGCGTTCCTAGTATTGTAGCCTCAAAAACTTTATCAAAATCTTCTTTTTTAAACCTACTTCTTAAAAGTTCAATATCATGTTTTGTAATTTGACCAAATCTTAAATTATTAAGCATATTTACTAATTCCGTATCTGATTGCCTAAAAATATCTTTTAATACAATCATTTCAATATCAGCTTCTTGCCATGCTTCACTTTCAAAACAAAAAAATGTTTCTTGTGAGATTTTACTTACTGGTGGTAATTGTAAAAAATCACCAAATAATATTAATTGAATACCACCAAACGGATCTTGATTATTTCTAACCGCTTTTAATAAATTATTTAATAAATCAAAAATATGTGCTGGAATCATTGATATTTCGTCAATTGCTAGCATTTTTGCTGCTCTTAATTTTTTTCTCATATGGGTTCCTTTTACAGAACATATATTTCTTAATATTTCGTTAAGTGGTAAATTACCTAAACCTAAACCAGCCCAAGAGTGCAAAGTTTGTCCACCAACATTAATAGCCGAAATACCAGTAGAAGCTGTAATATGTAAACTATTATCTCTATATTCAGTCTTAATATAATTGAGTAAATAAGATTTACCAGTTCCTGCGGGACCTGTAATAAAAACATTTCTTCCTTTTGCTATTTCGTCAATAGCTAGTCTTTGTGATTCTGATAATGATAAATACACAATAACATAATAAAATTCATCACTATAAAAGTATATTTTTTTATTTAAAAAACAAGAAAAATATAAAATACTGCAATTATTTTTTATTGACATTTTTTAAAACTTTATTAGTATCAAGACATTGATAACAAATATTTATTAATGATAAGGACAATACTGGGAATAGCATCCTTAGGAATTTATTTTTTTTATAGAAATACAAATTATTTTTATGACGAAGATGTAAAACACATTAAGACTTTTGCATATATAATTGGTATTTTTGCAAACATCATACCAAGTACATCCTTTTTTGTATTTATAGCAATATTTTTCTTTTTCTTGACAAAAAGTGATTATTTGAAAGATATAACTTTGAGTTTTTTAAGAGGTTATGGAACTGGACTTTTATTATTTTTTGCTGTTGCTATATTATTTAGTAGCGTTTTATTACCTATTATAGCAAGATGAAAAAAGATTTAAAAATTACAATAAAAAAGGAACAAGAAAAGAATAGAATTGATAAAGTTCTTATGGGGTCTGATATTATAAAAGATTTAAATATAACAAGAAATCAGCTTCAAGAATTTATAAAAAGTGGTAATTTAAGAAAAGGTTGCGATATTATAACAAATAGTTCTTATAAGGTTAAAGTTGGTGATATTTTTGAACTACTTATTCCAGAAATTATAGAAAAAAAATTGCAACCATCCAACATACCGCTTGATATTATATATGAAGACAATGATCTGATTGTTATTAATAAGCAAGCTGGTTTAACAACACATCCTGGTGCTGGAAATGATGAGAATACGCTTGCAAATGCTCTTCTAAATATTTATGGAAAAGAAAAGCTATCAAAAATTGGTGGTGAATTTAGACCAGGCATTTTACATAGATTAGATAAGGATACAAGTGGTTTAATGATTGTTGCAAAAAATGATAAAGCTCATTTAAAACTATCACAACAGTTGCAAACTAGAGAATTAAAAAGATATTATATTGCATTTTTATGGGGCGTTATTACTCCATTAAATGGTGATATTGAAGGATATATGGAGAGAAGTAAAACTAATAGGTTAAAAATGGAAATAGTAGATAATCCAGAAGCCAGATATTCTTTGACTCACTATAAAACTTTGAAAACATTTTTAAACAATTCTATCTCAAAGGTTGAGTTTAACTTAGAAACAGGAAGAACACATCAGATAAGACTTCATTCCAGCTATATAAAACATCCTTTAATAGGAGATTTAATATATGGTGGAAAGACAAGGCATTTAAAAAATGAATATGGTCAAGAAATCAAAAATATTCTAGATACTTTTCCACGACAAGCTTTACATTCTTACAAAATTAAGTTTTATCAGCCAACAACAAACGAGCTAAAACAATTTGAGGTTCCATTACCAAAAGATATGCAAAATTTGGAAAATATTTTGATTAAACCATAGTTTAAACTATTATTAATATTTAGCCATCTTACGCACAGTAGCACGGAGGGGATATTGCAATGTTATATGCTAAAAGTTCAGTAAGACAAGAAATATTATTAGTTAAATATTAGTTCTAACTTAAATTATTTATATAAAAATTAGTGTGCAATAATATTTTATAAAGCTTTTTGAGTTCTTGCTCCCGCTCTTGCGGTATTTCTTTGTTCTTGTCCATTGTTACTTTGTTGCATAATATTTTGATATTTTGTTGGTTTTTCCATATCTGATATTTCTTCCACGATAGCCATTTCTCCAAAACATGAGTCAATACTTCGTTTTCTGCTACTTAAATCTTCCTTTTGTTCTAGTTCTAATAATTGAATATCCTTAATATCAAATTTAGCACACAGTTCTTTTAATTTTTCTGTATCTTGTGTAAATCGTTCAAGAGACTCTTTTAAATAATTATACCCAATTATGAAATTTTCATCGTTTAATCCTCCTGATTCGCTAGATATTTTTGATATTTCTTCTTCGCTGGTTTTGTCTTGTTCTTCTTTTGATTTTTCTAGCCGACTAGATGTAGTAGATAATTTTCTTTGATCAGCTTTATTTTGTTTAATTTTTTCTGTTAAAAGTTCTTTTATAATAGCTTTTTCTTCATCGGAAATATCGGTTAATGTATAAAAATGTTCAGTAGAATAATCACAAATACCTTGTTCAAAAGAAGATAACTTTTCTTGTGAGGTTGCGGATTTAATAATTTTTCCACTTTCTTCATCTCGTTTTTTATTAAAGCCTTCCAATAGCTTATTAATACTTAAACCATAAGGTTGTTTTGATTGTTGTTCTGTTTGTTCAACTTGTTCTTGTTGCTCTTGCTTTTGTTCAGCTATACGTTCTTGTTGTCTTTCCAATAAAAATCCAACAGCCGACATAGCATTAAGCCAGCAGGTACCGTTTTCTTGATATAATTGATTTAAAGTTTTTGTTGTTTTAAAAATTTGTTTCTTTTTATTTAGTGGAGTATCTTCCTCTGTTTTTTCGTCTTCTATGTATATCGATGAATCTATTAAATATATTGATTCAGTTTCTGATTTTATTGCGTCATCCCATTCTTTTGTTTTGTCTATTATCATAACAAAAGCATGATTTAGATATGTACAATGAACAATACTAAAATTACTACCTTTTTTATCGGTTCCAAAATCTTTTTGTTCTAATCCAATTTCGTGAAATAATTGTTCTTTTGATTTTATACTATTAGCAATATCTAAGTCTATAAATTTTAAATCTTTAAATGCATCTTTTTGTTTTTCTAAATCTTTAACAGTTAATTCTTTATTACCTTCTGATTTTGACATTAAATTGTAAGCCGTTTTTAAGAAAGTTTCATATTCTCCACCGCCTCTAACACCTCTTTTCTTAAATCTTTCTTTTAAATATTTATCTTGTAAGTCTAATAATTCTTTTAATGAAATATTTTGAAATTCTTGTTTATTTTCTACATGAAAAAGTTCTTTATAGCATTCAAAAAGTTGTGTTTCTGTTTGTTTTTTATCTTCTTCTGATAATTGTTTATTGCTACTATTTGTTAGTATATTTATAAAATATTGAGAAACAATTAATGAGAATACTGGTTTTAATTTGTCTTTAATTTCTTTTTCCTTTTCTCCAAAATTACTATTAAATAAGTTAAAAAAACTTTCTGTTATATCTTTTATATTATCTGGTTTTGTTGTTAAACAACCTTGAACAAAACCATTAATAATATCAAATACTAAATTTGGATTATCTTTTATTTCATCTGTTTGAATAACCCCAGAAATTACATCACCAATTTTCTTTGAATCTGTTCCTTTTAAAATACAAGATTGTGTAAAATCAAAAACAGAATTTGGATTATTTTTTACGATTTTAGAAAATGCACTGCAAACTTCTGTTAAGTCTTCTTTGTTTGAGAAATAATCCGATGTAGAATTAAGGGCTTTATGTAATACTAAAATATTTTTAATTAATTCATTATTATTAGCAAGATCAAGTCCACCATTTTCTTTATTAATTTTAGAAATTGCATCACAAATTTTCTTTAAATCTGTTCTTTCTGAAAAACAAGCTTCTGCAAAACCATTAATGATATTATGTGCTAAATCTGGATTATTTTTTATAACCCCAGAAATTGCATCACCAATTTTCTTTAAATCTGTTTTTTCTGAAATACAAGCTTTTGCAAAACTATTAATGATGTTATATGCTAAATCTGGATTATTTTTTATAATCACAGAAATTACATTACCAATTTTCTTTAAATCTATTTCTTGTGAAATACAATCTTGCGTAAAATCATAAATAATATTAAATGCAGAATCTGGATTATTTTTTATAGCCACAGAAATTGCATCACCAATTTCCGTTAAATCCTTTTCTTGTAAAATACAATTTAGCGTAAGAGTGCTAACGACATTAAACATAAAATCCTGATTATAATCTGCTATATCGGTTTCAGTAATTTTAGAAAATGCATTACAAACTTTTGTTAAGCCTTTTTCGTCTTTTGAGAAATAATCTGATTTAGGAATAAGGGCTTTATGTAATACTAAAATACTTTCAATTAATTTATTATTATGAACAAGATCAGGTCCACAATTTTCTCTATTAATTTTATTAATTTTAGAAATTACATCACCAATTTCCGTAAAATCCCCTCCTTCTGTAATACAAGCTTCTGCAAAACTATTAATGATATTACATGCCAAATTTGGATTATCTTTTATTCCATCGGTTTGAATAATTCTAGTAATTACATTACCAATATCTTTTATATCTTCACCTTTAAAAATACAACCTTGCGTAAAACTACTAATGATGTTGCATGCTAAATCTGGATTTTTCTTTATAACCCCAGAAATTGCATCACCAATTTTTGCTAAATCTTCTTCACTTTGTTCATCATGTTCGTTATCATTTAATGATACATCTTTTTGATTTTCTTTATTTTTTGTAGTATGTTTAATATCACCCTCTGTTTCCATAAAAATTATGAATATAATCATTAATGAATATATTTATAACATATATAAATATATTTTTCAATAAAATTTATAAAATATCTATGGTATGTTTTAATAGTATTTTTATAATTAAAAATAGGGGTACCTCAAAAATGGAAAATATAAATACTTCAAACAAAACAAAAATTAAAAAATTATACAAACTATGACTTGTATATATAAATAAAAATAATAAGAAGGTGCCCCCTTTTTTCATGAATAAAAAATATGACCTATCTCTTATTCATATTTTTTATATTAAATCCTTGATTTTAAAATCATAGAAAGTTATATCTTATATAAAATGATTTATCTAAGATATTTCTTTATATGAAAAATGAACTTATAAATAGATTTTATTATAAAAAAGATAGATTAAACCAGATTAGAGGCTTCTGCGCTGTTGTTCAAAACGGATGTTCCGCCACAAAAGCTTCAAAAGTTTTAAATTTGGAACCAGCTACAATAGGACAGCAAATAAAATCTTTGGAAACAGAATTTGGTACAGAATTTTTTGATAGAAAATATACAAATAAATTGGTAATTACCGATGCTGGAATAAAATTTTACAAAATGTCTATACCTATTATTGACGGTATTGATAATATGTTTTTAAATTTTAAAAAAGAATTAGACTATGAAAGACAAAATGTTTTAAATATTGCGTCTCTTGATATGATTATAGTTAGATTAATTCCTTTTTTTATAAAAATGAAACAAGAAAATACTGATTTGGAAATTAATACATTTAATATTTCAAAAGAACGAGCGTTTGAAATGTTGGATAATAGAGAATTAGATATTGCTATTTATCCATGTAATATTAATGAAGAACTCTTAGATGGTTTATACAGACAAAAAATTACGGATTATAAAGAATATTGGATTTTATATAAGGGTCATCCTTATGAAAAATTGAAAGATATTGAGATTACAAAAGAAATGATGGCAAAATATCCATTTGTTGTATTGGAAGATTTAATTTATATTGAGTCATTTCAAAATTTTGTTGATGAATATAATATAAAATCACCGATTCATTTTAGATATGGTACAACAGATATGGTAAAAAAGATGGTAAAAAGTAAGTTGTATGTATCTTTATTAAATGGTTTATATTTAACTGAGCAGGACAAAAAGGAATTAATATATAAAAGTACTCGTGTAAATTTCCCACCAATGAATTATTATTATTTTACTAGAAATAATAATAAAATCAAAAAATCAACTGAATTATTTTTGAATTTTTTAAATAGTAGTAATATAAATAATATCTTAAACTAAATATTTTATCTTATTGAAACCCAATATAAATTATCTAAATTTGATAATTCTGGATTATAATATTTTTGTATTTGAATATTGGTCTTGGCTTTTTTACCCTTAAATGTTGTAAAAACTTTTGATTCTAATCCAAAATCATACATCAATATATTTTTTGGTTCTTTATTAAGAATAATATCCTTAACGGTTTCATCTACCAAATAATCCTTACTATGTTTTACAAAAATATTTGGAAATTTTGGAAATTTATTTCTATTTGTTAATCTTTCTAAGAAATAGTTAGCTTCATAGTCAAAGGATTTTTCAATTATTGAATTGTCTAGAAATCTAATTTTATCTAATATTTCAGCAATATGATTATAGTCTTTATGTTTTAGCCAATGTTCATAACAAATATATTCTATTTTTGGTATATTGTTATTGCCATCAAAGATTTTTGTAATATCATTATTTAATTTTAAATCTTTACTTATTTGTTTATCTTGTGGTAAGATTGCGTTTATTACATCAATACAATTATTTCTAAACCAATCAAAACCTTCATTCTTACTAGTTTTATAAGCTTCTATTTTAATCTGTTCCTCTACGTCTGATGGAATTTTATCTTCTTGATTATCGGTTAATCCATTGTCAAGCATATATTTTTCATTATACCTATATATCCATCTATGTCTATTGAGTACATCGCCAACATCAAAACTTATTTTATTTACCTTAAACTTTACTATTTTATTATTGATATTCAAAACTAAATTATTTGACAATTTTATCAAATCATTAATAATTTTTGCCAAATTATCACCTTCATAATATTCTTTCTCTAAACTTACAAGAAGAAAAAGATTAACATCATTAATACCCATCTGATGCAATTCTAAAAGATATTTTTTTAAACCTAAATATTTAAAAGCTAAATTATCATTTATATACGCAAAATCTTCATTTAACACAGTTATATAAAAACATAATTGGCATAATTACTATAATTTAAAAAAATATTTATGTTTTTTCAAGCAAATAATTTTAAAAAAATAAAAAATTTTAGTAGACTTTTAATTTTTAAACTCATAATATTCAACTTTTTTGTATATGATGATTATTGTTAAATATGTATAGTAATATTATTATATAATATATTGTTCTTAATTTTAAATTCAAAATTCCAAATTTTATGTTTTATTTTTAATTATTTGTTTGTTTTATTATAAATTAAATGAATGTTCTCAACCCCCCTGCTGACTTCGTCAGCTCCCCCCTTACGAAGGGGGCGGATGGGAGGTGTTCTACGACTGACTCCCCACCTTACAAAGTGGGGCAATGGGGATGTGTTCTACGACTGACTCCCCACTTGCAAAGGGGGGTGAGGAAGAAAGTATTTAATATCGGTTCACTTGGAAAGGAGACAGAGAGGTGGTATATTAACTTCGTCGGTTTCCACTACTAAGGAGAAATGCCACTTTACCCCCCCGATAAGGGGCACGCACCCAATCCCCCCCTGATAAGGGAGTATCTGTCCAATCCCCCCTGATAAGGGGGCAAGGGGGGGTTAAAATACTTTGATTGTTTTAAGCTCTGTTTTTTATATTAATATATTATTTTATAATTATTATAAAATTATTAATTATATATTTTATATATAATAGTCTATATATAATGTTATTGTTTAATATAATATATTTAAAGTACGATTATATATGGTATTAAATATGTAGGTTTTATTAATAGAAATATATTACCATTCTTAATTCAAAATCCCAAGCTTTATGTTTTATTTTTAATTATTTTATTATAAAACAAATAGATGTTCTCAACCCCCCTGCTGACTTCGTCAGCTCCCCCCTTACGAAGGGGGGCGAGGAAGGGATCATTGACTTTGCTAGTTCTCACCTTATAAGGAGGGTAGGGAAGGAAATATTTTACATCAACCAACCTTAATAAGGAACGCACATCCAATCCCCACCTGATAAGGGAGTATCTGTCGAATCCCCCCCCTGATAAGGGGGGTAAGGGGGGGGGGTTAATATTTTTATTACAACAATTCTTTTAAGTTTTCTTCTTTAATTTTTTCTATAATTTTTTTAACATTCTGAGATTTTTCTTTTTTCATAATGAGTATTATATCATCATCTTCAACAACAACTAAATCATCAACATCGGCACAGCATACGACTTTATGGTTAGATTTTATATAACAATTTTTTGAATTATATACAACAGCCTTGCCTTTTACTATATTATCATCAGAATTTTTATTTTGATCTATATCATATAAAGCTTTGTAGCTTCCTAAATCACTCCAAGTCAAATTCATAGCAACAGTAGCTAAATTTGTTGAATTTAAATGTTCTATTATAGCGTAATCTATTGATATATCCTCGGATTTATTAAATAGTTCTTTGTCTAGATAAATCTTGTTGTTTTTTTCTGGTGATTTTTCTATTGTAAGATCTATATTTTTCAATAAATCTTCTTTATATTTTAAGAATAAGTTGTGTAATACAGAAATTTTTGCCATAAAAATTCCAGCATTCCATAAATAATTACCTTTCTTTAAAAATTCTTGTGCTAACTCAAAATCTGGTTTCTCTTTAAAAGCTTCAACAAAATAAGTATTATTTTCTATTTTTTCGCTTAATTCAATATATCCATAACCAGTTTCTGGATATAAAGGTTGTATACCAAAACAAACAACTTTATCTTTTTCTGCTTCTTTTACGCCTTCCAATAGATAATTTTCAAAGATTTTACAATTATCTATATATGCATCTGATGGTAAAAAGATAACTATATCATCCTTATTTGGGGAATTATGATATAAATACTCTACCGCAGAACAAATTGCCGGTGCTGTATTTCTAGCGTTTGGTTCAAGAATAACCTTGGAATTTTTTAAATTATTTAACTTTAATTCTTCATCAATTAATTTCTCATGTTTAATATTTCCCAATATAATCACATCATTAAAAACATTTTTATCAGAAAATCTTTTTACTGTTTGTGTAAACATTGAATCATTATTAATAAAGCTTATGAATTGTTTTGGTTTACTTGTACGGGACATAGGCCACAACCTTGTTCCATTTCCTCCTGATAATATAATTGGGGTTATCATTACGCGATTATTTATTAAAACTATAAGTAATGTAAATGATACTATATAAAAAATCAAGAGTTAATATTTTGATATTATTCAATTTAAAGTATAAATCAAATCAATTTAGATTTAATAACTTATTTTTTAATAATTCCAATTTACTCAAAACAATGTCTTCCATATTTAAACTTTTACAATATGTAATATTAGAATATTTATTGGCTGGAAATGTGACAATACTAATCTCAAATAGCTCTATATCCTTTAATTTTCTTGTATTCTGATCATATTCAAAATCATTTACTTTATATCCAATACTCAAACCATTAACGGCTTTTGATTTTATTAAATCATAAGCTTCTTTACCTTGTTTTAAATCCAATAATATTTGACCTTCAACATATAGTCCAATATTATCCTCTTTTATTATATTAAAATATCCAATAGGTTTATCGGCTTGGTGTTGCCATAATAATTTTATATCACTTTTTGTTTGCAATGTTTTACTAAAAGCTTTTGGTAATACTACATCATTATATGAATCTTCTACATTAAATATACTAGCATATCCACAAAATTTACCTAAACCGCTAATATTTTTTATTTCTAATAATGATGATTTTTTTTCATAACAATTTTTCGCTATCTTTCTTTCCATATAAATATATAAAATATCTTTTTTCTATTTTATATATTTCAATTAATTATTTTTTCTCGGAAGTAGATTTTTGATTTACTAAATTAACAACTCTTGTATTTGATAATAAGTCTTGCAAAAAGGCTCTGTCATTTCTGTAAAAATAAAAAATATAACCGAATCCATACAATGTATTATTTATTATTGTAGAAACATATCTTAATAAGGCAGTAATTTTTCCGACTTTACCATCTTTTATATCAATAACCATTATTTTAAAAATTATATTGCCAATAGTAGCTTGCTTTTTTGAGGAAACTGTTATTGTATAATACAAAGCAGATATAGCAATAGCTAAACGATACATTTTTACAAACGATTCTTCGTCAATATCCTCCTTTAAAAATATTTTTGTATCATCTTTATTTTGAGTATCATTTTTACTTTCATTTTCGGTAATAGCTGTTTGTTTACTGATATTGATATCATAACCAAAATATTTTAAAGAAAAGATCGTTAAATTGAAAACAATTAAAATTACTATTGAATCAATAACAAAACTACCAAAACGCTTAGAAAAACTGGCATAAGTATTCTTTTTATTATCAAAAAATTTGTAATATATAGTTAAAAACGCATTTTTTATAGACTGCATATAAAATACCGCTAATTATTGTAATTTGACATTATTTCCAATTAATTCTTGTAAGTTTTTCATTGGAACTTCTTTTATCATACCTGTCTCTAATTTTCCTAAATGAAATGGTCCAAAACCAGTTCTAATTAGTCTCGTAACAGTTAATCCTAAATCACCCATTATATTTTTAACCTCTCTATTTTTGCCTTCGTTTATAGAAACTTGTAGCCAAGAATTAGAACTTTCACCTTCTTTTTCGACTTTAATCTTAACTGGCTTATATTTTATTCCATTTATAATAGGACCATGTTTTCCAAAATCTTCAAACCTATCTTTATTTAATTTTCCATGAACTCTAACTCTGTAATGTCTAGTCCAACCAGTTTGTGGGCTACTAATATAATTTGATAATTCGCCATTATTGGTAAATAATAGTAAGCCTTCCGTGTTTATATCAAGTCTACCAACGGCTATTACTCTTGGCATTTGTTTAGGTAATAAATCAAAAACAGTTGGAACACCTTTTTTATCACTAGTCAAACTAACAACCGTACCCTTAGGTTTATTATATAACCATAGTCTTGTTTTTTCCTTTGTATTCAATAATTTATCATTAATTTTAATAGATTGATCTGTAATATTTAAAGCTGGACTATTAATTACTACGCCATTAACCTTTACGCAACCATCAGCAATTAATTTTTCTGCTTCTCTTCTAGAACAATGTCCGCATCTAGCAATAACTTTTGCTATTCTTTCACCTTCAAATTGACTAGTCTTATATGTCATATACATTATTTTTATATTAATACTAAAATAGTATTAATATTTTTTTTAAAATCAACCTTTATAAAAACAATAATATAATAACAATATATAGTAAAAAATTAAAAAATATCTTTACATATTAAAATAACTAATTATTATAATAATGCAACTTAAAATTAAAAGGAAAATATGTTAATTAAACCAAATATTTATAATTTAATCATAGGAGCTTTATTAAGTATAGCTGGAATTTACGTGTGGTTAAATCCATTAGATACTCTTATTTTAATAGCATTATATTTAGGAATAATTTTTATTTTAATTGGAGCATCATTTGTAATTGAATATTTTGTAAGAAAAAAGACAAAATATTTAGGCTATGGTTTATTAAATTTAGCAATAGGTATTATTTTTGTAAGCAAAAGTTCTTTTGTTGCGACATCAATATCTCTCATTTTAGCTTTATGGATATTGTTTAGCAGTACAGAACAAGTATCAACATCAATAGATTTAAAAAAACTAAATATTGATTTTTGGAAATATCCATTAATTTCTGGTATTATAGGAATTATATTTTCATTGATTATTTTAGTACACCCATCTGTTGGCGCATTAACAATAGCTATAATCATTGGAACATATATGATTATGTACGGAATATTAGAGATATTGGAGTATTTTTTAATTCCGGATATTAATATTACTGATTTGTAATTTTATTTCTGTTAATATGTTATTCCTCTTTATTTTTAAATTTATAGATGAAGTAAAGAGGAATTTTATAAAATGACATAAAAGAAATTAAGAAGATTTAGTACATTATGATATATTAAAAATTAGTAAAGTTTTATAATTATATCACATAAACCGTTTGAAAAATAAATATTATGATTTACAATTATGTTATATATCGATCATTTTTATATGGTGTGAATAATAACAAAGCGTTTTCATAATAGAATTATCAATAGTTTTAATAATTATTGGCTTATTGGTTGCTGGAATTACTGGCGGACAAAGTTTGATTGAAAGCACGAAAATGAGAACAATAGCAACAGAAATAAGAAATTATGAACAGGCTTTAAATTCATTTTATTCACTTAAAGGCTATCTACCTAGCGATATAAGAAGAACTGGTAAAATTGGATATTTAAGCGGACAAATTTATGATTCAAACAGTTTTTCAGCACCTTATAATTCTAATGGTAATGAATACGGCATACCAAATGAATTTTCAGCACCGTTTGTTGATTTATATTTGGCAAAAATAATTGATTTTGAGCCAAAAAATACAAATTTATCATATATTAAGAATGGTTTCTATACAAATAATGGGAGTAATCCAATATCAAAAGCGTACAAAAATATAATATATTCTTATAGATATACAGATGATAGAGATGATGGTCCTAGTTATTGGAGATACGGATTGGCTGATAAGAATAATATATTTCTAGCTATTGCAAAAGGTTCAGATTTGTTTACTTTTTCAAAAATTATATGGGATTTAGATAAAAAAATTGATGATGGCATATATAATACTGGAAAGTTTAGGGGGTATTGCAGAGATAGTAGGGGTAGATATTACGGAAGAACTTCTTATGAATCCGCCATTAAAAATAAAAATTATTATTGTCCAGAGGTTTTGATTACAACTAGTTTTTAATAATAAATACCGTTATGTTTTATTGATGTGATTTTTGCGACCATCATAAAGAAATTATAAATTAATAAAATATTCCGCAAGTTATTTTATCTTTAATCGCTAATTGGCAAACCTAATTTTTGTAATGGTATATAATTAAAATAATATTCGCAACCAACGCTAATTATATAGTCTAGTACATCCTTATATTCTGATTTTAAAAACCAATCATTTAATAAATAAATATATTGCACTTCAATATTCAAACGACTAAAAATTTTTTTATACTGCTTCTTCTTAAAATCACAAGTCTGCAATTTTTCATCAACAGAACCAGCAACTTTTTGAAATTTGCATTCGATAATATAAAATGTATTATTTATGATTACATAGATTGAATCATCTGGCAAAAGTCTTTTAGACCAATAATCTTTCCAATTTATACTCCTACTTTCAAAAAATTTATATAAACCATATTTTTTAAAAATAAAAGCAACAGATTCACCATTATAAAAAACTTCATTGTTATCATCAACAAAATAATTCTTCTGCTGATTTAAAAAAGTTTTTAAATCTGTTTTTCCTTCAAAAATTAAGCCAGTTTTGGTGTTGGCTCCACCTATGCCGTTTTGTTTCATCTTATCTCCTATTGCTTGCAGAATCGTAAATTTTTCCATCAATACTAACTATTTCAGTATCCAACTTTAATTCGTTCTTTTTGTTATACAGTTTTTTTAATTTATTAACAAATTTATCATCATCCTCCAAATTTATAATCATATAATAAGATTTTTTTATATTTTTTAACGAACTTTTATAAATTTCTAATTGTTTAGTTAAACCAGTTAAATAATGTGGACTAGGAGATAATTTCATTTCAATTAAAATTCTTAAATTATTTCCAGAAGATATTTTAAAATCAACAGGACCGTTTCCCGTCCATGCCTCTGGTGTTAGATCTAGATCACTCTTTTCAATTATCTTATTGACATATACTTTAAAAATACTTTGCCAACACTTTTCATTTTTGGGCTTTTTATTGTTATAAAGTAAATTTCTTTTTGTTTCATTATCATTATCTATAAAATTTTTAAAGCTATTAATTATATCATCTATAAGTTCTAATATATCTTCATTTTTTTTAGTATTATAATTTGGAATTATTTTCGGGTTCTGTTCTATAAAATTTAAAAAATTTTTTATTGAATTTACACCAATAGGATCGTTATTAAAATTATAAGCAGAAATATTGTAATTATTTATAAAATCAGATATTTCTTTAACTACAGAGATATTATCGTAAACATAATTTCCAAGATTTTGTTTTAATTCCTTTTTTCCGCTTTTCTTCTCAGCACAATAACTAAGAATATCTGATATATCTTGATTTATTGCTATTTTGTGTATGTCAAAGTTTCCTTCTCTTTGAATAAACATATTAAAAACATTTTTAGTATCATCTTCCAAGGGTAATTCACTCAATATATCAAGTGGTAATAACAATATAGGTTTCCCATTTTCCAACGGATGTTCTGGCAAATTAAAATTTCCAAATTTTTTTGTTGGTATATTAAGTCTTATAGATTTATCTTCAGTAAATTTGCAGAGTGGTTCATAAATAATATTAGCGGTCATATCACTTATAAAATCAGCACCAATATTTTCTTCTAATAAAAATAATATATTAAAAATATTTGAATCTTTAGCACCTCTTTCTATAAGTTCTATAGCTCTATCTAAAATTTGTTTCGCTATTTTTTTTCCTATTCCGCGACCTTTATTATTTTTAAATGCATATCCAAGACATAATCCGTTTATTTCTTTAAATTGTAATTTTTGAATTAAATTATTTTTTGCTTTTATGTAAATTTTTTCTTCCTTAACACCAATCAAAGATAAAATATCTGTGTATAATCTTTCAAAAAAAGCCTTGTATAAATTAAATGCTTCATTTTTAAAAATATTAAATGAACTAAATTTTAATAGTAATGGATCTATAAAAAGTGGAACATCCATATTTAATATTGGATTCAATATTCCTTCTTCATCAAACAAGTTTGAATCTATATTATAAAATTTTGATAATGGCAATATGTTAAGCATTATTTACCTCTTTAATGTTATTAATCCTCTTCTTCCCCACTTCTAAATACTCCTTCTCAACATCAATCCCAACAAACTTCCTGCCATATATCTTACAAGCAACACCAGTTGTGCAACTACCGGCAAAAGGATCTAGAACTAAATCGTTCTCGTTTGTGCTTGCAACAATAATTCGTCGTAATAAGTCTAAGCTTTTTTGCGTTGGGTGTTTGCCAAAAATTTTTTCCTCCTTTTTTGGCGTGTTTATTGCCCAAACGCTCCTCATTTGATTGCCTTTTTCGTGCAAAATTTCATATCTATCAGTTTTACCGCAATGCAAACATTTTATTTCTTTTTTATAATTATCCTCCCAATTTTTCATTGCCTTGTAATTAAATGTATGTTTACCTTTCTTGTCTTTTCTTGCCCAGATCAATGTTTCATGACTAGCGGTAAAAAATCTACAACTTAAATTTGGTGAAGCATTTGGTTTTAACCAAGCTATATCGTTAAGTATGTGATATTTTAATAATTGTAAAGCATAACCACATTGATAAATTGAATGATATGTGCCACTCACCCATAGAGTACCATTTGGTTTCAACAATCGTTTACATTCCTTCAACCACTCCAAGTGGAATTTAAAATTTTCTTCGGCGGTTTTACCAATGTCCCAATCGCCCTTTTTAACACTAACCATTTGACCGTTTTGGCAAGTGAAACTTCCGCCACTCAAAAAATATGGCGGGTCGGCAAACACCATATCAAAAGTTTCATCTGGCATTTTTCGCATAATTTCTAGGCAATTGCCATTATAAAGCCTCGTGTTTTCATTACTATAAAAAACTTCTATTTTATCCATTCTTTTTAAATAATCTTGTTCAATTATATATTATATTTTTCTTTTTATTAAGATCAATTATTTTTAATTTTTTAAGCTTATTTATAGTAAATTGTATTCATAACCATCACATCCCTTATATTTTATTTCAATATGCCTTTCTTACATGATATTGTTCAGATATTAAGTGAGCAATAGAATTTAACTTGAAATTAATAACTAATAACTTATAGTTGGATATAACCATAAAAATAAATAAAATATTAAAAGGAAAATCAAAATGCCAAAGGAAAGGTTTAAAGTAGTACCCGCTGTTTATTTAATTATCAAGAATGATAATAAAATTTTATTATCATTAAGAAACAATACAGGATATATGGATGGATATTATGGTTTAGTATCTGGACATGTTGATGGAGGCGAACCGGCTAGATTCGCTTGTATTAGAGAAGCAAAAGAAGAAGCTGATATGATATTAAACATGCAAGATTTAAAACCATCATGTATAATGCACAGATTAACGCCAGAAAGAGAATGCATTGATATATTTTTTATTATTGAAAATTACTATGGTAATATTACAAATAAAGAACCGAATAAATGTGCTGGTCTCAAATATTTTGATTTAGATAATTTACCAAATAAATTAATAGATTATGTAAGAGTCGGTATTGAAAATTCCTTAAATGGTAGATTTTATTGCGAATATGGGTTTGATATAAAATGAAAAATGTATTAATTACTGGGGCTAGTCGTGGATTGTTCCTGTTATACTCCCTAATGAATCACATTCTGTTTTTGATAGAAATGATATAGCTTCTGGAAAATAATAATATCCTTCTTGCCTTAATTGTTTACCAATTGTACTTTTACCTGAACCAATTCCACCTTCTAATGCTATTATTTTCATTTGTATTGACTTTTATCGTTTTTAATCCAGTATATAAAAAATATAAAAGTAAATAGAGATAATGAAAATTCACACAATCTTTTTTGATTGGTATCATACACTATCAAATGATAATTTTTGGGGGCATATTAAAAATAATAATCCAAAATTATATCAAGAAATTACTAAAAAAGTTTTTAATAATCCAGATATTTCTGTTAAAGAATGGATGAGGGGTTTTATTTCAACAAACGAAATAATAAAAAAAATATCAAACGATGACAAAGAGTTTAATTTTTTAAAAAATGAATTAATTCATAGTGTTAAAAATACAAAATTTGCCAATAAAGATATTATAGTTCTTTTAAACAAATTAAAACAGAAGGGTATAAAATTAGTTATAGCAACAGATAATATGGATGTATTTATGGATTATACAGTCCCATCGTTAAATCTATATGATTACTTTGATGATATAATATGTTCTAGCAATATTAATTGCTTAAAAATTGATTTGTTTAGTGAAAAACCAAGATTTTTTGAAGATTATTTATCAAAAAATAATATAAATTATAAAGACTGTTTATTTATAGATGATCAAAAGAAATTTATAGATTTTTATAAAAAATATGGAATGAATACTGAAAGAATTGAAAATACTGATGATATTGAAAATATTGTAAGAAAATATATTATGTTATAGGTTTTTTATAATTCTTTTTATTTCAATAATAGCTAGTTTGTATAATTCTTTATTTGTTTTATAATTTTTTTGTGGTGTTGGGTTCGGAGACTTAACGCCATAAACCCCCCTTACCCCCATTATCAGGGGGGAATTGATGGGTATCCTTATCAAGTGGGATGGGGACTCTTACTCTTATTGTGGAGGACTGAGTAAAAGGTGGTGCGTGGATACCTTTATTAGAGGGGGGACATTCTCATCGGGAGTGGTACCATTATCATGGAGTTGATGATACTCATTAATTTGTCTAACAAATCACTATTTTTATTCGGATCTTCTGCTTCTTGAATAACATAAATATCTCCATTTAAGGATAAAATTGAATTAATTTTATTTCTAAAAGCACCATTACAATTCCAAGAAATAATTCTCATAAATTAATATAATATTAGATTTATTATTTATTTTCCCCATTATTCATAAACCTTGCCACATCCCTTATATGTTTCACGGGATAAATTTTTATCTTATACTTTTCTGGCTTGAATTGTTTTATGTTAAATATACCTTCGGGGACGATGGCTTTTGTGAAACCAAGTTTTTCGGCTTCTTTTAATCTTGCTTCTATTTGTGAAACCATACGGATTTCGCCGGAAAGTCCAATTTCGCCGATCGTCATGCAATCTTTTGGTACGGGTTTGTCTTTTGATGCGGATATGAGAGCTAGGGCGACTGGTAGGTCGGCACCTGGTTCGTCTATTTTTAAACCGCCAACAACATTTAGATAAACTTCTTTGTCAAGAAGGTTGAGTCCGTATCTGCTTGCTAAAACGGCTATTATCATTGATAGTCGGTTTTGATCCCAACCTACGACGGCACGGCGGGGCATTGGCATGTATGATGGAGCGATTAGAGCTTGAATTTCGGCAAGTAGCGGTCTTGTACCTTCTATGCCACCAAATACAACACTTCCGCTGACATTGTCTTTTCTGGAAGATAAAAATAATTCTGATGGATTTTTGATTTCCATTAAGCCACTGTCTCCCATGTCAAAAATACCGATTTCGTTTGCGGCACCGAAACGGTTTTTTATGCTTCGAAGTATTCTAAATTGGTAGTCCTTGTCTCCTTCAAAATAGAGTACGGTGTCAACCATGTGTTCTAAAACCTTTGGTCCTGCGATTTGTCCGTCTTTGTTTACGTGGCTAACAATTAACATTGTTATATCTTTTGTTTTTGCAAGGGATACAAGTTCATTGGCACAAGTTCTAACCTGTGAAACAGTACCCGGTGCAGAAGAAATTTCTGGCGAAAAAATTGTTTGTATTGAGTCAATTACAACTACTGATGGTAATTCTTTTGCAATGCTTTTTAATATATCGTTTACAGATGTTGCCGATGCAAGTTTAATAGGAGCTTTTTTAAGTCCTAACCTGTCCGCTCTAATCCTAACTTGGTTGGTACTTTCTTCACCTGAAATATACATACAATTTACGCCATTGTTTGCCAAGGCACATAATGTTTGCAAGAGTAGGGTAGATTTTCCAATACCCGGATCGCCACCAATAAGTACGGCGGAACCTTTGACAAGACCACCACCTAAAACCCTGTCTAACTCGCCAATACCAATAATTTCCCTTGGGCATTCGTTGATTTCTTTATCAAGAGCTTCAAAATTTAACAAAACCCCGTCTTCTTTTTTGATTTTGCCTGTTGCTTCATTGTGGGTAATGAGTCCGCCTTCTTCTTTCTCTTCTGTGATTGTATTCCATTCGTGGCATTCAGGACATTGTCCAGACCATTTTTTTAAAACCGCTCCGCAATTTTGACAAATAAAAACTGATTTTGACACTGTCCTTACTATTTTGATTATTTTAATTTATATTTATTTTTCTTCTTTTTTAGTACTTCTTCTTTTGCTGATTATTTTAATATCTTTATAAGTACCTTTTTGAATTAAAGCTTTTTCAATTCTTCTTCTTAATTTTTTAGCTTTATCTGTAAGTTTATTACCTCTATAATTAATTATAAAAGAGTCTAAATTTCCATACTTATTTATAGTTCTTAAAGTATTAGCGGAAATTTTTAAAGTAATATTAGTTCCTAATACATCACTTTTTAAACTAACTTCTTTTAAGTTTGGCAAGAAATCTCTTCTAGTTCTTCTTTTTGATTTGGAAACATTATTTCCAGTCATTACACCTACGCCAGTTAATTCACATCTACTTGACATTTTTATTATACATTATTAATAATTCATATTCATAAACATTATGAATCACTAATTATTATTGTCAAGCAAATTATTCAAAAAAAATAAAAAAAATATTGAAAATAATGGGTAAAATAGGTGAAGAAATACATGATATTTTTTACTATATTAAACATTTTAGTGAAAAATATATATGTAAAAACTAACAAATATATAAAATTAATTTGTTAGTTTTTTGTTTTGTATATAATTAATTTTTATTATATATTTAATTGATCTAAAATATTTTTTACTTTAATTTTAGCAACAGCTACAACCATATCTGCACCACCATAATACAAGAATATTTCATCTTTTATCATAACTGCACCACAAGGGAATACAACATTGTTAACATCGCCATATAACTCATAATCCATTTCCGGCTCAATCAAAGGTGTATCTGTTCTGGCTAAAACTTTTGATGGATCTTTTAAATCAAGTAAAACCGCACCAACTTTATATATGTGTCCCGGATCTGAAACACCATGATATAATAGCAACCAGCCTTCCTTTAATTTTATTGGCGGAGCAGATATACCTATTTTTGCATTATCCCATTTATCTGGCCTTGGTTTTATTAATGCAAATGATGTATTTAACCAGTTTTCTTGCAATGATTCTAAATTATCAACAAAGTTCAAACCAATATAATTTTCTGGTCTGTGAAATATTGCAAATTTTCCATCAACTTTTTCTGGTAAGAAACAAGCGTTTTTATCATTAAAACTTGGTGATGAAATAACCATCGGTTCACTCCAATTCCATTTTTTAGCCGAAAAATCAAATACTGATATTGTTGAGAGCGCAACTCTTGCAACTCTACCATTAAATGCAGTATAAGTCATATAGATTGTGTCGTCAATTCTGGTTAATCTAGCATCTTCACAACCACACCATAAATCGGGAGCGGCACGCTTCTCAAATATTTTTCTGGCAACATAAATTGGTTCTGGAAGTCTTTCGTCTATATGTATTCCATCTTTACTTGAAGCATATCCTATTGTTGATTTATTTTTAAAAGAAAATGCTCTATATAAGATATGTACCTTGCCATTCAGATAAATTGCTGCTGGGTTAAATGTGGATCTATTTTCCCAAGGCGATTCAACTATTGGTTCTATTATTGGATTGTTAATGTATCTCTCAAAACCATTTTTTAATTTTTTACTTTTAATAAATAATTCACCTTTTTCTTCTGGTATTTTCATTTCTTCAAGTAATTCATTTAAGTTGCAACTTGCAACACAAGAAACTGTATCGGCCGCTCCGTAATAAATTAATAATTTATTACCTTCAACTAATGCACCAGATGGGAAAGTAATATTTGCAACATTACCGTTAAGTTCATAAGATTCTTCTGGTACAAAAAGTGGTTTTTTAGTTCTACCTATCATTTTTAATGGATTTTCCAAATCTAATAAAACCGCTTCTATACTGAAAATTTTATTTGGTGAAAAATAATCTTTTATGTAAGAATAAACCACTAACCAACCTTTTTCAGTTTTAACTGGTTGTGCGCCAACTTCTATATGATCATTTTTACTTCTTAAAAGTGGAATTATGTGAGAAGTTAAATCGCAGTACCAATTTTCCCATAAATTTTCGTTCCACATATCTTCCTCTTTATCAAATTGCGCAATAGCAATTTTTGATGGTGGATTATCTGTATCAGCAGTTAAAATAACGGTATATTTTCCATTAATTTTTTCTGGAAATAATGCCATTGCTTTTGAATTAAATGGAGTTATTAAATGTTTCTCATCAATTTTTTTAAGATTTTTAGTTGTAGCTAAGCCAATTTTTATACCGTTTGCGGAGAATGGATATGTTGAAAGGGCTGTGTAGAAAATATAATATTTATCACCAAGCTTGGTAATTCTAGGATCTTCACATCCAAAAGCTTCCCAATAAAACTCAGGTTTAATTAATTGTTTTCGTATTTTAAAACTATCATAGCTTGTTCCTTCCGCGCAACCTATTGATGATATTTCTAAGTTAAATCCTTGTCTTTCTTGCGGAGTTGAAACTGCTCTATAAAGCATATAATATTTTTTTCCACTAGATACAACACTTGGATTGAAAGCTGCTCTTGCCTCCCAACTACTTTTTTCATTTTGTATTAAAATTGGGTTTTTATTAGATCTACTAAATTTTACCATTATTATCCTTTATTTGTTTAATGAATTCTTTTAAATTACAACTAGCAACACAAACAACAGTATCTGCACCACCATAATATAAAATAAGATTTTCATCTTTTATTGTAGCACCACAAGTATAAACTATGCCACCTTTAAAGCCTTCATTTTCATATTTTTTGTCTGGTTCTATAACTGGGAAAGTTGATTTATATAAAATCTTTGTTGGATCTTTATAATCAAGAATCATTGCGCCAATTTTGTATTTTCCTAATTCTTTTTCGCTAATAGCATGATAGAAAATAAGCCAGCCTTCATCTATTTTTAAAGGTGTAGGTCCAACGCCTCTGATAATATTATCCCAAACGCCTTTTTTCTTAACTTGCATATAGGTGCTTTTTATATTAGGATTTTCAAGAAAATCTAAACTATCAAGATATTCAACTTGAATATTTGGTGTAATGCTATGCATAATTGCATATTTTCCATTAATTTTTTCTGGAAATATTACCCAATTTTTATTCATTTGATTTTTAGGCGAAACTAATACTGGTTTTTTCCATTTGCCCCATTTTCTTTCTATAAAATCTGAAACTTTTATTGATGTCATAGCTACACAAGGTGGATTTACACCATTAAAAGCTGTATAAATCATATATATTGTATCACCTATTTTTGCAACTCTTGGGTCTTCGCAACCGCCCCAACAATCACATGTGCCACCTGAACTATACTGAAAAATTGGTTGAGCTAAATCACTATTTCTTAGTTCAAAATCGCTTGTTGGTTTATATATAGGATATGGTAATCTTTCGTCTATATGGATTCCGTCCTTACTTACTGCATATCCAATTACGGAACCGCCATCATTTCCAACTGCTCTATATAAGATATGTATAGTTCCGTTAATATCTATAATAGCTGGATTAAAAGTACCGCAAGCTTCCCAATTATTTTTGCAATTTGGACTTATAATTGGATTTCCACTGTATTTCTCAATGATACATTTTACACAAGTATCATTATCTTCTGAATTATTTCTTTCTTTGCCTAAAATGTAGTTTAAAGAAAATGATTTTTCTTTTTTTACACCATTTTCAATAAAAAATATTGTAATTTTATCACCGTCAATTTCTGATTTAATTTTTTCAATTTGTTCTTCACTTGTAAATATTGGGTTTGCCGTTCTATAAATTAATTCATTATCTTTTTTGTCAAACAAAGCGCAACCAAGACAGAATGGCTTTTGTGTATAATATAATAATAAAATACCATCACTAATTAAAAAATTATTTAAAATTTGGATTTTTCCAGAATCAAAGTAATTTTTTCTAGATTCTAAGTTATAAATAGCCTCTCTTTTTTTTGATTTTAAAATCATTTCTTTTTTTGTATTTATACTCATTGTAAACCAGAAAATTATGTTCTTATTCAAAAAAATATAATATTATTTTTAGTTGTCAATGATTATATTTTTTATATTATGGAAATAATTAGAATTTTTATAATTATATTTATTTTTTTTAAAAATCAGAAAGGTGTTGATTTTTTAAAATATACAACTATAAATTGAGTTGTATAATAAATTTATATAATATGTCTGAAAAAAATAATATTTCAAAAAATGACACATCAGGAAAGCTTGGTGTATTAGGACTTGCAGCAATAGTTGTTAGTTCTATGATAGGAGGTGGTATATTTAGTTTGCCACAAAATATGGCTTCTGATGCATCGGTTGGTGCTGTTTTAATTGCTTGGCTAATTACTGGTTTTGGAATGTTTTTTATTGCAAATACTTTTAGAATATTAGCTAACGCAAAACCAGATTTAACTTCTGGTATTTATTTATATGCAAAAGAGGGCTTTGGAGACTACGTTGGTTTTTCAATAGGTTGGGGTTATTGGCTATGTCAAATCTTTGGAAATGTTGGATATGCCATAATTACAATGGATGCTTTAAATTATTTTTTTCCAGGTGTATTTGCTGGTGGAAATAATCTTGCTTCAATAATAGGTGGATCATTATTAATATGGTGTTTTTATTTTATTGTGCTAAAAGGTACAAAACAAGCAGCATTTATAAACGTAATTGGAACAATTGGAAAATTAGTTCCATTGGCAATTTTTATTTTAATAATGATTTTTGTTTTTCATCTAAATAGATTTGAGTTTGATTTTTGGGGAGATAAAATAATTGATGGCAAAACATTAGGCTCATTTGGAAGTCAACTAAAATCAACAATGCTTGTAACATTGTGGGCTTTTATAGGTATTGAAGGAGCAGTTGTTTTATCTGGAAAAGCAAAAAGTCAAGAAATAGTTGGAAGAGCAACATTTTTAGGATTTGTTGGATGTTTAATAATTTATATATTATTGTCAATTATTCCATACGGTTTTTTAAGTCAAGCTGAATTAGCCGGAATTGCAAATCCATCAACAGCTGGCGTACTTGAAAAAGTAATCGGTAAGTCTGGTGCTTGGATTATGAATGTTGGACTTTTAATAGCTGTATTATCAAGTTGGTTATCTTGGACATTAATTGTCGCCGAAATTCCATTAGCTATGTCTCAAAATCAGAATTTTCCAAAAGCGTTTCAAAAGGAAAATCAAGCTGGATCGCCATCTGTATCTTTGCTTATAACATCAATATTAATGCAATTAGCAATGATATTTGTTTATTTTTCAACAAACGCTTGGAATACAATGTTAAGCATTACTGGTGTTATGGTTCTTCCTGCTTATTTTGCTTCTTCTGCTTATTTATGGAAAATTTGTGAAGATGATGAATATCCAAAAACTATGTTAATAAAGAAATCATCGGCATTGATTACAGGTATTTTAGGATGTGTTTATGGAATATGGTTAATTTATGCTGCTGGTTTACAATATTTATTAATGGCTATTGTATTCTTTACTCTTGGTATTCCAGTATTTTGTTGGTCAAGAAAGGAATTTAATATTGGACAGCTAAAACAATATGAAAAAATAATAATGATAATTATGGTATTGGTATCAATTTTTGCAATATATGCATTTGCAAGAGGAATTATAAAACTTTAATTGACGTTGTTATTTATCCTTATTTATTAAGAAGTCGTGATTTTTACAATATTATGACTTCTTTTTATTTTCTATTTATTATCAAAGAAAATAATTTGAACATCTTATATTATAAAATATTGCAACTGAAAAATATTTTGTAAAAATAGAATATTTTAATAATATTTTTATAAATTTTGTGAAATAAAAACAGTATGAAGAATATTATAAAAAATAAATATGGATTTTGTGTATTTATTTAAATCTTTAATTTTGCAAAAAATTATTTATCAAACAATGAGGACTTAATAAAAATTGTGATGCGATTTCTGGAATTATAAAGATAATTCAAGCGATAAAGAACGAAAATAGGATTTATTTTTAAGCTGTATATCTGCCAATATAATAGAGAAAAGGCTAATAAATATTAATTTTAGCGGTAAGATGAGTAATATGACTGCTGATTACAGAATTTTATAAAATATACATAAGTTGTGTACATCTACCACCTTTCTTTGAATTATCTCTGTTATTGAATGTTTCATCATAATCTATGGAGCCTTCTTTTCCTTTACCTGCGTCTCTTTCTCTACAATAACCCCTTAATTTACCGGTATTATAAACTCCATCATCAATTTTTAAATCAATCTCTTTTGCAATATTTGCCATTATTGCGTATTCGTCATTAAAGCTTTGTATATAAATGCTGGCATCAAATTGGTTCGTATTATCAAGAAAATGATATCTAGGCATTGAAGAAACTACGCGTATAGCAAAAAAAATTCCATTAAATGCTTTTGAAAATGGCATACCTCCACTTTTTGCAGTATTTCGTCCATCGGCTCCACCTTTTGGTTCTCCTTTTACTTCAAAATCATATACTTTTTCTAAATACATTTCAACAAATGGTACAGAATAAACATCTGGTGAATAGTGATTATTTGTTTTATCTGTGCCATTATATGGAAATTTAAAAGTATTATCTGGATAAATTCTATATGATACACTATCAAGAATACCATCGTTATTGACATCTCCTGGTAATCTATCTTTTATAACTTTAAAAGCATATATAGATTTTTCTAAATTATTAAATTCATTAATAACATTTCTTATCCTTGCACTCTCAATCAAACTCTGTCCACCAGTAATACCAGCCACCAATAATCCAATTATTATAAGAACAATAGATAATTCTATAAGTGAAAAAGCTTTATTATTGCTGTTATTATTATTGTTATTATTGTTGTTGTTATTCATATTAAAAAATATAAAAATGATTGATATATGACATAATTGTAAAATATAATATTATTTTTTCAATCGGATTATGTTATATGAGAATATTAGTATTGTTAGTTTTTTTTATATATATATTGTTTATTTTTCTTTTTATAAATTTTATCCTTCATCTTGTTAAGGGGTACACTATCTATTTCCTCCCTGTTAAGTTCCTATACATCTCTGTTGAGTTTTTGTATTTTCTCTACTAATTTCCTCTCCTATCCTCCTGATAAGGGATACACTATCATCCCCTCCCTGATAAAGTATCCTTCTATCCCCCCTGATAAGGGAGTATCTGCCCAATCCCCCCCTGATAAGGGAGTATCTGCCCAATCCCCCCCTGATAAGGGAGTATCTGCCCAATCCCCCCCTGATAAGGCACACTGTTCACTCCTTCTTGTCTTAATACTTGATTTCTTAAACTTAACATTATATTATTA
>CAKVGI010000002.1 GCA_934747265.1 uncultured Rickettsiales bacterium
AACATATAATGGTGGTTTCTTTAAAAATAAGGAGTATGTAGGCAATAATAAGTGAACAGTGTGCTTATCAGGGGGGGTGGAAAGGTACCCATTATCAAGGGGGGAAATGAAGGAACCTTATCAGGGGGGATGAAGGGGTCTTATCAAGGAGGGGAATAAGATGGGAACTTATCAGGGGGGGGTGAAGGGGGCGAATCTCTTAGTAAAAAGAAAATGACTTGAATACTTCATGTCAGAAGTTTGCCAGAGGAACAACAAGGGCTGAACGTTAGGTTTACAACTCATGCCCGCAGTTTGCCGAAGAAAAAAGTAAAAGATATTCAAAAAAGAAGATTTATTATATGGTACAATACAATTATTCTTTCATTATAAACATATATAATGATGATATTTCCTTCCTTAGTCTCCTGTAAGGCAAGGAACTTGTGTAATATCCTTCCATATAAGGAGAAAACTAATGGTTTTCTAATGGTTTCTTTAAAAATAAGGAATGTATAGACAATAATAAGTGAACAGTGTGTATTATAAAGGGGAGCAACATCATTTCCATTACAAAAGGGGAGCAGAGAAGAGATTTCTTCACTTTACAAACGAGTGGGTGAGTGATGGGTTTTATTTGTTTTATTATTACCACAATATTTATATTTTAAATTGCTATATATAAATATTATAATTTAATGTTATAACTAAAATTTAAAAGTATATTAAATTAGTAATATCAGTTAGATTTGGGAATGATATATATTAAATAGTAATAATTAATAATATTTGATTTTTTGATAAAATATTGAATTTTTTAATGAAGTGGCTAATTTACGCTTGATTTTTAAAAAATGTGATTTATAATATAAAGTGCATTTGCCAATAGATTATTGTAAATGTAGGAGCGAAGTCCATTATATGGACCTCTCGTTGTAAAATTATATAGTGAAAACTATTTTATTAAAATTAATTTTTTTAAAATGAAAAAGAAAGAAAGTATTAAAATAACTTTGAAAGCTTTTGATAGCCAAATTTTGGATCAAGCTGTTCAAGATATTATTGGTACAGTTAAAAGAACTGGGGCTGTTGTAAAAGGTCCAATTCCTTTGCCTACCAATATTAAAAAGTTTACAGTTATTAGATCTCCTCATATCTATAAAAGAAGTATGGAGCAATTTGAACTTAGATCAATTAAAAGATTATTGATCATTATTCCTACACCACAAACAGTAAATGCTCTTATGAGTTTGAATTTATCTGCCGGTGTTGATATTAAAATAGCACTAAATGGGGTAAATGAATAATGTTAGGTATAGTTGGTAAAAAAATAGGAATGAGTAGAATATACGACAGTAAAGGTACTGTTATTCCTGTTACACTTATTCAGATCTATGACTGCTGTGTAAGTGATGTTAAAGAACTTGAAAACAATGATGATTGTTTAAATGTTACTTTGTCTTATGATAAGCCAAAGAATGCAGAAAAAAAATTAACTAAGCCAATTCTTGGAATTTACAAGAAAAAGAACTTAGAACCATATTCTAAAATGACAACAGTTAAAATGTCAAAAGACAAGACATTTAATATAGGTGATATGTTAAATGCTGGTTTGTTGGATGGTGTTAAACTTGTTGATATTACAGGAATTAGCAAAGGTAAAGGTTTTGCTGGTGGTATGAAACGATGGAATTTTAGAGGACTTGAAGCTTCTCACGGTGTTTCTGTTTCTCATAGATCTATTGGTTCTACTGGTAATAGAATGAGCCCTGCAAAAGTATTTAAGGGTAAAAAAATGCCTGGTCAATTAGGTGATGAACAAATTACAGTTAAAAATTTGAAGGTTGTTGATATTGATACAGCTGACAATGTTATTTGTGTAAAAGGTGCTATCCCTGGTTTTAAAGGTAGAGATGTTATAATAAAAACAGCTAAGAGAGGATAGAAATGAAGATAAAATTTTTAAATTTAAGTAATTCTCAAATATCCGAGCAAGATTTAGATGTTGTTGCTGAAAATATTAAAGAATATGAAGCATTAATAGCTTCAATTATTAAGTGGCAATTGGCTAATAGAAGAGGTTTTTCAACAGCAAAAACAAAAACCGTTTCTGAAATTGCTTATACAGGTAAGAAACCTTTTGGTCAAAAAGGAAGAGGATCCGCTAGACAAGGTAGCTTAAAAGGTGCACAATTTGTTGGTGGTGCTAAGGCTCATGGTCCAAAACCTAGGGATTATTCTTATACAATACCAAAGAAAATGGTTAAAAAAGCATTATCTATTATATTAAAAGATAAAATGGCTAATGGAAAAGTTGTTATTTTACAAGGTTTGCAAGAATTACCTATTAGTACAAAAGAGTTGAATGCTAAATTGGTAAGTAATGAAATCGTAAATCCATTGGTTGCTTATGGAGAAATTGTTGATAACTTTAATAAATCAATCAGAAATATAAAAGGTGTAAAACTTTTAAATTCTAGTGCATTGAATGTATATGATTTAATTAATCACGATTTCTTGTTGCTTGATGAAGGTTCTTATGAAAAAGTTAAAAACGAGGTATTATAATGAGTTTAGGTAAAAATTTTGATATTATAGTACGAATGCTTACAACTGAAAAAACTGCTAGGGCAGCTGAGAATAACCAATATTATTTTGAAGTTGTTGCTTCTGCAAAAAAAGATGATATAAAAGAAGCTATTCAAAGTATTTTTGATGTTATCGTTGAAAGTGTTAATATAATTAATACAGAAGGTAAAGTAAAGAGATTTAAAGGAACTAAGGGAAAAAGAAGTTCAGTTAAAAAAGCTGTCGTTACCGTTAAAAAAGGACAGGATATTAATTTAAGTATATTGGAGTAAGAAATGGCTATAAAAAATTATAATCCTATTACACCTTCCCAAAGAGGCTTAATTGCAATTGATAAAGCTGAGCTTTGGAAAGGTTCTCCTGTTAAAATGTTAGTTGAAGCATTAAATAGTAAGGCAGGAAGAAATAATAAAGGTCAGATTACTGTTAGAAGAAGAGGTGGCGGTCATAAACAAGCTTACAGATTAGTTGATTTTAAGAGAAATAGATTTGATATTCCAGCAGTTGTTGAGAGAATTGAATATGATCCAAATAGAACAGCATTTATAGCTTTGATAAAATATGAAGATGGTATTTTATCTTATATTATTGCACCTAATAAGCTAGCGGTTGGTGATAAAATTATGTCATCAAAGAAATTGTTAGATATTAAACCTGGAAATACAATGCCTATGGCTATTATACCAGTTGGTACATTGATACATAATATTGAAACAAAACAAGGCGCTGGTGCTACATTAGCAAGAAGTGCTGGTTCTTTTGCTCAATTAGCTGGTAAAGATAATGGTTATGCTATTTTAAAATTGCAATCTGGTGAAATTAAGAAATTCCCATTGGATTGTTTAGCTACGATAGGAACTGTTTCTAATGCTGATAATAAAAACACAACAATTGGTAAAGCTGGTAGATCTAGATGGTTAGGAATTAGACCACATGTAAGAGGTGAGTCAATGAACCCAGTAGATCATCCATTAGGTGGTAGAACAAGAGGTGGTAGAATCCCAGTTTCTCCAACAGGTGTATGTGCAAGAGGTGGTAGAACAAGAAAGAAGAATAAAGTTTCTAACAAGTTAATTATTAAAAGTCGTCATAAAAAATAAAAGGGGTTAGAGTATGTCAAGATCAGTTTGGAAGGTTCCATTTGTGGATGGTTATTTACTTAAAAAAGCAAAAGCCATGAATGAATCTACAAAAAAAGGTATTATAAAAACATGGTCAAGAAGGTCAACTATTGTTCCACAATTTGTTGGTTTGACATTTGGTGTTTATAATGGAAAGAAGTTTGTTTCTGTATTAGTAACAGAGGGTATGGTTGGTCATAAATTTGGCGAGTTTGCTCCTACTAGAACTTTCTTTGGACATGCAGGAAATAAAAAAACTGCTAAATAATTATGGAGAAAAAAATGAAAAAAGAAAACGAAAATAAAATGCGAAAAACAGCAGAAGCTCATTTAAGATCCATTAGAATTAGTCCTATTAAATTATCTGCTATTGCTAGAAGTATTGCTGGAATGCCTGCTAATAAAGCAGTTGTAGCATTAGATTTTACAAAGAAAGCTGCTGCGAAAGATGTTAGCAAACTTTTGAAATCAGCTATGGCTAATGCAGAAAATAACCACGGCTTAGATATAGATAATCTTTATATTCATAGAGTTGATGTTGGTAAGGCAATGGTTATGAAAAGATTTAAGGCTAGGGCAAAAGGTAGAGGTGCTAGAATACTTAAACCTTTTAGTAATTTAAGAATAGTTTTAATTGAAAAAGGAGAATAAATGGGACAAAAAGTTAATCCAGTTGGTTTCAGAATTCTGAATAATAATCAATGGTCTTCTATTTGGTATGATGATAAAAAATATGCTGAAAATCTTATTAAAGATTTGAAAATCAGAGACTATATAATGAATAATTATAGTGATTCTGCTATAAGTAAAGTTGTTATTGAAAGAGCTGGTAATAAGGTTAATGTTATAATCAAAACTGCTAAACCTGGTGTTTTGATTGGTAAAAAAGGTGCTGATATTGAAAAAATTAAGGCACAAGTAAAAAAAATGGGTGAATCCGATGTTAATATTAAAATATCAGAAGTTGAAAAACCTGATATGGATAGCCAAGTTGTAGCAACAAGTATTGCAAAACAAATTGAAAATCGTGCTTCTTATAGAAGAGTAATTAAAAAAGTTATGCAAACAGCTATGAGATTTGGTATTAAAGGAATTAAAATTAAGATCGGTGGAAGATTGAATGGTGCTGAAATTGCAAGGGCAGAAACATACAAAGATGGTTCTATCCCTTTGCATACTTTAAAAGCTGATGTTGATTATGCAACAGCTAGTGCTCATACAATTTATGGAATAATTGGAATTAAAGTTTGGATTTGTAAGAAGTAAGTAAATTATTTCTTACAAAAGTATTGACTTTAATTAAATATTATATAATTTTATTATACTAGTAAATATAGAGGAAAAAGAAAATGTTGTTGCCTAATAAGACAAAGTATAGAAAAGCACAAAAGGGCGGAAAGAAAATCACAGGTGTTGCTAATTCTGGGTCTTCTTTATCATTTGGTATGTTTGGATTGAAAGCTTTAAGCTCTGGAAGATTGAAGGCTAACCAAATTGAAGCTGCTAGAAGAAGTATTTCTAGAAATTTAAAAAGAGAAGGTAAACTTTGGATTAGAGTATTTCCACAAATACCTGTATCTAGCAAACCAGCAGAAGTTAGAATGGGTAGCGGTAAAGGTTCTGTGAGCTATTGGATGTGCAGGGTTAAACCTGGATTGATGTTATTTGAAGTTGACGGAGTAGCAGAGGATGTAGCTTTAAAAGCTTTAATGAAAGCTTCCGCAAAGTTGCCTTTTATAACTAAGATTGTTAAAAGAGTTTAATTAATAAGAGAGAAGATATGAAAGAAATTAATGATAAAATATTGGAACTAAAAAAGAAGCTTTTAAGTCTTAGAATTAAGAATGCTAATGGTGATTTGAAGAATGTCTCTGAAATTAAAAAAACAAAGAAAGAGATAGCTAGACTGTTTACTCAATTAAAAAAAGCAGGAGAATAAAATGTCAGGAAAAATTTTACAAGTTAAAGTAGTTAGCATAGCTGGTGATAAGACTGTTGTTGGATTGCATACTTTTTTAGTTAAACATCCGATTTATGAAAAATATGTTAAGAAACAAAAAAAATATATGATTCATGATGAGAATAACACAGCTAAGATCGGTGATGAAATTTATATTCAAGAAACAAGACCTTTATCAAAAAGAAAGTCTTGGATAATTATTAATAAAGATAAAGCAGGGGAGAAGTAAATGATTCAGATGGAAACATTATTGAACGTTGCTGACAATTCTGGTGCTAAGACTGCAAAATGTATAAAGGTTCTTGGTGGTTCTAAGAGAATGTCTAGTAATGTTGGCGATGTTATTGTACTAGCTGTACAAAGCATTATTCCTGGTGCTAAGGTAAAGAAAGGTGAGGTTGTTAGAGGTGTTATTGTTAGAACAAAAAAAGAAATTACAAGACCTGATGGAAGTACTATCAGATTTGATGACAACGCTGTTGTTTTAATTTCTAAGGATGGAATGCCTATTGGAACCAGAGTTTCTGGACCTATTGCCAGAGAATTAAGAGCTGGAAATTTTTTAAAAATATTATCTTTGGCAGAGGAGGTATTATAATGGCTAGTAAATTGAAAAAAGGTGATACAGTTATTGTTATTACTGGAAAAGACAAAGGCAAAACTGGTGAAATTTTAAAAGTTTTTGCTTCTGATGACAAAGTATTAGTTTCAGGTGTAAATATGGCTACGGTTCACAAGAAACCTACCGCACAAACACCAGGACAAAGAGTACAAGAAGAAAAACCTATACATGTATCAAATGTATCTTATGTAGAAGATAATAAACCTGTTAAGGTTGGTTTTGAATTTGTTGATGGTAAAAAAGTTAGAATATCTAAAAAAAGTAAAAATAAAATAGGTTAGAGATATGTCATTTATAAAAGATAAATATAATAATGAAGTTGCTAAAAAGCTAAAAGAAAAATTTGGCTACAAGAATGAACTTGAAGTTCCTAGATTGGAAAAAATTTCTTTGAATGTAGCTTTTAAAACTACCGACATTGACAGTAATTTCTTAACCTATGTGGTTAACCAACTTAGTTTAATTGCTGGACAAAAGGCTGTTTTGGTGAAAGCAAGAAAGTCTATTTCTACTTTTAAATTAAGAGAAGGTATGTCAATAGCTGCTAAGGTTACTTTAAGAAAAGATAAAATGTATGAATTTTTAGATAGATTGTTGTTCATTGCTTTACCTAGGGTTAAAGATTTTAGAGGCTTACCTGGTAATGCATTTAATCAAAGTGGACATTATAGCTTTGGTATTAAAGAACATACAATATTTCCAGAGATTGAATTAGATAAAGCTTATAAAATATTCGGTATGGATATTAATGTTGTTACAACTGCTAAGAACAAAGAAGAGGCTAAGGCTTTATTGAGTGAATTATATTTTCCAATTAAATAAACGAGAAAGGATATGGCAAAAGTAAGCGCAATAGAAAAAAATAATAAAAGAAAAAGAATGTCTGCTAATCAAGCTGCTTCAAGACAAAAGCTTAAAGAAATAGCAGAAGATTTAAACAGACCTTTTGATGAGAGGGTTGAGGCTATGATTAAATTATCTCAAAAGCCAAGAAATTCTTCAAAGGTTAGAATTAAAAATAGATGTTCTCTAACTGGAAGACCAAGAGCTTATCATGGTTATTTTGGTATGTCAAGGATTATGTTGAGAGAATTAGCATTGGCTGGATTAATTCCTGGGTTAAAAAAATCAAGTTGGTAATTATATGACAATGAATCACGCAGTATCTGAGTTAGTTTGTTTATTAAAAAATGGACAATTAGCAAGAAAAAATAAAGTTGTTTCAAGTTTTTCTAAAATGAAACAATCTATTTTGGAAATACTTAAAAAAGAAGGATATATAAAAGATTTTGAAATTGTAAAAGGTGAATCTTTTGATACCTTGGAGATTGAACTTGCTTATTATAACGGTAAGCCAGTTATTAAAGAAATTGAAGTTATGTCAAAACCGGGACAAAGAAAATATTCTAATACAAAAGATATTCCTGTTGTTTATAATGGTTTGGGCATGGTTATTTTATCAACACCTAAGGGTATTTTGTGCGATTATGATGCAAAGAGTGCTAATGTTGGTGGTGAACTTTTATTAAAAATATTCTAGGAGAGAAAATGTCAAGAATAGGTAAATTACCAATTAAAGTTCCTAATGATATAAAAGTTAATATTGAAGGCGAAGTTATTAAAATAACCAAAGGTTCTGTTTCAAAGGAATATACTTTCGGCGATAAAGTTAGCGTTTCTTTTGAAAATGATTCTATACACGTTTCTATTAAAGAAGGTTTAGATAAAAGAGATGTTAATAATTTTTATGGTTTACATAGAAATAATATTGCAAATATAGTTAAGGGTTTAATAGAACATTTTAAAATCGTTTTAGAAATTAATGGTGTTGGTTTTAAAGCTGCTGTTGTTAAAAATATGTTGATATTAACTTTGGGTTATAGTCATGATATAGCTTTTGCTTTACCTCAAAGTGTTTCAGCTAAGGTTGAAGGTAATCAAATTACTTTGGAATCCGATGATAAACAATTGTTGGGCCAAGTAGCATCTGAGATTATTGCTTTAAGAAAACCAGAGCCATATAAAGGTAAAGGTGTTAAAATATTAGACAAACCTATTTTGAGAAAAGAAGGTAAGAAAAAATAATAAGAGGAATATGATATGACTTGTTTGAAAGGTGCCGAAAAAAGGAAAATTAGAACTACTTTACAAGTAAGAAAAAATAATAAGAGTCAAAAAAGTATTTTAGTTGTTTTTAGAAGCAATAAAAATATAAGTGCTCAAATTATTGATTTAAATGGTAATGTTTTAGCATCTGCTACTTCTAGTTCTAAAATAATGAAAGACTCTTTAAAAGGAAAAAGCGGAATTGAAATTGCATCTGCTGTTGGTGAAGAAATAGCTAAAAAAGCTATTGAAAATAATGTTAAGGAAGTTGTTTTTAATAAAGGTCCTTATATGTATACTGGTAGAGTGAAAGCTTTGGCTGATGCTGCTAGAAAGAGTGGTTTAATTTTTTAATAAATGAGTAATTTAAATGTTAAATAATAGAGATAAAGAAAGTTCATTAGTTGAAAAACTTATCGCAGTTAATAAGACAACAAAAGTTGTTCAAGGTGGTAAAAATTTATCATTTACTGTTTTAGTTGTAGTTGGAGATAAAAAAGGCAAGGTTAATTTTGGTATTGGTAAAGCAAGAGAAGTTGCTGATGCAAGAAATAAAGCTTTTACTAATGCTAAAAAGATGCTTGTTAAAATACCTTTAAAAGAAGGAAGAACTGTTCATCATGATATTGAAGGCAACTATGGTGCATGTAAAGTTATTATTAGAACAGCTCCATCTGGTACTGGTGTTATCTCTGGTGGTATTATGAGAAGTATTTTTGAAGCTCTTGGTATTAAAGATGTTGTTGCAAAGTCTGTTGGAAGTAATAATCCATACAATGTTGTTAGAGCTACATTTAATGCATTACAAAGCATAAATTCGCCAAAGAGTGTTGCTGATAGAAGAGGTAAAAATATTAATGAAATTATTAAAAGAAGAAATTCGCTTTTGAATTTTAATGCTAATAATGAAGATGAGGAGAAATAACTATGTTAATGAAGTTTGAAGAAATTGATGGAAAAGATATAGTGGTTGCTCAGATTAAAAGCGAGTTAGGCTATGCTAAGGATCAAGTACAAACCTTGAAAGCTTTGGGATTGAAAGGTGTTAATACAACATCTGAATTGAAATGTACAAAAGCTATTTATGGTATGTTGAATAAGGTAAAACATTTAATAGATGTTAAAATTAAATAGGAGCTAAAATGGAATTAAATAATTTAGTGTCTGTTGCTAATAAAGACAAGAAAATATTAGGTAGAGGTATAGGTTCTGGAAAAGGAAAGACTTCTGGCAGAGGTCATAAAGGTCAAAAAGCAAGAACTAGTGGTGGAGTTAAAGGCTTTGAGGGTGGACAAACTCCTATTTATAGAAGATTACCTAAACATGGCTTTAAGCATCATGTTGAAACAGGAATTGATGTTTTGACAACCGATCTTATTTTATCACTTATTGAAGCTAATAAGTTGGGAAACGAGATTTCAAAACAAGAATTGATTGACAAAGGAATTATTCATAAAGGTAATTTGGTTAAATTGATTTCTGGAAAGAAAGAGATTAACGTTTCATTTAAGATTGAAGTTGATAAGGCTTCTGAGAAGGTTAAAAAATATATGAAATAATCATGATGACTGAACTAAAAAATAAGATTTTTTATACAATATTTCTATTATTCCTGTATAGAGTTGGGACTTTTATATTTTTGCCAGGAATTAATGGTGAGGTAATATCTGAATTTTTTAACAGTGATACTGGCTCAATATTTAATTTATTAAATATGTTTTCTGGTGGAGCTTTTGCTAGAATGAGTATTTTTGCGTTAAATATAATGCCTTATATTACGGCTTCCATTATTGTTCAATTAATGAGTTCTGCATTTAAAGGGTTGGAGGAATTAAAAAAAGAAGGTGAATATGGAAGAAGAAAGTTAAATCAATATACTAAATTTTTGACCCTTGTGCTGGCTATTTTTCAAGCTTTTGGTATTTATTATGCGTTCGCAAATCTTGAAAAATCGGCATTTATAAGTAATTCATCTATGTTTTTATGGACTACTGTGTTTACACTTGTAGCTGGAACAATGGTGTTAATGTGGTTAGGGGATAAAATTACGCAAAATGGTATAGGAAATGGTATCTCTTTGCTTATTTTTATTGGTATAGTTGCTGAGTTGCCATCTAGTTTTGTTCAGATGTTTGATTTAACTAAAAGAGGAGCTTATTCTACTATTTTCTTATTATTGGTTTTAGCTATATTTGTTGGACTTATTTTGTTTATTGTGTTTATGGAAAAAAGTACAAGAAATATTAAAATACAATATCCAAATAGAGGAATGATGAGAGCTAATGGTATTTCGGACGATTCTTCACGTATTCCAATTAAAATGAATATGTCTGGTGTTATACCGCCAATTTTTGCAAGCTCAATTTTAATGTTCCCTTTTGCTATATCAAAAATGTTTAATGGCGAAATTGGACAAAAAATTTCAGCAATGATTGCAAGAGGAAATTTTGTTTATGTGATTTTGTTTACGATGCTTATTATTTTCTTTTGTTATTTTTATTCATCGGTTGTATTTAATACGGAAGATGTTGCAAATAATTTGAAAAAGAATAATTGCTTTATTTCCGGTATAAGACCCGGTAAAGCAACAAAGGAATATTTAAGTTATGTTGTGAATAGAATTACATTTGTTGGGGCTATTTATTTATCCGTTGTATGTTTATTGCCAGAAATAATTGTTACAAAGTACAGTCTTCCGATCAGTATAGGTGGTACTGGATTGTTGATTGTTATTAATGTTGTGATTGATTTAATTGGACAAATTCAGTCGTATATGTTTAGCAATAAATACAGTACTATTAATAAACAAAGAAGAATTAGGGTAAGATAAAATGAAAAATATTATAATTTTACTAGGATTGCCAGCGTCTGGTAAAGGTACCCAAGCTGCTTTATTAAGTGAACAATTAAAGTATGAGAATTTATCTACTGGATATTTATTGAGAAAAGAAGTTGAGAGTAAAACTGAGTTAGGTAATAAAATTGCAAAAAGTATTGATGTTGGAAATTTGGTTTCAGATGATCTTATTTTTGAGATTTTAAAGAAAAATATAGAAAAATCGGAATCAAACGGTTTTATTTTGGATGGTTTTCCAAGAACATTAAGGCAAGCTGAAATGCTTTCTGACTATTTGGATAATAATGAAAACTTTAAATTAAAGAAGGTTTTTCTTATTAATTTGGATGATAAAGTAGTTTTTGATAGAATTTGCAATAGGATTACTTGTAAAAAATGTGGAGCTACATATAATAGTTTTTCAAAAAAACCTAAAATCGCAGGTGTTTGCGATGTATGTGGATCCAATGAATTAGTTGATAGAAAGGATGATCTTAATATTGAGGCTATAAAGAAAAGAATAAATATCTTTAAAGAAAATATTGAGGGCATTGTTTCATTTTATGAAAAAAAAAGCTTGATTTTTTCATTGGATGGTTTAAAAAATATAGATACTATAAACCATTCAATAATGAAAGCTTTAAGTGATGATTAATAACGAAAAAGAGGTAGTAAATTGGCTAGAATAGCAGGTGTAAATATACCGACAAATAAAAGATTTGTTATTGCCTTGACATACATTTATGGTATAGGAAGGTCAAGAGCTGAGAAGATTTGTAAAGATTTAAATATAAATACTTTATTAAGAACTCCTGAAATAGATGAAGAGACTTTAAAGAGAGTTAGGGACTATATTACAGCTCAAACTGAGAAGGATGCTGAATCTGATGGTTCAGAAGTTTTATTAATTGAAGGTGATTTAAGAAGAAAAGTTCAAACTTCTATAAAAAGATTAATTGATCTTGGTTGTTATAGAGGTATTAGACATGTTAAAAAATTACCAGTTAGAGGACAAAGAACTCATACAAACGCTAGAACAAAAAGAGGAAAAGCTGTTGCTGTGGCTGGTAAAAAAATCGCTACTGCTAAGAAATAATAGGTAAAGAAAATGGTTATGAAAAAGAATGTTAGTGCTAAAAAAATTGCTACAAGTAAAAAGAAAAGAAATATATTGATGGGTTTAATTTCTATCCAAGCTACTTTTAATAATACTATTGTATCAGTTTCTGATTTGCAAGGTAATGTTATTTCTTGGTCTTCTGCTGGAAAAATGGGATTTAAAGGTTCAAAAAAATCCACTCCTTATGCTGCACAAGTAGCTACTACTGATGCTGTTGAAAAAGCAAAAGAATATGGATTACAAACAGCAAAAGTTAATTTATTTGGACCTGGTGTTGGAAGAGAAGCTTCTTTAAGAGTATTGCAAGGAAGTAATATAATTATTACAAATATTGAAGATAAAACTTATCATCCACATAATGGATGCAGACCTCCAAAAAGAAGAAGACAGTAATTTATATATATTTATTATTAAATAAGTAAAAAGATATGGCTATTTTACAGGAAAATTGGAAAGATTTAATTAAAGGTTCCAATATTGAAATAAAGAAAAAAGATGAAAAAGAAGCTACATTTGTTGTTCAACCTCTTGAAAAAGGTTACGGTATAACTCTTGGTAATGCTTTAAGAAGAATTTTGCTTACATCGGTTAGAGGTTTTGCTGTAACATCGGTTAAAATTGATGGCGTTTTTCATGAATATGACTCCATTGATGGAATCAGGGAAGATGTTTATGATATAATAATGAATGTTAAATCTTTATTGTTTACAAAAGAAACTTCATCTCCATCTAAGCTTTTCTTGAAAGCTAATAAAAAAGGACAAGTATTAGCTCGTGATATTAAGATTGAAAATGGTGGTGAAATCTTAAATAAAGATTTGGTGATTTGCAATATTGAAAAGGATGGTGTTGAGTTCAATATGGAAATGACAGCTGAATATGGTGTTGGATATGTTCCGGCTCTTTTCCATGATGAAAAAAAAGCTCTTGGAGTTATATATGTTGATGCTGTATTTAGTCCAGTAAGAAGAGTTATTTATAAAGTAAGCAATGCCAGAGTTGGGCAAAAAGTTGATTATGATTGTCTTGAATTAACGGTTGAAACAAATGGCACTTTAAATCCAGCTGATGCTGTTGCTCTTGCTGCTAAAATTATGCAAACGCAGTTGAATGTCTTTATCAATTTTGATTTTGTAGAAGAGGAAAATGCTGATTCTAATGAAGCAAAAGAAGAAATTAATCCTGCTCTTTTAAAGAAAATTGATGAAATGGAACTTTCTGTAAGGTCATATAATTGTTTAAAGATGGAGAATATTAATTTAATTGGTGATTTGGTACAAAAGACAGAGACCGAAATGTTGAAATTACCTAACTTTGGTAGAAAATCACTTAATGAATTAAAAGATAATTTGAAAGCTATGGGATTAAGTTTCGGTATGCAAATTGATAATTGGCCTCCGGTTGATTCCAAAGAAAATTCTAAAAAGAAGAAAAAATAATAAATAAAGAGGATTTTGAAAATGAGACATGGAATGAGTGGAAGAAAATTAAATAGAACAAGTTCACATAGAAAAGCTTTGCTTATGAATTTAGCAAATTCTTTGATAAAACATGAACAAATTAAAACAACTTTACCAAAAGCAAAAGAATTAAGGCCATACGTTGAAAAATTGATTACACTTGGTAAAAAAGGTGAATTAAGCAATAGAAAACAAGCTATTTCCGTATTACACGATTTGGAAGTTGTTAATAAATTATTCTCTGATATAGCAAAAAGATATGAAAATAGAAATGGTGGTTATATTAGAATTGTAAAGTTTGGTTTTAGAAATGGCGATGCTGCTCCTATGGCTATCATTGAATTAGTTGATAGAGTTGATGCTATTAGTGAAGAAAATAACAAATAGTGGGTATTGAGATGACAAATTTATTAGAAAAATTTAATAAAGCTAAATCAGACAAGACGGCAGAAAATAAGAAAAAATACACCGAGTTTGATGTTGGTGATACTATTATAGTTGCTTACAGAATTACAGAAGGCAATAGTACAAGGGTTCAAAACTTTGAAGGTATTGTTGTAGCTAAAAATAGAGATGTTAATAATTATAATTCAAGTTTTGTTGTTAGAAAAATCAGCCATGAAATTGGTGTTGAAAGAAAATTTTTATTTCATTCACCATTGGTTGAAGAAATTACATTCGTTAGAAAAGGTACTGTAAAAAGAGCAAAATTGTACTTTTTAAGAGATTTGAAAGGTAAAGCTGCAAGAATTAAAGAAGATATTAAGTTTAGAAAAAAGAAATCTGAACAAGTTGCAGAATAATTATTTTTTACTTTATATTTTAACTGTCCCAAGTGGGACAGTTTTTAGTATAAATTAATTTTAAGTTGTTGTATTACAACTATTAAAATAAGATAATAATACGGTAATTATAGTTTTTTCAATAGTTGATATTCAATCCAATTGCACTTATTGGCGTATTTTTTTCTTTGCCTGTATTACAAGAGGCTCTAAATATTCCGGTATTTATAATGCCATCATCAATTTTTAAGTCTATTTTTTTAAAATCCTATGATCAAGAAATCTACCACCTTTTATTTTATTCATTATTACATGATATTTTTCTCTATTTTCAAAAAATGAATACATTTCTATTGATTTTAATTCTGGTAATCCACCAATTTTATATGTATCGTAGTAATCATTAATTTTTTATACTTTTTTAGGTTCAAAATTTATTATTTTTCTAAATACAGTTCAACAAATGGTGATGATATGTTATTCGGGATTGAATATTCTGGATCACTGTCGTCATATGGCGCAGGAAAATCTCTTGCATTGTAGGTTTTGTTTAATCCATATCCCATAATTCCGTCATTATTAAGATCGCCTGGTAATCTTCCCTTATTAATAATAAAGGCGTTTACAGCAACTTGATATTGTTTCATTTCTGTTAGGTAATTTCTTATCCTTGCACTCTCAATTAAACTCTGTCCACCAGTAATACCAGCCACCAATAATCCAATTATTATAAGAACAATAGATAATTCTATAAGTGAAAAAGCTTTATTATTGTTGTTATTGCTGTTATTATTGTTGTTGATGTTGATGTTGATGTTGTTATTATTGCTGTTATTCATATTTAAAAAATATAAAAATGATTGATATATGACATAATTGTAAATAATAATATTATATTTTTCAAGTGGATTATGTTATATGAGAATATTAGTATTGTTAGTTTTTTATATATATATTGTTTATTTTTCTTTTTATAAATTTTATCCTCTCCTCTACTAAGGGATATTTTTTTATCCTTCCGTTAATGAAGTAAACATCCACACTGATAAAAATACTCTCTATCTCTCCTGATAATGAGGGTCCCACAATCTACGCTAATAAGACTATCTCATTTCATCATGGTAAAAGTACTCAAACAACATCCTGATAAGTTCCCGTTTCATTCCCTCCTGATAAAGTACATTTTTATCCACCCCTGATAAGGGGGGCAAGGGTGGTTAAAATACTTTAATTGTTTTAAACTATGTTTTTTATGTTAATATATTATTTATAAATTAATATGTTATAATATATTATAATATATTAATTTATAATTCTTATAAAATTATTAATTGATTATATTTATATATAATAGTTTATATATAATGGTTATTGCTAATATATATTATATATTGTTATTATTCTTAATTTTTAATTTAAGATATTTAATTTAACATTTTTAATTTTAAATCTAAATCCTTAACTTTGTATTTTATTTTCAATTTTCAATTTTCAGCTATTCATTTTGTTTTATAATAAAACAAAATGAATAGCTGTCAACCCCCCTGTCAGTCTACGACTGACTCCCTACTTACGAAGGGGGGCAAAGAGAGGGCATTGACTATGTTAGCTCCCCTCTTGCAAGGGGAGCAAAGGGGGGGGGGTATTTACATCATTTCTCTCTTACGAATTGGAGGCAAGGGGGCGGTGTGCTACGATTGACCACCATTAAAAAGTGGAGCGAGGGGGAGGCATTTAATATCAGTCCAACTTGGAAGAGGGGCGAGAGAAGGAGCATCCTATGACTAATCACCCTTACAAGGATGGTGATAATGAGGTGTTCTATGACTGGTTTTCCCTTATAGGGTGGCGGAGAGGATATATTGGTTTTGTTATATTTTCCACCTTACAAGTTGTAGATAAACGAGTTTTATTTTTACCGACATAATATTTATATTTGAGTGATATGCATAATTAATTATTATAATATGTAATAATTAAGTTATAACTAAAATTAAAAGTAAGCTAAAAAAATATTAGTGTTAATATACTTGAAACTTTTTTCTTGACTTTTTAGAAAAAAATATCAAAATAATTTTTGATAAGGAGTTTATCCTATTTCATTTAAAATAATCTTTTTTAATAATAAGTTTATATATGGATAATAATTGTGATATAGTTAGTGGTGTTTCATTAGAGAATAATGATAGTGATTCATCGGAACAGCAGAAGACTGTTAAAACTAGAAAAAAACTAGTGTTAAAAAATAAACCGGAAAATAAAAATATTGTAGAAGAATTAGGTAGTGGTTCCGAAAATAAACAAGATAATGATATTGATAATAATATCTCAGCAGAAAAGAAAAGAAATATCAAAGCAAAGAATGAAAAAATAAAGGAAGAAAAAACTGATTTGATATCTGAGACAAAAATAGAAAATAATGAAGATATAAATAAAAATAATACTGAAAAAGTTGACAATTTAAATAATTGTGAGTTAGAAAATAAAATTTCCGATATGCAGTTGGAAAATGAAGAAAAGATTGATGATAAGCCTTTACCACCACCAGAAACAATAGAATTTAATGATTTAAAGCATATGAATCATGAAGAGCTATTAAGAATGTCTGAAAAATATGAATTGAATAATATTGCTGACCTTAATAAGCAGGATATGATTTATGGAATTTTAAAAAACTTTTCAAATATAAACCCTGCAAATATAATAATTGGAGAAGGGGTGTTGGAAATTTTGCCTGATGGCTTTGGTTTTTTAAGATCTCAGTTTAGTAATTATGTTGCTGGCCCTGATGATATTTATGTTTCTCCAAACCAGATAAAGAAATTTGGTCTAAGAACTGGCGATTTAATTAAAGGTGAAGTAAAAGCTCCAAAGAAAGGTGAAAAATATTTTTCTTTGATTAAAATAATTACTGTCAACTTTTTGGAATCGGCTCATCTAAGAACGAGACCTAGATTTGATGATTTAACACCTTTATATCCTAATGAAAAATTGCAACTTGAAAATGAAGAAGCTTATTTAAAGAATGGCGATGATAGTTCAAGAATTATTGATATGATTACACCTATGGGTAAGGGTCAAAGAGCTTTAATTGTTGCTCCTCCTAGAACTGGTAAAACTGTTTTAATGCAAAATATTGCTCATGCTATTACAAAAGCACACCCAGATGCATATCTAATGGTACTTTTAATAGATGAAAGACCGGAAGAGGTAACGGATATGGCTAGATCTGTAAAAGGTGAGGTTATTAGTTCAACATTTGATGAACCAGCTCACAGACATGTTCAATTAGCTGAAATTGTAATTGAAAAAGCTAAAAGACTTGTTGAATATAAGAAAGATGTTATTATTTTATTGGATTCAATAACAAGACTTGCAAGAGCCTATAATAATGTTATTCCTTCATCCGGAAAAGTTTTAACTGGTGGCGTTGATGCAAACGCTTTACAAAAACCAAAGAGATTTTTTGGTGCTGCAAGAAATATTGAAGAGGGTGGTTCTTTAACAATTATTGCAACAGCTTTAATTGAAACTGGTTCAAAAATGGATGAGGTTATTTTTGAAGAGTTTAAAGGAACAGGAAATTCTGAAATTATTCTTGATAGAAAATTATCCGATAAAAGAATATTCCCAGCTATGGATATTACAAAATCTGGTACAAGAAAAGAGGACTTATTGCTTGATAAAGCTAGATTATCTAAGACGTGGATGTTAAGGAAGATTTTAACGTCTATGAATAGCGTTGAAGCTATGGAATTTTTGAAAGATAAAATGAAAAATACTAAAAATAATGATGAATTTTTTGAAACAATGAATTCATAATTTTATCCCCTTAATAGGGGATTTTTATTCTTATTACAAATATTTTGGTGGTCAAATGAAATTATCTGTTTATATTGTTACTTTAAATGAAGAGAAAAGGTTGGAAAAGACTTTGCAAGCAGTACAACAAGTTGCTGATGAAATTCTAATTGTTGATAGCGGAAGTACTGATAAAACAAAAGAAATCGCTGAAAAATACAATGCAAAATTCATTTTTCATAAATGGAAAAATATTTCTTCGCAAAAAAAATTTGCACAAGATACTTGTGAAAATGATTTTGTTTTATCGCTAGATGCTGATGAAGTACTTTCTCCAAGATTAATTGAGGAAATAAATCAAGTAAAAAGTAATCAAAAATATAAAGCATATAAGATAAAGATAAAAGATATGTATCCTAATGATAAAAAGCCAAAAATATTTGCGAAAAGCTATAATTTAGTGCGACTATACGATAGAAATGTAGCAACAATGCCAGATGATCTAACACATGATAGAGTTGTTTTTAAAGAAGAAACAAAAATAGGGCAATTAAGCAATATTGTTTACCATTATTCTTATATTTCTTTGACGCAATCTTGGTATAAATATAATATGTATACAGATGAATTATTAAAAACAGATATAACAAAAGGTAAAAGATATTCTAAATTTAGACTAATAACCGAAATGCCATATCAATTTTTTAGATATTATATTTTAAAAAGACAATTTCTTAATGGTTGGTTTGGTTTTATAAATGCAGTTTCGCTTTCATTTTTTAGATTTCTTAAAATTGCAAAATGGGTAGAATATGATTTATCAAGAAAGAATGGTTCTAAATAAGGTAGTATATACAAAAGAGTAAAACTAACATGATTACTTAATTATTTTAATTTATAAAAGAAGAATAAAGTTGTTAATATTTTAATATAAGCTGAAGTTATAGTATTGATGGCTTAGTAATAAAAAAGTGGTAATTATTCTTGTTTGGTGAAATTTAAATATCTTGTTGGTAAAATAAAATATAAACTATTGATAAATAAAAATTATGTTTTACTATTTAAAAAACATTCTTGATATTAAGTGTATATTTTCTTGAAAATGTTTTGTTATATATTTTGTTTTTATGGAATAGAAACATTATGTTATTTAGTTTTTTATCGTCCTTGTTGTAAACAAGGATTTTTTTTGTTTTAAATAGGAGGAATAAATGAATAAAAAACTGTTAAAACAAATACCAGCAGAAATAAATTATCAATCTTTTGAAGCGGTTGACAATTTTAGAAAGAATAGTGGTTTAAGTAAAATTATTTTTTTAGGTGGGGCTTTGGTTAATAATAATTTAAGAAAAAGTAAGAGCGTAGATGACTATGACGTGATGCTTATTGGTGAGGAAAATAGAAAACAATTTAATGGTGTTGAGGAAAAATTAAAAGAACATGAATATAAAAAAGTTGGAGGGCATGAAGAAACCACAACTAATTTAGCAATGAGAAAATTTGTTGATAACAAAGGAAGAAAATTTGAATTATGTTTGAAGAAGGATACTTGTGGTTTAAATTCTTTTGGTACTTTTGATATAGATAATTTGTCAGCAACTATTTATGAAAACGGAACAATAGAATTAAATCAGGCAGAAATAATTAATTCTTTAAGAGAAAGAAGCATTAAACTTAAAAAAAATACCAAAGATCTTTTTAGGGTAATAGAGAGAATGCTGGTTCATATTGCTAAATATGATATAAAAGAATTTATATCACTAAAACAAAATCATTTTAGGTTAAGTAAAGATTCAGAAGAAAATGAAAAATTTGTTAATGAATTTTCTGAATATTCAATTCAATCAAAAGCTGAATGTTTAGCTAGATTTTTTGTGATGTTAAGCAGAGTTGACAATATAAACGATTATGTGCAAAAAATAGCCAAATACAAGCTCTTAGATAATTATTTTCCAGAAGTTTGTAAAGTATTAAATGATAACAACTTTAAGATTTTTCTAGCGAAAGAAAGTAAAGAACCAGAAAACAAAAGAGAATTAAATACTGATTCGGATGTCTTTAATAAGATGTATTTGTATAGTGGTAATAAAAAGGAATTTTTGAATGAATGTAGGATTTTAGAAAAAGCAAGAAGTACTAAACAATCTAAAATTTTAAGTGAAATTAAAAAAAAGGAATGTGTTATAGGATGTAGTATATTATAAATAAAAATTATGAGGATAATATGAAAATTATAGTTTTGGGATCTGGTGGAGCTTATGGTACTCCAAAAGCATTAAACAGATATAATAATATTGTTGATTTAAGTAATAAAAAAAATTTAAGAACTAGAAGTAGTTTGTTTATAGAGGATAATAATTCTTCTTTTATGGTTGATTGCGGGCCTGATTTTAGAATGCAAACTTTAAGAAATAATATAACAGATATTGATGACATTTTTATTTCGCATGCTCATACTGATCATATAATGGGAATTTGGGAATTAACGGATATTGCAAGCAAACTTAAAAAAGAAATAAATATATATAGTGAAAAAGAGGTTTTAGATACTATAAAATCTAGATTTCCATTTATTTTTGAGGATGGATTTCATGAAATAGGCGTTGGAAGATTGACTTTACGCGAGATTACACCGTATGAGAAGTTTAAGATGCAACATAGTGGTTTTGAATTATTGCCATTAATTTTTACGCATAAAGCAATAAATTCCTATGGTTTTAAGTATAAAAATTTTGTTTTTACGCCAGATTTAAATGAAATACCAGTAGAGAGTAAAAAATATTTGTATAATTTGGATTTATGGATTATAGAAAATAATAATTTGATTCCAAAATTAAATGGACATAGCCATATAGAACAAAATTTGGAAAGAATAAAAGAATATAAACCAAAGAAAGTTATTTTAAATCATCTTTCTGAGAATATAGATTATGAAAGTGTTTCAAAAATGTTGCCAGAAAACGTTGAATTAGCTTATGATGGTATGATTATTAATATTGAATAAAGATTTTAGGTACAAAAATAAAGAAATAGCATAGTTTATCTTAAAAATTATGTTGCTTTTATTTATAAATATTTTATTGTTATTATTATAAAATGTTATTGTATTGATATGGAAAATACAAAAAAACATATTCTTGTAATAGATGATGACAAAAGAATTAGAGAATTATTGAAGCAATTCTTGAATAAAAATAACTTTTTTGTTACGGTTAGTCCGGATACAAAAGAGGCGAGAAGAGAATTATCAAAATTTATATTTGATTTAATGGTGGTTGATTTAATGCTACCACATGAAATGGGTGTGGATTTCTTAACTAAAATTAGAAAAGATGGAAATAGAACGCCAGCCATAATGTTGACAGCTATGGGCGATATAGAAAATAAAACAAAATGTTTTGAAAATGGCTGTGATGATTATTTAGTAAAACCTTTTGAGCCAAAAGAATTAATATTAAGGATTAATAATATTTTAAATAAGAATGAGAATATAAAAAATAATATTTGTGAGTTTGGAGATTATATATTTGATTTTGATAAACAAATTTTATTAAAAAATAATGATATCATATATTTAACCGATATAGAAACAAAATTATTGAATATATTATGCAAAAATATTAATAAATCCTTAACAAGAGAGGAATTATTATTTGAAGAAATAGGAGAAAGAAGCATAGATGTTTCGGTTGCAAGACTGAGAAAAAAAATAGAAGAGGATGTAAAAAGACCAAAATATATTAGAACTGTTAGAAATAAGGGGTATATATTAAATAATTAACCAATTATTCACCTGTAAATAAAAGCAAAATTGTTGTAAATATAAACTGTGTTTATATAAAATTAAAATTTAAATCCATTGAATTATTATAATGTCCAAAATACAAATATAAGTACTTGTATTTTATTTTTGAAATTTTATTGTAGATGTAGTAAAAATAAAAATATCATTATGTCTAGAATATCTGGTAGAAAAAGAAACGAGCTTAGAGATGTTAAGATAGAAATAAATGTTAATAAGTATGCTGAGGGATCTTGTTTAATTAGTTGTGGCGATACAAAAGTATTGTGTACAGCAAGTTTTGAAGAAAAGGTACCACCATTTTTAAAAGGTGCTGGAAAAGGTGGTTGGATTACGGCTGAATATAGCATGTTGCCAAGATCTACACAAGATAGAATACAAAGAGATTCTAATGCACACAAACCAAACGGTAGAAGTCTTGAAATACAAAGATTGATTGGCAGATCGTTAAGATCTTGCGTTGACTTAAAAATGTTGGGTGAAAGACAGATAATTATTGATTGCGATGTATTACAAGCTGATGGTGGAACAAGATGCGCATCAATTACTGGCGGGTATGTCGCCTTGTATTTAGCGATACAAAAATTATTAGAAAAAGGTATACTTAAAAAAAATCCAATTATAAGCTGGGTATCTGCCGTTTCCTGTGGTATTTATAAAGGAAATACAATATTGGATTTAGAATATGAAGAAGATAGTAATTCCGACGCTGATGTAAATTTTATTATGAATGATAAAGATGAAATTATAGAAGTTCAAGGAACAGCGGAAGGTAAACCTTTTAGTTTTAGTAGATTGGCCGAAATGAACGAATTAGCATCAGATGGTATCAAGCAATTAATATCAAAACAAAAAGAAGCATTAAAAATAGATTAAATTGATATTTTACGGATTGATATTAATTTTGTATTTTCTGGGACAAATATGTTGAAATTGTGATATTAAACTATACTTATGCTCTTTCTATATCTTAAAGCTTCCAACAAATTGTCCTTGCTTATTTCTTCGTGATTTTCAAGATCTGCAATAGTTCTTGCAACTTTAAGGATTTTGTTATATGCTCTCATTGATAAACCATAAAATTTGACAGCTTTTTGGATAATTTCCTCATTTTCTGGTGTTAAATGCATAAATTCTTTTATTAAATCAGCAGAAGCGTTGGCGTTTGTAAATGCCTTATTTGATGTACCCTTATATCTTTCAAATTGAATTTTTCTAGCTTTAATTACTCTTTTCTTAACTTCCTCACTTGTTTCGTTTTTAATATCTTTTCTTTTGGATTCTGCAAAAATATCTATTTGCGGAACTTCTATACATATATCTATTCTGTCAAGTAATGGTCCAGAAATTTTAGCTTGATATTCTTTTGCACATAATGGAGCTCTTGGACATTTTTTCTTTTTGTCCATTAAATATCCACATCTACAAGGATTCATTGCAGCAACTAACTGAAAATCCGCTGGGAAAGTATTTGTTGTGTGAGCTCTTGCAATTGAAATCTCTTTATTTTCTAGTGGTTGTCTTAAAGAATCTAGTACTTGTCTTGAAAATTCTGGCAATTCGTCTAAAAATAAAACACCTTTATGAGCCATTGATACTTGACCTGGCTTTGCTTTCGTTCCACCACCAACCATAGCTGGCATAGAACAAGAATGATGCGGATCCATAAAAGGTCTATAAGTTATTAATTCCCCGTTTTTTGTATTTCCAGCAATACTATTTATCATATTAATTTCAAGTATTTCTTCAAGTGTTAGGTCTGGTAGAATACTTGGTAATCTTTTTGCTAGCATAGATTTTCCAGTACCTGGAGGTCCTATCATTAATAAGTTATGTCCACCACCAGCAGTTATTTCTAATGCTCTTTTTGCTTGCTCTTGACCTATAACATCTTCCAAATCTGGATAATTTGGTTTTGTTAGTTCTTTTTTAAATTTTGGTCTATTTAAAACTTGTGTTCCTTTCAAATGGTTGACTAATGAAATTAAATCTTGTGGAGCTAAAATCTCAATATTATCACCAACCCATAATGCCTCTGGACCGTTTTCTTCTGGACATATAATACCTAAATTTCTTTCTGATGCTGCCATAGTTGCTGGCAATACACCATTAACGTAATTAATATGACCATCAAGAGATAATTCACCCATTACAGCAAAATCTCTAACTGCATCTTCTGAAATAACGCCCATTTCTTGCAATATGCCAACAGCTATTGGTAAATCTAAAAATGTTCCTTCTTTTTCAATATCTGCTGGTGTTAAATTCACAGTAATTCTTCTAGCTGGAAAAGATAAATTCATTGAATTTATTGCACTTCTTACTCTTTCTTTTGATTCATTTACCGCTTTATCTGGTAAACCAACGATATTAAATGCAACCATACCGCTTGAAAGTTTGACTTCAACATTTACATCAATAGCTTTTACGCCAGAAAATACAAAAGTTTTAATTTTTGCAACCATTATAATAATAATCTTCATATGATATAATTATTTAATAGTGTATATAAAAATCAATTGAATTTTAATATATTTATAAAATTATTCCCAAGATTTACTAAAATCTTCATCTTTAAAAAGGGTTGCTAATCCACTTATTTGTTTTAGTCTCAATAATTCTTCTATACTCATACCGATATTTTTCATTATCCAAGCGTCCGACATACCACTCTCTACTAATTCTTGAACTATGTTTACCATTAACTCTATTGAATGAGATCCTCTTGCTCTATTATGTCTAATTGTGCTTGCAATTCTATTTGCTATTGGTTTATCAATAATGGAAACTGGTAGCAATCCATGTTCTCTTTCGTAGATATCTTTATGTAATTTCATAATAGTATATCTATGAAAACCATCCACAATTTCATATTTATCAATATCTTTTAGATAGTAGCAAACTATTGGCATAGTATATCCATCTTCAAGTATAGATTTATATAATAATTTCATTTCTGGATAAGCTACAACGTTTGGATTATATGAATTTGCTTGTATCTTTTCAAATGGAACTTTTTTTATATTATAAACTGGACTTTCAAAAATTTTCTTATTCATCGGTTGTTTCTTTATTGTTAATAAAATATAAATTTTTGTATTTTTCTAATGCTCTTTTTCTTTGGGACTGATCTGCTTTTGTTGGAGTAAAACCCATATATTTACAATACCAATCATTTTTCAATATACATATACACATTCTCTTAAAAGATGGAACTGATTTAAAATTTTCAATATTGATTTCATCAGGATATTCCTCAAAAGCTATTACATTTTTTGTAGATTTTTTGCTTATTCTACCTTTTTCTATAAAAGGTACATTTTTATCTTTTAATTGTTTTATTACTTTGTCGTCTAAGATTCCGCCTTTTTCTCTCCAAAACCTAATACTTGTTGCAAATCTTGTTTCGTAATTAAATCTTGTTTTCGGATCTAGGGTTGATAATAAAAATTGCAAATATTCTTTCCAAGTAAATTGGGAAGGTTTTGTTATATTTCTCCATCCCATTGCTGTTGTTCCGCCATATATCCCAGCAAAAGAAACGCCATTTACTCTACTTATCATTTTCCCCCATAAGTTTGGTTCAATTATTCTATAAAGTTTTAATCCATTACCAGCACAATCATTAAATGGACTAGCTACTCTCATTTCATTAAGAGATAAACCAGCCTGATAAAATAAATCATATATATGGTTATAATCAAAACCAAATTTGCCATTAGCTATCCATATATCTTTTGCTGTCCAATCATATATAGGATATCCTATATAACATCCAGACTTTAATTCATATAGATAATTTTGATTTTGATATTTTCTAAAAGTATTTCTTATTCTGGTATATCTGTCTAAACTTTCATCGCATCTAATTCCTAATAAACAAATTGTTTTTCCTTTCTTTTGTTTAGAATACCATTCTGCGAACGATATATTAAATTGATAGTCATCCATACTTTCATCATAGTATTTACCAAATTTATTATTATAAAAATTTATGCTATTTTTAGGCAATTCTCTAACCCACATGTTTTTCTCGTCTGGATTCCAAGGTCTCCAATAGCCTTTATTCATACTAATACTATTTTGTGTCTTAATTGGTAAACATATGTGGTAAATATCTAAATAATTCTTATATTTATTTTTCATACGTTCAACAAATTCAATGGTTTTTTGATATTGACATTCATAATCCACATGAAACAAACCAATTTTTTTATTAGAATTATGATCTTTAATATATTTAATACATAAATTCAATAAAAGACCACTATCCTTACCACCAGAAAAAGCTACATAAATATTTTCAAATTCTTTAAAAATATAATCCAATCTTTCTGTTGTTGCTTCATAAACATTAATGTTATCTTTATATTTTTTCATTATTTTTTTCATATATACTTTTCTTAATTTAATTTTAACATAAATAATAAGAAATACTATATAAAAGATATTAATATTTTACAAACGATTTTAAAATTTAAGACCATTTTATAAAACAATATTTTTTATTAATTAATATTTTAAATATAAATTTCCATAAAAATCTTATTGATTTTAAAAATGTTTTTATTATATTTTTTTTATGTTCAGAATACTAAAAAATATGAATAAGATTTTGAATATTATAAAAATTGTTTGTTTGCTATTAGTAATACTGTTTATAGTATTTTTTTCAATTATAAATAGCCAGCTAGTAAAAATTAATTTTGATATTTTTCCATTTAATTTTACATTGGAAATAAGGTTGTTTTTATTGATTATATTTTGTCTTGTTGCTGGATTTTTGCTTGGAATTGCTACAACTAGTTGGGGTTTACTCAAAAAACATATTGAAAATATCGGTAATAAAAAGAAAGTAGAAAAACTTGAAAAACAAATTAATGATTTAAATAATAAAAATATAGAGGGAAATAATGGAAAATAATACAAAAATAACATTTATTGTTTGCGCAGTGTTAATTGGTTTTATTTTTGCCTATGATACTTTTTTTATTGTAAATCAAACGGAACAGGCAGTTATTTTTCAGTTTGGCGAGCCTGTTAGAGTTATTAAAAAAGCTGGTTTAAATGTTAAAGTTCCTTTTGTACAAAATATCCTACATTTTGATAGTAGATTACAAGAAATCAGTACAGAAGATAAAGAAGTAATAGCTTCCGATCAAAAACGATTAATAATAAATGCTTTTGTTAAATATAAAATTATAAATCCAATTCTTTATTACACGACAGTTAAAGATGAAAATGGGTTTAATAACAAGTTTTCAACTATTTTAGATTCAAGTCTAAGGCAAGTTATAGGTGAAGTTCCTTTAAATAGTCTTTTATCCGAAAAAAGAAGTGATGTGATGGAAAAAATACAAGATGTTGTTGATGCAAAAGCAAAGGATTTTGGCGTTGAAATTGTAGATGTTAGAATCACTAGAAGTGATCTGCCGGCCACAAATAGTGTTGCTATATATAAAAGAATGCAAACAGATAGAGAAAGAGAGGCAAAAGAAATTAGAGCAGAGGGTGATGAAACAGCACAAAAAATTAAAGCAAATGCAGATAAAGAAAAAGTATTTTTAATGTCAGAAGCAAAGAAAAAAGCGGAAATTATAATGGGTGATGGTGATGCTACCGCAAACAAAATATATGCAAAAGCTTATTCCAAAGACTCAGAATTTTTTGAATTTTATAGAACTATGAACGCCTATAAAAAATCACTGAATAGCGATAATACTAAAATGATTTTATCGCCAGATAATGATTTCTTAAAAAATATAAATGGATTTAAAAAATAATCCTTCCGCATTTTTATATCATTATATAATTTAAAACAAAAAAATTATATAATGATAGATGAATTACAAAAAATAGTTTTAAATTGTTTAAATAACCAAACTAGCGAGAATTTTAAACAATTAAGTGGTATTTTTAATTATATTGATAAGAATCAGAAATTTCCTTATATTTTCTATTTTATAAATAATATAGAAGATTTATCTACATATTCTAAGAAAATTTATTCTTGTGATATTTCAATTAATATATATAGTAAAAATCAAAGTAGTATTTATATTGTAAAAATGTTAGAAGAAATTAAAAATATTTTTGTAAATATTAATAATTTTAGTTCTGATAAAATTTCAATTATTGATATATTAACAAATAAATCAGATATAATTCTTGAAGAAAATAATTCAATATGGAGAGGTGAAATAACTTCTAAAATTATTTTTTCTTATTAGTAAAATTAATATTTAAAACATTATTAACTTTATTCTCATTGTTTATTTTTTGATTTACATTGTTGGTAAGTTTTTCTATTTTGTTTAATTCATCAATAAATTCATTATCTTGATGTTTTGCATTTTTTAAAATAGAATTTTCTTTATTGTTGATATTAAAATAGCTTGGCTCAATTATTTTATCTGACATTACTCGAAAATTGTTATCTTTTTACATTGTATAATAATATTTAGATAATTGCAACAATTTTAATTTGATATTAGATATTCCCAACTTTTAATATTATAATTAATTATGTATAACAATTTAAATTAAATAATATCTCTTATGCTCCAATTCGTAAGGGGAAAGCTGACGAAGTCAGTACCTTTTCTCTCGCCCCATCTTTGTAGGGATGGAGTCGGTCGCAGTCAATATATCCCATCCCTGCCCCACTTCGTAAGGGGGGAGTCAGTCGTAGACTGACAGGGGGGTTGAGAACATTTATTTTGTTTTATTTTTTAATAAAACAAAATAAATAATTAAAAATTAAAAATTAAAAATTAAAAATTAAAAATTAAAAATTAAAAATTAAAAATAAATATAAAGTTGAGGGGTTTGAATTTAAAATTTGAAATTAAGAATTAAGAATTAAGAATTAAGAATTAAGAATTATAATAATAATTAAGAATTATAATAATAATTAAGAATAGAGTAATATATCTATTTAATAAATAAAATAATAATTAATAATATAATAATTAATAATATAATAATTAATAATATAATAATTAATAATATAATACTACTACATATTATTAAATACTATAATCACACATTAAATATATTATTAATATTATATAAATAATATAAACTATTATATATAAAAAAATATATAATCAATTAATAATTTTATAAGAATTATAAAATAATATATTAATATAAAATAGAGTTTAATATAATCAAAGTATTTAAACCCCCCTTACCCCCCTTATCAGGGTGGGATGGAAGGGGAACTTATCAGGGTGGGACGAGAGGGGAACTTAGCAGGTGGGAATGGGAGAACTTTTATCAGGGGGGTGGGAGGACTTTTATCAGGGGGGTGGAGCAGGCACTACCTTATCAGAGGGGGGATGAGGTAGGCACTCCCTTATCAGATGAAATTGAAATCTCCCCTTATCAGGGGGTGAAGGATAATATTAAATTGACGTAGCGGAAAAACACTGATATTAAAAGTTAACAATACTACATATTGCCATAATGTCGGTTTATATCATATAAATTATTTGAAAAATAAAATATTATTTCTACAATTATGTAATGTATTAACATTTTTTAATATATGAAAAATAGCAAAGCATTTTCTCTTATTGAACTATCAATAGTCTTGATCATAATTGGAATGATAACCGCTGGAATTTTTCAAGGAATACATTTAGTTGAAACAGCAAAAATTAAAGGATTTGCAAATGAGATGAATAATTATAAACAAGCTGTCTTAACTTTTTATGCAGTTAAAGAATATTTGCCGGGCGATATAGATAGAAACAATAAGATTGGATATCATGGATGTGATACATATGATAAAAAAAGTTTTTCATCTCCATATAATACAAATGATAATATATATGGTATTCCAGATTGTTGCAGTGGACCTTGGGTTGATTTGTTTTTGAATAAGATTATAGATTTTCAACCGATAAGTACAAATAAAAATCACGGAGATTATTGTTCTGGTGCCGTTGCAATTGGTGCGGCTCCAAAATCAAAATATGTAGACTATTTTGGCTATTTGTTTGAAACTGGTGTGCATGATAATTCTTTTAAAAAGCAAGTTATAGTAAGTGATGCTATTTACTTATTGTTAATGAATAATGATAGAAAAAGAGTATATCTTAATCCTTTATTTGTTGAATATATAGATAAAAAATTTGATGATGGATTATCAAGGAGCGGTAATATTGTGTCCGAATATACGGATTATAAATCAGCAAAAGTAAATAAACAAAAAATATATTTGATTTACTATTTGATTTTTAAACCATAATTGTTAAAAGTATGTATATTAATATTTTTGTCTTTTTTAAAAATAATCTTGACTAAATAAAAAATATATATTATCATTGTACTTATATTGATGGTATGAGTAGCTCAGCTGGTTAGAGTAGCGGCCTGTGACTCCGTTGGTCGTGGGTTCGAATCCCATCTCGTACCCCAATATTCTTGCCTCCGTGGTGGAATGGTAGACACGATAGACTCAAAATCTATTGTCGCGAGACATGTCAGTTCGAGTCTGACCGGAGGTACCACATTATATATATCATAAAATATTATTTATCATATAAAGATATTACTAAAAGTCTATCTTGTATCCAAACTGAAAGCAATTAACGTTTTTTTTATCTTCAATCAAATCATAATTATTAAGTTTATTTTGAAGAACCGTATTTTTCTTAAAGCATTGTATCCTCATATTACCACCCAATGGATTATTATCATCAATTTTATTATCTAATTTTTGAGCAAAATCAAGTGTACCTTTTTTATTTTTGTCTCCGTTTAAGAAAACCATATTTTTATTTGCTTCTAAATTTAAAAAATCATCATATCTATTATATCCCTTTAAAGGAAGAGCCATATAATAAAAATATCCATCTTTATAATTTTTTGATTGTGGAATGCTTTTATCATTTGCGCTACATTGCCAATTTGAACAATTAATAGTCGTTTGTGGTTTAAAATCAATTATTTTATTTAGATATAATTCTATTATAGGACCAGAATATGTATTGGCATAAGAATATTCATTTTTATTATAATTGTTTTTAAAAAAGTTGTAATAGTCATCACCAGAATATTCTCCAAAAAATCCGTCATCATTTGTATCTCCTGGCATCCTATATTTAAGTACATAAAACGCATTAACTGCCTGCTTGTAATTTCTAAATTCAGTTATTAAACCTCTGATTTTTGCGCTTTCAATCAAACTCTGTCCACCAGTAATACCAGCTACTAATAATCCAATTATTATAAGAACAATAGATAATTCTATAAGTGAAAAAGCTTTATTATTGTTCATTTTCATTATTATCATTATAAAATACTAAAAAATGATTAATATACATAATATAATTGTAAATTATAATATTTATTTTTCAAGTGGATTATGTTATATGAAAATTTTGGTATTGTTAGCTTTTTATATATTATTTAATTTTTCTTTTAATAAACTTCACTCCCTATGATAAGGGTTCCACAATCCACAAGACCACATTGTTCCACACTGATAAGACCACATCGTTCCACACTGATAAGAGCCCCCTCATTCCCACCTGATAAGGGGGGCAAGGGGGGTTTAAATACTTTGATTATTTTACACTTTGTTTTTTATATTAATATATTATTTATAAATTAATATGTTATAATATATTAATTTATAATTCTTATAAAATTATTAATTGGTTATATATTTTTTTATATATAATAGTTTATATTATTTATATAATATTATAATATATTTATAATTTGTGATTATAGCATTTAATAATATGTAGTAGTATTTAAATTATTAATTATTATTTTATTTATTAAATAGATATATTACTCTATTCTTAATTATTATTATAATTCTTAATTCTTAAATTCAAATCCTTAACTTTATATTTATTTTCATTTTTCATTTTTCATTTTTCATTTTTCAATTTTTAATTATCCATTTGTTTTATTAAAAAATAAAACAAAATAAATGTTCTCAACCCCCCTGTCAGTCTACGACTAACTCTCCCATTACAAAGGGGGCGGAGAGAGAGGAGGTGTTGACCTCATCAGCTTTCTTCTTACAAAGGGTGGTAAAAATAGGGAATATTGACTACGTCAGCTCCCCCTTTACAAATTGTGGGCGAGAGAGGGGAATCTGTATCAGCTCTCTCATTACAAGGATGGTTCGTGTCGGTTTTTCTCTTACAAAGGGAGCAAAGAAGAAGTATCCCACATTAGCTCCTTTACTTTATAATTCCTTCAATATTTCTTGTATATAATAGTTATTATTTGATAAGCTATATTGTAAAACCATAATTAGACATTTATATAAAAGTTATTAATACCCAACACTGATAATAATATGTATTGAAAATTAAAAAATAAAATGTAAGAATAGTAGAAGATGTATGAATAAAAATGTATTATAAAAGGTATTTTATGAATTCTTTGCAAAGTTTTTTGTTTATATTCCAAATTATTTTGTCTGTGTTGTTAATATTTTTTGTTTTATTGCAACAAACAGATGAAGATTCTTTAAGTGGAATTGGCGCCGGTGGTGCAAACGCTAAGATGTTGTCAAAAAGATCTATGGAAACTCCTATATCAAAAATGACAATGATTCTTTTTGTAGTTTTTATGTTTAATTCTCTTTTATTAGCTACATTGTCAGCTAGAACATATACAACACATACAGCAAACATGGAAAACTTTATAGAAAATAAAGTTAATGAACAAAAAAGTAAATAATTATTTCTTTAATTGGGATATTTAAAATATCCCATTTTTCTATACAAAAAATATTTCGGTCATCAAGTAATTAAATATAAATATTAGGATAGATGCAAGAACTACGGCATTTGTTGTAGCTTTTCCAACACCCTCTGCTCCATTACTTGAATTATAGCCATAATAGCAACCTATTGATCCTATAATAAAACCAAAAAATATTGACTTAATTAAACCAGAAGATACATCCTCCATTTTCATAAAATCAATTGTTTTGATTATATAAGTAGAGCCATTGAAATCAAGACTATATACGCTTGTCAAGTATCCACCAAATACGCCTATTATATCAAATATCAATGTTAGTATTGGCAACGATATTATTGAAGCTATTACTCTTGGAGCAATTAAATATCTAAAAGGGTTTGTTGATAATGTTTTTAAGGCATCTATTTGTTCAGTTACACGCATTGTGCCTAATTCAGCAGCAATTGCGGAACTAATCCTGCCAGCAACCATTAAAGCGGTCAGAACTGGTCCCAATTCCCTTGTGATACCAAGAACAACAATACTTGGTACTGTATCAACAGCTGACCATCTAGAAGAACCAATAAAAATTTGCAAAGCAAGAGCGCCACCTGTAAAAACGGCCGTCATTCCAATAACTGGTATTGATAAAAAACCTATTTTGAATAATTGTTGAAATATAATATTAAAGTGCCATTTTGGAGTGATTGAATATTTTATAATTTTATAAAAAAATATACTTACAGCCCCAAGACTTCTAAAATTTTTTAAAGTTTTTTTACCTATTTCTTCTAATACTTTCATATTTCCTATCCGATTATTCTTTTAAAAGATAACTAACTTTTTTCAAAAAGCAATAATTATTTATTGAAAAAATTAAGAGAATAATAAAAAATGCTTGAAAAGAAGAAAAGATTTTATATTATACAATTGGTAATTATTTTTTAAAAATGTTAAATTGTGATTTATTTTTTTATTTAGATAATAATATTCAAGAACTTAATTATGATAATAAAAAGAAAGAATTAGGGCAGGTTTTTACTCCAAAATGGATTGTTGAGTTGATTCTAGATGAGATTGGCTATGTTGAAGATATTTTTAATAAAAAAATATTAGAGCCTAGTTGTGGTGATGGAGCTTTTTTATGTGTCATAGTTAAAAGATACATTGAAAATGCTTTAAAAAATAATATTGATATGGCTTTAATAAAAAAAGGATTAGAAAACAACATCCTTGGGATTGAAATAGATAAATATTTTTTTGAAGAGTGCATAAAGAATTTGAATAAAGTAGCAGAAAACTATAATATACGCGATATAAATTGGAAAATTTTAAATAAAGATGCTTTAAAACATAATTTTAAAGAAAAATTTGATTTTATAGTTGGCAATCCTCCGTACGTTAGAGTTCATAATCTTGATACTTTAACTAGAAATTTTTTAAAGAGTAATTATTCTTTCTGCTGTGAAGGTTCTACGGATCTATATTATGCTTTTTATGAAAAAGCAATAATTGATATAAAAAACAATGGAAAAATAGCTTTTATTACTCCCAATTCTTTTATGAAAAATGCCTCTGGAAAAACTATGAGAAATTATATTTTAGGCAATAATTTATTAAATAAATTGATAAATTTTCAAGAATTCCAAGTTTTTAATACAGCAACTGTATATAGTGCAATAATGATTTTGTCAAAAAATAATGATAGTTTTGAGTATTGTAATTTTATTAATAACAAAATTGAACTTATAAAAAAAATTAATTATAATGATGTTAGCACTACAGAGTGGAATTTTTCAAATAATCAAAAAATAAATTTTTTAAAAAAGGCAGACAACAATATTAAAGTTCAAAATGGATTTGCAACGCTTTGTGATAAATTGTACATTACAGATAAAATAGAAGAGATAGATAATAAATATATTTTGTTTAATGGCGAAAAAATTGAAAAAAGCATAACAAAGCCAATAGTAAAAGCAAATAGATACAATGGGGAAGAGATAAAAACTAGAATTATTTTTCCCTATGAAAATTTAAATTCAAAAAATTATGAAGTGATAGCAAGCAAACAAATGATAAAAAAATTCCCATTTTGTTATGAATATTTTTTAAAAAACAAAGAATTATTTTTAAATAGAGATTTGGATAAAAATTGGAAAGAGTGGTATCAATTTGGTAGAAGTCAATCTATCCAAAACATACATCAAAAAAAGATAGTAATAAACAATATTATAAAAGATAGCGTGAGATTTTTTGAATTGAATAGCGAAATTATGGTTTATTCTGGATTATATATTATTTCAAATAATATTGATTATATACGGGAAAGGTTAAGCAGCCAAGATTTTATTGATTACGTCAAGATTGTTGGTAAAGATATGCGTGGGGGCTATAAGAGTTTTACATCTAAAAATTTGTCTAATTTTTTAAATATGGAAATTTAATATGAACGAAAATTTATTACAGGCAATAGATAAAAGTTATCAAAATTTTTTAAATCCAGAAAGTGATTATGGAGAGAGAAGCAATAAAAAAATAATTCCAATCCACTCATTTATTGCTAAAACATTATCAGAAAAATTAGGAGAAGAGTTTAAGATAAATTCACTAGGATTTGGTAACAACAAAGAGAAAAAAGTAAACGGGCAATATTATGACAAGAATGTAGATATTTGTATTTCTTATAAAGATATAGATATATCTGGTATAAGTGTAAAATTCATAACTGGAAACTATAAACAAAATTCAAATAATTTTTTTGAAAATTTACTTGGTGAAACTGCAAATATAAGAAGAAAAAATTTTAAATATGCAAATTTTATGATTATGCCAGAATATTTGCCATATTGGACTAATTCGCCAACAAAACTCACAAAAATAGAAGAAATAGACGAAAATAATTTAAAAAAATATTTAAAATTATTTATTGATAATGAAAATTGTTTGTATCATAAACCAGATATGACATTTATAAAACTTATAGATACAAATACTAGAAATATTTTGGAAAAAAATTTATACAAAAATATAAACAAACACGATTTCAAAGAAATTTTATTAAAAAATTATAAAATTTCATATTCAGATTTAGAAAAAAATAAACTTTTTTCAAAAGAAATGAAAGATTTTTTGGAAAAAGTTGGAGATTTTGAAAAATTTATAGAAGCTTTTTGCAATCTGACAAAAAGCTGCATTTATGGAATAAAATAAAAATTATTATGCAACCACTCATTGGACTAACACAACAAGAGATTTCAGATGAACTCCAAAAATTAGGAGTTGAGAAATATAGAGCCAAACAAATATGGACTTGGATTTATTTCCATGGAGTAAGAAACTTTGATGATATGAATAATATTTCAAAGGATTTAAGGAAAAAATTGGCTGAAAATTTTAGCATTGCTAGACCAAAAATTGATACACATTTAATTTCAAAAGATGGAACACAAAAATGGCTTTTGGAGTTTAGGGATGGTGAAAAAGTTGAGATGGTTTACATACCAGCGGAAGATAGAGGTACTTTGTGTATTTCTTCGCAAATAGGTTGTGCTATGAATTGCAGATTTTGCAATACTGGTTATCATGGTTTTGTAAGAAATATGACACCTGAAGAGATAGTAAGTGAAGTATTGATTGCGCGGGATGAATTAGGTGAGTGGAACAATTTAAATAGCAAAATTGGTGAGGGTAGATTAATTTCAAATATAGTCGTAATGGGCATGGGTGAACCACTTGTAAATTATGACAATATAGTAAAAGCTTTAAAAATTATAAACGATCCGGACGGAATAGCTTTTTCTAATAGAAGAATTACACTTTCAACCTGCGGACTTGTTCCACAAATAAAAAAGCTTGGTGATGATCTAAAAGTAAACCTTGCAATATCCTTGCATGCTTCAACTGATGAAATTAGAAAACAAATAATGCCAATAGCTGAAAAATATACAATTAAAGAAATAATGGAAGCTTGCAGAGACTATGCTAAAAAAATAAACGATAGAAGAATTACATTTGAATATATAATGATTAAAGATTTAAACGATAGTGAAGATGATGCTTTAAGATTAATTAATTTGGTTAGAAAATACAAAGTTCCTGCAAAATTTAATTTAATTCCATTCAATCCTTGGAAAGGCTGTATTTTTAAAGAACCATCGGATCAAAAAACAATAGACAAATTCGCAAAAATCTTAACAGATGCAAGATTTCCAGCCCCAGTTAGAAAATCAAGGGGGCAAGATATTATGGCGGCATGTGGACAATTAAAAAGTAAAGATATTAATTAAAAAGGAGAAGTATTATGAATCAAGGACAATATACTGATTTAAAAGTTGATAATTTAATACGCTCTAAAATTATATAAGAAAGAGATTAAAAAAATGCAGTTCCAACAATGGTTATTGGACATATATAATAATATAAAAGAAATTCTATTTAGTTATAGGATTTCTTTTATATATTCTTAGATTCTTTTACTTCTATAACTTTATTTTTTAATTCTCTTAAAACATCATTTAACCCAATTCTGGCAACGCTTGATATAGCAAATATTTTTGAATTATTAGAAATTATTTTACTTAACATTTGTTTTTTTTCTTGTATTTCTTCTTCTGTTATAGAGTCGCATTTTGTTAAAGCTATAACTTCATATTTTTCAAATAATGTTTTACTGTATTGTTTAAGCTCTTTTCTGATAATATTATATTCCTTAATTATATCTTCACTATTTATATCGACTAAATGTAATAAAACACTACATCTTTCGGAATGTTTTAAAAATCTATCACCAAGACCTTTACCTTCACTTGCGCCTTCTATTAAGCCCGGTAAATCAGCTATAACAAAATCATAATCATCTATGCTAACAACACCTAATTGTGGTTCAAGTGTTGTAAAAGGGTAATCAGCAATTTTTGGTTTAGCTTTACTTACAACTGATAGAAATGTAGATTTACCAGCATTAGGTAAGCCTATGAGTCCAACATCGGACAAGATCTTTAATTTTAAAAATAATTCAAATTCTTCACCTTCTTGACCCGGATTTGCTCTTCTTGGAGCTTGATTTACTGATGATTTAAAATATGTATTCCCAAAACCACCATTGCCACCCTTTGCTATAATTAATTCTTGACCAGCTTCTGTAAAATCAATTCTTGGTTCTTCTTCATCGTCAAAAAAAACTTCGGTTCCAACAGGAACGTTTATAGTTAAATCTTTACCACTTTTACCATGACTATTTGCTCCGTGTCCATTTTCTCCATTTTCCGCGATAAATTCTCTTGTATATCTAAAATCCAATAAAGTATTTAGGTTTGAAACACATTTCATAATAATATTACCACCATTGCCACCATCACCACCATCTGGTCCACCTTTTGGTATGTATTTTTCGTGTCTAAAACTTATAGCTCCATTTCCACCTTTTCCAGCTTTTACATATATGTGTGCTTCATCAATAAATTGCATATTTCTTCCTAAATGGTACCCCGAAGAGGACTTGAACCTCCAAAATCTTGCGATTCTAGTACCTGAAACTAGTGCGTCTACCAATTCCGCCATCGGGGCATTAATATCTTACATAGTATAATATGGTAATTATTATATTATTATTTTCAAGGATATTTTTAATATATTATTTTCCACCACCAGCACTCATCAGAAATGCTATAAGTTCATGAAGTTTTTCAAAAAACAATCTTATAAAAGTACTAAATGTATTTAATAAAAAATCTATTATTTCTTTCATAATTTATTCCTTTTATTAAACATTAAATCTAAAATGAAAAATATCACCATCTTGAGCTACGTAATCTTTTCCTTCAATCCTTAATTTTCCAGCATTTTTACAACCATCTTCACCGTTATATTTTATATAATCATCATATGCGATGGTTTCAGCTCTAATAAAGCCTCTTTCAAAGTCTGTATGAATTACACCAGCACATTGAGGTGCGCAACTTCCTTTTTTTACAGTCCAAGCTTTTGTTTCCATTTCTCCAGCGGTAAAGAAAGTTAATAATCCTAAAAAGTTGTAGGCTATTTTTATTATTTTGTCAAGTCCTGTTTCTTTTAGACCAAGAGCTTCTAAAAATTCTTGTTTTTCTTCTTTGCTTTCAAGTATAGCAATTTCTGACTCAACTTTAGCTGAAATAATTGTGGAAACACCGCCTTTTTGTTTCACATAATCTTCGACGGCTTTTGTATATTTATTTCCAGTTAAAATATCTTCTTCACTAACATTGCATACAAAAAATTCTGGCTTTGAAGTTAACAACTGCAACATTTTATACTGCTTTTCTTCATCTTTTGTTGGTTTGTATTCTCTAGCTGGTTTTCCATCTTGTAAAAGCGGAAGAACTTTTTTAATTAATTCAACTTGTTCTTTTAATTCTTTATCTCCACTTTTTGCCTTTTTTTCAAGATTTGGCAACCTTTTTTCAAGGCTTTCTAAATCTGCTAAAATTAATTCTGTTTCAATTAATTCTAAATCTCTAACTGGATCAATCGTATTTTCAACGTGAGTAATATTTGGATCTTCAAAACATCTAACAACATTAACTATACAATCAACCTCCCTAATGTGTGATAAAAATTGATTTCCTAAACCTTCACCTTTGCTTGCACCCCTAACAAGTCCGGCTATATCACAAAATTCTATTTGTGTAGGAACTATTTGTTTTGATTTTGCAATTTTCGCTAATTTTTCTAACCTTTCATCATTTACACAAACCCTACCAACATTTGGTTCTATTGTGCAAAATGGATAATTTTGTGCATCTGCTTTTGCTGTTTGAGTTAAAGCATTAAATAATGTTGATTTTCCAACATTTGGTAAACCTACTATACCACAAGTTAAAGACATATTATATTAAATAATTACATATTTTATTAATAATAGAAATATATCATACAAAAAATAATTTTCAATGTAAAATTTATTGATTTTATAAAAATAAATTATACTATATATCAGATGTTATTATATATAAATAAGATAAATAATTAAATGAATAAATTTAAACAAGAAATAAAAAAATTAATTATTTCTTTTTTATGTGTGCTATTTTGTATTTTTTTAGCTTTTGTTGGGGCAAATTATTATTTAGAATATCAAGCTCCAAGTAAAATAAATAAAATGATTGAAAAATTACAAATAGAGGAAGAAGGTAACGATTTAACATTTATTCATGATAGTGATAATAATGATTTTGAAAATTATATTTTTCCAGGTATAATTACTTTGAATAGTTATTATATAAATGATTATGAGAAAATCTTATTACAAAAAGTTAATCCATATGGGATATTATTGATAAAAGAGAATTTAAGAACAGAAGAACAATTTAAATATTTCCAAAAAGAAATAGAAACAATTTTAAAAAGAAAACCTGTATATTTTATAGATCAAGAGGGTGGAAATGTAATAAGAACCAATTATTTATATGTTAAAAAACGCTATAAAACGGCATTTTCATCAAGTTTAGAGAATACAAATGATTTAGAAAAATCAAAAGAAAAAGTATATAAAAATGCCAGTGTGATAGCAAAAGATTTAAAAAAGTTAGGTATAGATGTAAATTTAGCACCAGTTTTAGATACGCAGGGAAAAGATAATAATGTTTTAGGTTCTAGAATTTTTGATTTTAATCCGCAAAATGTAAAAATTTTATCAAATGAATTTATTAGAGCACACAAAGACAATGATATTGAGGTATGCGCAAAGCATTTTATTGGAATTGGAAGATGTACCGTTGATACGCATGATAAAAAATGCATAATAAATGCTTCTGTTGATGAATTAAAAAAATATGATTTAATACCTTTTTACAATTTGGAAAGAGTAAAATATGGAATGCTATCACATGCCATTTATGCATCAATAGATCCAGAAAATCCAGCTCCATTTTCCAAAAAAGTTATAGATTTTATTAGAAACGAATTAAAATTTAAAGGTATTTTAATTACTGATGCTTTACATATGAAGGCGCTTGATGGACATGGAACATTACAGGAAAGAATATTAAAATCTTTTAATAGTGGTGTTGATTTAGTTTTAATAATGAATCTAGCAACCAATAAACATAGTTTACATACGCTTTTGGATACATTAATTCAAGTAAAAAAAGAGCTATTTATAAAAAACAAAAATAATAATAATTTAGTTGTTATAAATAAGAATTTATATTTCAATTAATTCTAGTTCTTTTACATTTCCACTGTTAATTGAATTCATTGTTATTTCCATTACGTCATTATTAAATCTAACTGGAACATCAAATTCAAAATCTGCTTGAATTTTAGAATTATTTTTTGGTGCAGAATTGAAAGTAATTATTCCAGTAGTTAAATCAATATCAAAATTATTTGTCTCTACATTATCTATAAAAATTTTTATTGTAGAAATGACTGGTTTTGTTATTTTTCTATAACATAAAATATTATCATTTATTTTATATGTTTTTATTAACTGAAATTTTTTAGTAGTACCGTCTCCAAGTCCAACATATTCCTTTTTTCCTTCATAATCACTCCAATCTTTAAATCTAAAACCATATGCGCACCCTTTAACATTTTTAAAAAAGTTTATTAGTTCCCCTAATTCTTTTTTAGTTTTTATTCCATTAATTATATTAAATTTCATTTTATTTGTATTCCAATTAATATTTCTTTGTTCACAACCATTTTTTGATTGAACTATTGTTGTATTAAATTCTAATATTGTGGAAGAATTAAATGATATTGATTCTGGAAATCTTATTTCTAAAAATGACATAGTAAAAGTAATATTTTTTCAATATATTACTTTTACATATTAAAAACGGAAGTACACTTACTTAATGCCTAATTGTTTTCTGTATAATCTTAAACTTTCATCGCTAACTATTACAGGTTGTTCTTTATTTATTTTTTCTAAATCATTAATCGCACTTTTATCATTTAATGCTATTTTTGCCATAGCTCTTAAAAAATAGCTTTTATATTTAATTAATGCTAAACTTCCAGTGGTATTATTGGATAAATCTTCAATTAACTCCAATGCTTTATTTGTATTATTTATTATTAATTGAGCTTTTGATTTTAAAGAAGAACTTGAATCATTATAGTATGCTGACGCAATTCCATAATAAGCATCATAATTATTTGAATCTTGTTTAATTATATCTCCATAGCAGGAAATTGACTTTGCAAAGAAGTTCGTTTCTTTAAATACTAAGCATAAGCTTAACTTCAAATCTAAATTATTCGGATATTGTTTTAGCAACATTTCTATATTTCCTTTTGCTTTATCATATTTTCTATTTAGTATATCACTCTTTAGATTAGGCAAATATTCTCTAAAAAATATTTCTTCTTCTATACCTTTTTGAATTTTTGATACTTTTTCATATCCGACTATAATAAGAACTGGTGTATTATTTTGATATTGACCTAAATTCCAAAAATATATTTTGATAGTTTCGCCATTTTTTACATCGTTTTCCATTATATCCCCAAGAGCTTTTTGGGTTATTACATAATACGTTCTACCCTTTGAAGAAAATAGATAAGAAGTATATAAAGCATCAAAATTACCATCAGCTAATATACCTTGTGCCGTATTTTCATCCAAATAAGTTGTATCGCTATTGACCAATTTAAACCATTTTAATAGAAATATTTTATTAAAAGTATCCACATTTTTTTTGATACTTCTGAATTCTACAAAAGAAATATATTTCTCTGCTGGATTTAAATAAGTAGCTGTACTATTGCCAGTTATATCTATAATTTTATCATCGTATTTACTCGTAATTAAATTTACCACATTAGAATTATAACTTGTAAGAAAATCATTAAAATTCACATAAGTATATTCGCTTGCATCAATATTTTCAGCAAACGCATTGCTAAATATTAAAATATAAGTAAATAGACAAGCAAAGATAGATATAATTTTAGGCTTCATATTGCTAAAATTTGTTATAACTAAATATTAAATACAACAAAGTTTCTTATTTTCAAGTTAAAATTGTATATTTATATTTTGTAAAATTTAATCCTCCTCAAATTCTATCGCTAATTCTCCCTTTGCTTTTCCTTTTTCTGCAATATTTATAATTTTTTTAGATGTTGATAAAATATTTGCATTTCCTGTGCTAATATAAGCTTTTGCGGAATCATAGGCATTTTTAGCCTTATCTATACTATCGCCAATAATTTTCATTTCTTTTGAGAATTTTTCAACTTTGGTATACATTTTTTTAGATAATTCAACTATTTCTGTAATATTTTTATTCTGATTTTCGATGTTCCATAAATGATTTACCATTCTTAGAACTGGCATAAATGACGATGTTGTAACAATTGCAACTTTATTTTTTGATGCAATTTCAAATATTGTTTTATCATATTTTATTATATCAATATAAGCCCCTTCAACCGCAACAAACATAAATACAAAGTCTGGTGTATCTTTTGAATAATTTTTATTGTATTCTTTATAAACGTTTTGATATTCTTTTGTTCCAAGCTCTTTGATGTGATTTTTAATATCATCACAGTAAGCTTTTAAAAATTTATCTTTTTCTGTTTGATTGTTTGAATTAATATAATTTTCATAGTTTGTCATTGATACTTTTGAGTCAACAATTAAAACCCTGTCTTCTGGTAATTTTATTAAAAAATCTAAGAAAAAGTCTTTACCATCGGAATTTTTAACATTATATTGTTTAAAAAAACTTATGTTTTCCTCCAAGCCTGACATTTCAAGTAAATTTTGTAATTGAAGTTCACCCCAATTACCTTGTGCTTTTTTATCACCCTTTAAAGCAGTAGCTAAATTGTCGGCTTTATTTCCAATATCTTTAGTTGTATCCATTAAGTCTTTTATATGTTGTTCTATTTTTGCTGTATTTTCCTTATTTCCCTCTTGTGCTTGCTGTATTTTTTCTTTAAATTCCTTTATATCTTTATTTAAAGGTATAAGTAAATTACCAAGACTTTCATTCTGTTGTTTGCTGAAAGTTTCTTTTTGTTCTTTTATAATTTCGGAAGAAATTACTTTAAATTGATTTTTTATTTGTTCTTGTAATTGCATTAAATTTTCAATATTTTTTTTCTTTTCTTCAAGTTCTACAAAATTTTTTTTGTTTTCTAATTCAACTTCTTTTAGCTTTTCTTCTAAATTCTTCTTTATTATGTTTTCCTCTTTTAACTTTTCATTTTCTCCACTTAAAAAACTATTTTGACTTTTTAAATTTATTATAGCTTGATTGTCGTTTTGAATAACTTTTTCTAAATCTGCAATTTTAATATCTCTTTCCTGAACTGTTTTGCTTAAAGATTCATATTCTCCTTGTAATTTGGCAAAACTCATTAACCATTTTTGTAGTTCAGCGTCTTTATTTTTATAAGCTTCTGACAACTCTGGATTTTGATTTGATATCTTTAATTGCCTGTATAGACCAAAACTCAAAAATAAACATAAAATACTTAAAATTATTAAAATGGCCAACATATCATATAATTTAATTAATTAAATATATATTATAATATTTATTTTTAAATACAATTAAAATAGCTTGACTTTATAAAAAAAAATTGTATCATAACAGTGGTTAATATTTAGTTTAAAAAATGTCAGAAAAAAAACTTGTTATAAAAAACATCTTTTGGGATGTTGATGGTGTTTTAGCTAGTTTAAATCACGCTTATTACTGTTTTATTAAAAATCATCCAAAGTTTAAGGAATATTTTAAAGATTACGAATATAAGGATTTGCCAAAAGCTTTACCAATTGATACTGTTAAATTTGGTGCAATGGAATTAAAGACACACCCAACCTTGGGAACAGAATTAGATAAAGAATTTTGTGCAAGTGAAGATTATTATTTTGATAGACCATTATATCCTGGAACTGCAAAAATTTTAAAAGAATTGAATGATATGGGTTATTTGCAAATGACTATGTCAGCTGGTTTTAATATGGAAAAAAAGAAAAAATTATTAAAAAGAGTTTTAGGTGATTTAACTGATTTCTTGAAAGTTGAAGTTGTAGAACATGATAAAGCTGGTATGGAACAAGGAAGTACAAAAGAGGCTAAAATGTTAGCTGTTCTTAAAAAACTTGGTGCAAAGCCAGAAGAAACAGTTTTAGTTGATGATAGAATTTATAATATTTATTCAGCTATCAAAGCAGGTGTTCATCCAGTAAGATTTAGAAGTGAATTTACAACAGATTCACCAGCAGATTTAAAGGATGTTCCAGAAGTTGACAATATTTACCAATTTAAGGATTGGTTGTTAAATAATACCACAATGAATTAATCTGTATTGTAAATCGTGGAAGCAAAAGCATTTGTTTTGATGCCGTATTATAGGACTAGGAGTGGTTTATTTGAAAAATCACTCACTAGTTTTCTAGAACAAGATTATCAAAATAAAAAATTAGTTATTTATGTTGATAACGAGATAAGTTGTGAGAAAGAACTTATAGGAATTTTAGAAGGGTTAAATAAAGAGCAAAAGAAACAAATTACTTTAATTGGTGGAAAGGGACATATTGGCGTTGCAAAAGCTAGAAATGAGTTATTACAATATGTTAAAGGACATGCTAGCGATGATGATTACATCTTTCTGTTGGATTCGGATGATGAGTATACTGATAACGAGGTTATTTCTAGGATTATTCACAGTATGACTAAACATAAAGCTGATGTTGCTGTATTAAATTTTAAATATGGTTTTTTTGATGGAAAGACAGAGGATGCTGGATTAAAAAAGACAAGAGAAGAAACTAGTGCTATTGCGCAAAAATATTCAGAACCACATTTTTTTGAACCATCAAAAGATTTATCAACTTTAACTAGTTTGGGTTGGACTAGAGTCTATAAAGGTAAAATATTTAAGGAATTACCAATAGTTAAAAATACGGGTAAGTATGAGGATTTTGTTTATATGGCGCCTTTTTGTTTTGATAATATAAAAGTTGTTGGCGTTACAATACCGAGTATAAAATTTAACAAATATTCTTCATCAACAACTTCCATGAGAACCGAAAAAGATTGTGAAGACGTAGTTGATAGATTAAATGAACTTAAAACATCTTATACAAAAATGTGTGCAGAGATGGAGAAAAAATTACCGATCTATAAAAAATAATTTTTTCTAAATGTTTGGAGGATTTTATTAACACAAAATTAGAACAGTATAGAATAATTTTTGAAAATTATGATAATTCGCATAAAACGCAATTATATAAAAAATTTTTGGAGGCTATTAATAATAAAATGACAGTAAAGGAGAAAAAACAATGTCAAATGTAATTACAATGATACCTGTTAGAATGAAGGCATCAAGATTGCCAAATAAGCCATTACTTGACGTTAATGGTAAAACGGTTTTACAAAGAGTTTGCGAGAATGTTAAAAAATATATTACTGGTGATATTTATGTTGCAGCAGGTGATCAAGTTATAGTTGATGCATGTAAAGAATACGGTGTACCAGCTATTTTAACGGATCCAACTTTGCCATCAGGGACCGATAGAATTGCTAGTGCATTAAAACAAATTGATCCAACTGGCAAGAAATATGATATAGTTGTAAATTTCCAAGGTGATGGCTTGAACGTTGATCCAAGAGTTAATTTACCGCTTATAGACATGGTTGATAAAGGTCTTTGTGATATAGGTACTTGTGGTATGATTTTCAAAACCAAAGAAGAATCTGATAATCCAACAAATGTAAAAATTGTTATGGGTTTGAGAGAAGGTGAAAAGGAAGGTAGAGCTTTATATTTTACAAGAGCTCCAAATTGTCCTTTCACAAGAGATCCAGATGAAACTAAAAATCAAGACTTATATCATCACATCGGTATTTATGTTTATTCTGCTGAATCATTGAGAAGAATGGTATCACTACCTGTTGGTGTTCTTGAAGCAAGAGAAAAACTTGAACAATTAAGAGCATTAGAAGATGGTATGGTAATTAGAGCAAGGATTATTACAAGAGAAGAAATGAAATTAGTTGTAGATGCTCCTGCGGATGTTAACACACCTGCCGAATTAGAAGAAGCTAGAAAATATATTAAATAATTATATTACATATATTTTGTTTTAAGCGTTCGCAAAATTGTGAGCGCTTATTTTTGTTGTAGTGAATAAATAATTTTAAAACATTATAAATAATATTTATTTTGTTAATCGGATGTAATCTTCAAGATTCAATTCCTCAGCTCTCTTATTTAAATCTAATTTTTCAATAGATTCTGCTGATATTGTGTTATTTTTTAGCAATAAATCAATAGCGCCTTTAATCTTTTTTCTTCTTTGGTTAAACAAAACTAAGGTAATATTTGATAATTTCTCAATATTTATATTTTGGTTTAATTTTGGTTTAATATAAACAACCGATGACATAACTTTTGGTGGCGGAATAAATGAGGTTGGTTTTACATCAAAAGCTTTTTTTACATCACACAAAGCCTGAACTATAATTGATAATCTTCCGTATGACTTTGTACAAGGGGAAGCAATTATTCTATCAACAACCTCCTTTTGTAATAACAAAGTAAAACTCTCAAATATTTTAATATTTTTCATCCATTTTATTAATAAACTGGTTCCAATATTATATGGTAAATTCGCAATAATATTTATATTATTTTGAAAATAATCATTTTCATTTATTTTTAGAGCGTCTACATTTATTACTTTAAAATTATTATATTTCGCAAACTCTTTCTGTAAAATATTAAATAAATTATTGTCTATTTCAACCGAGATTAATTTTTTGGGCTCTTTTTTTAGAATTGAATAGGTAAGGCCACCAGGACCAGAACCTATTTCTAATATATTTTTATTTTTAATATCGCCGGCTACATTAACTATTTTGTCCAATATAATTTCATCAGTCAAAAAATTTTGTCCAAATTTTTTCTTTGTAATAAGATTATATTTTTTTATAATATCTACAATATTCATATAAAATTATTTATCATCATTTTTTATATCGTGTCGGAATCTTGTTCTTCTTCCCCATAATTTTGCATATTTATGTTCATTTATGCCCATTTCTTTATCTCTATTATTTTCAGCAATTGTTCTAAGTCCTTCAGTAGCCTTCCAAGTATTCCATCTGCGTCCCCAATTCTCACCAATTTTAAATTTTGTTCCATCTCGTCCATTGTCAACACGAGTAAAATCATCTTTGATTCCTCTTCCTACATTTGCTATACCTTTTCCTAACCGTAATGCATCTCTTCCAGTTTTCTTTACTAAGGCATTTGACATCATTCTGCCACCCTGAATTATATTGTTGGTAGCATTCATTCCTTTATAGGCTGTGAACATAGAATTAAATACGCCAACCTTTGAGCTAAGAGTTGATGGGCTATCAGCTATTTTTTCAGCTATATCTGGTATTTTACTTAGGAAATTATAGAAAACAGCTAACACTATTACAAAACTAAGTATCGAAAGGAAAAAGTTGGCAAAACCATTATTTCCTATATTTTCTGTTAAATAATATAGATTACCAAATCCTAGAACTCCCAAGATATCCTTTCCAATTGTTTGGGAAAGATTATCTGTTTCTGAATGACTTAACATTGTTGGGGCAAACAAACACAAAATGCTTGTACCGGCATCCGTTGGGCAATGTAATTCTGGATTTCTTCCTGTTTCTGGATTATGGTTTATATATTCAGCTCCGCCAAGTCCAACTCTATCAATTGTTCCTATAAAAAATCCAGCAAAAATTAATATTACAACTAGTTGTAAACAAAAACCCATTATAGATTTTAACCACTCATCAAATATACCTTTGTATTTATCAAATAATAAAGCTGGGAATATAATTGGACTTACAAAGACTAATACATTTATAGCTAAAATGTTAACTATGAAAAAATAAAATATTTTAAATACTATTGCAAACAGCAAGAAGAATAATGTAAATCCAAGAAGAAGAATAAATATTCCCACAGGTGCAGATACAAAAAGTACTACAAGTATAAGAACTATATGAATTCCAGTAAGTTGAGCACTTGTATGTAAATAATTGGATAATTTGCAATCTAGACTATCAAATATAGATAAGTATTCTTTACCTTCTGGATATTTAGCATCTCCGAAATAACAACCATCATAAGTACGACCATAATCATAATTTGATGTAGTGATATTTTTACAATTAGTGTAATATACATATTCAACTTCATATTGTTCTTTATTATTTTTTATAATATTGGTTGTTGTAAGAGATTTTTTTACTACATTTGGTTGATATTTCTCGTTTAGTACGAGAGTTTTAGCATATTTATCTGTTATTAGTTGATTTTCTTTTTCTTTGCCTTTTGTTATTATTTTCTTTTCCTTACTTTGATCCCTACCTTTATTTATACATCCGGTATAATATATTTTAATTTCAGTCATCCCATCTGGACTGGAAGTTTTACTAATAGTAAATTTTTGTTTTTCTTTTGGTGATATTGTTCCAAGCTCTTTATTTGTTATATTAACTTGTTTCGCTTCTGATGTTGTTTCACGATGCATGGTATTATTTGCTAATAAAATTTTTTTTGTGGTTTCTGTTACCTTATTACATGTAAAATTATAAACAAGATCGGTATTATGAAGCTCTTTTCTAACATTGCAATATACATCTTTATGTTGTGTTTTTCCCTCCGCATCCAACATTGATAAGCTAAAAGCCTTTTGATATGAGTACTTCATTGCTGTATCCAACCATTTATAAAAATAAGCTTGCCAAGCATTACCAATAGAAAAATATATTACTATTACAAATTTTAGCATACCAACCACTAATGCCTTTCCATGTTTAACATCAAAAATATCTAATTCACCCTTTATTAAAAATTTAAAAGAAATGATGGCTATTGCTATTACCATAGCGGTTTTAATTATATTTTGTACTCCTGCCTGAATTTTACGAAATATATTATATTTATTTGGAAGTTCTTCCCCAATTATATAATGATAGGCGTTGTAAATTCCTTTATATTCTGCATTATATTTCTCATGCCTAATATTTTCTGGTATATTAAAAGTATCCGTTCCACATAGTCCTTCACTATTAACAGATTCATCCGGATCTTTACAACTACTCATACCAGCCTTATTTAAAAACATATTATTTATAGTCTCATACATGCATTCGGCTATTGGTGTTGTAAAGCTTTTATTTTTTTCGGTAGTATATTGTGAAGACGTTCTAGAAAAATCAAAACATACAGGAGGAGAGAATCTATTATTTATAAAACTATTGGCGGATAGACCTGCATAACTAACTGGTTCAGTACTATTTTCCGTACAATGTACATTATACGTACAGAAATTTTTTGTCATACCATAAGCAGGAGTTGCTTTTTTATATTGTGAATTATTGCTCCATATTTTATTCTTATCGTCTCCATAATCTTTATACCAATCATACGCAGAATTAAGTGCGTTTGGTTTATATTCATTTGGACTTTTACAATTATCATAATCTCCATCACAATAAAGATCCTTTATTTCTGTTCCTCTCAGTAAGTTAAAATTATATGGAGCAAGATTTGTTGTTTTTACACAAATTTTATCTTCATTATTTATTATTTCTCCATTTTTATCTTTTTTATAAGAAGAGTTATCATCTAATTTTCCGTAATATGATGTTAAATCTATACGATTATTACCAGCATATATTGTACATTTATTGCTATTAGTTTTATTATAATTAGAACAAAAAGCGATACTTTTTGTCTTTTCAAGGTCATGACGACTAAATCTTTCACGTCTACTATTTTTATAGTTTAAATCCGCTGGTGTTGTATAATAAATGCATACACCTCCATTTCTTCTGCGCTCACAACACTGTTTTGCTAAATGAAATAATTTTTTACATTTTTGTGGATCTGAAATTGTGTTTCCATTTTTATCAACGCAAGTTTTATTGCCTTTATAAATAAATCTATCACAAGCGTAATTAGCTTTTAATTTTCCTCTAAAATAGTATCTTTGTTCTGTACCATAATATCCTTTATTGCTTGGTATTCTAGGATCAAAACAGCCATCACCTTTATTGTATACTGATTCTATGCTATCATAATTCTTGTCAATTTCATTAGCAACAATTGGAATTTCAAATTCCATTCCACCATAAGAGTGTTCTCTATAAAATTTATTTTTAATATTTTGTGTATTTTTTTTAATATTATCACATTCTGTTGAATCGGCATTTTGTTTTTCGCAATATTCATCACCTAATAACAGTGAAGGAAAACACTTTTTTCTAAAATCATCACAATCACTTGTATTAAGCTTACTACCAGATAAACAACTAGCATTATATGTATCTTCGCAAGTATATTCACCAGATAATACTTTATTTAATATATATTCATAAGAATTTGAATAAGCTCCATAAATAGGATACCAATGTTTTGTATTTTTATAATTTTGTATTAAGTTTGATTCATATACAAAGTTATTCCATCCATCACCACATAATTTAATATTATTAATATAATCTCCTATATTGTTGGAAGCGGTTAAATTTCCTTGTCCTCCTACGTCATTTTTATCTGGTAGAACATCTTTGCAGTATAATGGTATATTACCATCTTCGTCTTTTTGTAAGGTATCTAACGAACTATAACTAACATTAATAAAACTATTTGATTCTCCTGTTGCCTTTAAAGATGGTTCGCTATAATTATTGCTTTGGCATTTTCCTATATAATCCAAATCATTATCCAAAGTCAAGTTTGCATCATTCTTTTTTCTATATAAATCTGTACATTTTTTTACGTATCTGGTGTTTGTATATTTTTCTTCTGATGTTAGATTTAATTTTGTTGTATTTTCGCTTGTTCCTTCTCCTGTCCCTTCTGAACCTTCTGCAAAAATTACATTAGTATTGAGAAAAAATGCACACATAGCAATTAAAAATAAATTTGCTATATATTTTAAGAAAAACTTCTTTTTATTTTTATCCATTTTGTACTCCATACATTTTATAAAAAAATACCACAAAAAATATTATTTTTCAATAAATTTTGTACATAATTTTATTTATTCTTGGTCTGTCTATTTTTTTTGGCTTGATGTTTTTTATGTAAATCACCAACTCCTTTACCAATGTCGCCAAATAATTTAAATACAGCTTTTGCAGCTAATCGTTTAACACCCTTTACAAAACTACCTATCTTACCAGCAATCGTAAATGGATCCGCACTTACAGAAGAACCAGGTACACCAGAACCACCAGTTAAAACAGAAGCTATTCCGGGAATTGTATTTAATAAATTATTTAAAATAAATAGCAAAAATGCTAATCTTAAGAATGTTGTAATGTCATTGGCGAATATATCAACTATTTTTGGAATACCAAAAAACCATCCTCTTTCTGTTGTAACATTATTTATAAAACATAGTATACTGTTTCTTTTTATTTTTGTAATTTCATCATTTTCTCCCAAGGTACATCCATCTTTGCTAACATTAACAAATATTTTATTTAATTTTTGTGCTTTTTTAAGCAGGTCTGTTTCTTTTTCTGCATCTTCAATTGTTTCTTTTACACCATACTTATTATTTGTATAAGCTTTAATACTACCGGTTTTTTTGTCTTTGCAAACATATCCACATACCAAATCTTTATACGGTGCATTTCCAGTAAAAATACCGTCTCCTAGCGTAAAGTTATCTATAATCATAATTGAAATAGATATATAAGCTACTAATATCATAGGTTGCAATGCAAAACCCAGTAAATTTTTTAGCCATTTATCAAATATTTTTTTCGTTTTATCAAACAATATTGTTGGTATTATTAAAGGAGCTAAAAATAGCAACATAGTCATAGCTATTGTGGCGCCAGCAAAAAAGTAAACAACTTTTATAATAAAATTAAATAAAAGTAAAGCAATTAATATTGAAGATATAGCAATATATATTATTATACTGAACGGCCATATTAATGCTGAACCTATTAAACCAAAAAAAGATCCAAGATTTCCACTACCTGTTTTGACATCTCTATACCCAAAATATTTTGCCATTTTACAATCAAGAGTATCAAAGAATGCAATATATTTTCTTCCAGCTGGATATTTGTCATATCTATTATCATTATATTTTTGAGCCGCTTCTTGAACCTCTGAAGTTGCGCTTGATGGTATAATATCATTAATATTTCCGAAGAAGCAACCATCATCTTTAATAAAATTACCATTTTGATCAACGGTAGTTTCAAAGCCAATTTTAGATACAGCATTAGAAAACGTTTCTGATAAACTATATGTAAAATTGAATAACATATCGTACCAAAACGTACTATTAATTAATGTCACAACAACTGCAATTTTAAGCATCATAATAATAAAATCACCTCTACCGCCAAGTTTTCCTCCTTTAAATAAGACATTGTATCCATATAAAGTAATCATTAATGAAGCTGCAACCATAACGGAATTATGAATAAATTTTATTAATTTATTTAAAGGTCTTTCATGGTCAGAATCATCATATTCAGTTATAACTTGACCAATTTTATATTTATACTTACCATCTGAACATTCTTCATTTTCATCTGGCATCAATTCTGCATTTTCACACTTAGTGTGTCCAGCTCTATTAAATAGAAAGTTTTTCATAGTTTCTGTAAAACATTCAACAGCAGGAGCTGAAAGAGAAAATTTATATAAGAAAGGCAATCTGTCATATCCACTATAAGATGCATATCCATAAGTATTATGAGAACTTCCAACAAAGTTCATACAAGCTTTATCCAAAAATGGAGAATAAGAGTTTGTAAGAACAAGTTCATTATATTTTTCATCTTCTATAATTGTACAATGTCTGCGGTACTGAGAAAAGTTTTTAATTTTACCATAACAAGTTTTATAAAACTCATAAGTTGTTTCTTTGGTTTTTTCATCGGTTTCTTCACTTTTTATACAATCATCTTCAAAAGTAAATCTGCAATATTCTTCTTGCGAAGAGTTCAAACATTGATTGTACTCTTCTTCATTTTTTATTTTTCTCTCAAAAATATGAGCTTGTTCTGTACCACTTTCAATATTAAAATTGTATGGACAAAGATTATATGTTGAAGCGCAATAATACACTGTTTTATCACTTTCATCTATTGATTCTTTAATTAATAATTCAATATCATCAATCTTACATTTTTGGTTATTCGCTTTTGGTGAACAAAGTGCAAAGATATTTTTTTGATTATGTTTAATACATATATTTTTGGAAGCTTCTTTACAACAATTATAAGCTTCATCAAATTCATCACCAACATTTTTTCTGTAAAATAAAAATCTATCACAAGCATAATTTGCGGATTTAAGTCCTCTGAAATAATAGAGTTGTCTAGGTAATTGACCACTTTCAAGATTTGCATTAACATCATACTTTAATGCCTCTGGTCTTGGATCTTTACAATCGCCTACCGCTATTTCTTCACCATCATATAAATTTTCTCTGTATATTTTATCATTTATGGTAAAATTTCCTATATCATTACCAAACGGAATACAAGTATTGCCTTTTTTATTTTTACATTGTATGTTAGCGCAATCATTTTTATTGTTTAAACATTTTAACACTTCATATTTATATGAACCATTAAAGGCGCCCAATTCTGGATAATAATCTCTAATTTCTGTATATTTATTACAAGCGCTTGCTTCTGCTCCACAACCACCATTTTTTTCAATTTCTTCAACAACTTCTTGGTTTCCCCAAGTTAACCAATCAGAACCGCAAACTGTAAGAACATATTTTTTTTTGCCACTTTTTCCATACATATATCTATTATTTGCTCTTATCCTTTGAACAAGTCTAGCTGGGTCGCCTGGAGTTGCTAAATCAGTGTTAAAAATAATATGACAATATATATTTGATACATTATGAAAATAATCATCTGTAATATTTTCCTTAATATCCTCTTCACCTTCACTTTTTTTTAATGCTGAACTGAATTTAGTACTATGACTTTGTTTATCATACTCTACGTTATATTTTGTATACAAAATATAATCTTTAAGACTATCATACGCAAAGCCAATAAAACCTGCAAAACTACTTTTTGTAAAAGTTATTGACATAAAAAAAGTAATAACAAAATATTTTAAAAACCCATTTTTCATATCTTCCTCACTCTTTTATAAAATATAGGTAGCCAATCTTCAGGCTTATCACTCTTAATTTCTTTTATAATTTCATCTAAAAGCAAAACTGTTTCAGCTCTGCCAGATAAAACATTTATAATATCAGTCATTCCTGTTAAATCAATTTTAGCTATAACGCCACTATTATCTTGTTTAATTAAAAAATATCTGCTACCGGGATCTATTGTTTTTATTAATTGAAATTCTCTTTCTGATAACATAAAAATTGTTCTATATGCTTCTGTTGCTTTTAAATTTGGTAAATAAATTTGTGTAGCAGTTTGTTGAACAAGAGTATCTGAAATAGCACTTTTTGTAGCATCTTCAACGGATTGTGTAGCAAATACAACGAATGCATTTAATTTTCTTAAAACTTTTAACCAATCTTTTATTCTTGGAGCAAAAACTGGATTATCTATTAAAGCCCAAGCCTCATCAAGAATAATCATAGTTGGTGTACCATCAAGAGATGCGCTGATTCTATGAAATAAATACAGTAAAACTGGACTGATACTTACTTTATCTTTTAATAATTCTCCCATATCAAAACCAAAAACCTTGGAAGAGAAAAAATCTATATTATCAATCTCATTATCAAATAATTTTGCACGAGAACCATCAGAATGCCACATTTCTAGTCTTCCAGCTAGTGTATCAGGTCCAGAAATACCTAAAAATGGAGCTATATTTCTTAATATTCTTTTTTTAAAAGGTAATTTGTAATTACCATTAACCGCTTCATTAATTCTTGCCATATCTGTGGCAGTTATGGTTTCTCCATTAACACTAACCATACTTCTTATCCATTCATTTAAGAACGTTTTATTTTCGTTTGTCTCTGGTAAAGCTAATGGATTAAATCCAGATGACTTACTTGTATCTATTGTTGTATACTTGCCACCCATAGCTCTAATAAAAATCTCAGCGCCCCTATCTTTATCAAAAAAGAACATTCTGCAATTAAATTTTTGTGCTTGTGCGCATAAAAAATTCATTGTTACAGTTTTACCACTTCCAGTTGGTCCAATAATCATAGTGTGTCCAACGTCTCTAACATGAAAGTTAAAGAAAAATGGTGTTCCTGATACTGTATTTAAAACCGTAACAGCTGGTCCCCAATGATTTCTTTTAATTTTTCCAGTTGGATAGTTATGAAATGAAGCAAAGCTTGAAAGATTTAGTGTGTTTATGGTAGCACCTCTAACAACATACGAAAAATTGCCCGGTAATTGTGCCCAAAATGATGCTTCCATATTAAGTCTTTCTCTAACAGCTGTAATTCCAATATTTGAAAATTCAACAATAATCATAGATAAGTCATTTTCAATGGATTTCATATTATCATCTGTACACATAATACTCAAATGATGTTTGCCGAAAGCAAACCTGCCACTCATTGTTGCATCCAATGCTTCATCAATTTCTTGAATTTGGGATACAGCAACATCCTCTGATTGTATTAATCTTCTTTGTTGTAATTGTATATTACTAATAGCTACGGTTCTATTAATATACTCAAAAGATTGAGAAATAATAAATTCAAATGGTAATTGTAAAAAACCATCCATCATACCAGCGTTTGTGATATTTCTATATTCTTTAATTGATACCATACCGCCGTATTTTGTATTAAATGGAAATTTTACTTCAAAATTTTTGGAACCAAAATATATCTTATTTACCGGTAAGTATGAATCTAATCCGTATGGTATAAATCTATAATTTTGAGAATAACCACAATTAACTAAAGAACCTAAAAAATTACATACTTCTGAAAAAATGCCATTATTGGTTTCTACAACATCTAATAATTCGGCTCCGTAGTTTGATAAACCATTTAGTATTCTACTGGTGATTTCTTCCATTTCAATAAAATTTTCGCGCATGTTTCTTATTTTAGCTTTCTCATCTATTTTATTTCTTAATCTTTTAAAAAATGTTGCAGCTTTTGCTAATCCTTGCGTGTCATCTTTCCTTATAATACTTAAATAGTGTTCGTTTGCAAAACTTCTATCGCCATCATGTCTTATTTTCCATTCATCGTTAATCCTTTTGGCGAAAGCGTTTGTCATTTCTCCTTCTGGAAAAGCTTCTTTCTTTTTTCTAATTGTATGAAAATATAAACCAATATTTCCAGAAACCATACCTTTTAATAAATTATTTCTAGCTTCTTTTTTAATATCTATATCTTCATCGTCAGCAGTTTCAAAAGAAAATCCTTTAATTTTTATAACCCTTAAAAAAGCATTATTTTTTAATAAAATGGTATTGGAATTCCAAAAACACTTGTATGGAATATAAATGGAAGATGATGTTTCCCATTTAAAATACTTATTTTTAGGAGGCTCTACAATACCAATTTTCATTTACTATTTATTTAATTAATAAAGATCATAAGAATTAGTTCCATTATAAAAAGTTTTATTACTACACTGCATAAAATTACTACTTTTCATTATAAGTATTTCAAGTGCTAATGGCTCTTTTAAACAAATTAAATATGCAATTCCGTGCAAAACTGGCAATATAACTATCAAAAAAACAAAATTATTTGTTAGAACAAACGCCATTAAAGAACCGAGTATATTTAAAGACGCAAAAACATATGATACGCCAAGTATCATACTGGGTCTAGTAAGTCCTAAAAATAAAGGGTCAGCAACCAATTTTCCAGAAGCCATAAACACATATAATATTATATAAAAGAATATTAATAAACTTAAAACTAAAATCAAGAAAAATGTTGCAATATTAAAAAAATAAGTATAAATTTTGTGTAAATAAATGAATTGGTTATTAAAATGGATAAAAAAAATATTGCTGTTTTTTTTGGTGGCAAATCTTTTGAACATGATGTTAGTATATTGACTGGTTTAGAAGCTTGTTATGCCCTTGATACTGAAAAATATAATGTTATTCCAGTTTATGTAGATTTACAAAATCATCTTTGGACTGGTGATGCTTTACTTAGTAAAGATTTTTATCCTTTAAATGAAACAAATAAAAAAATAATTAATAAATCAGAAATATTGATCGGAGAAGAAAAGCCAACAATTCAGATACAAAAACAAAAAATGTTTAATAAGTCATTGGAGAAAATTACTTTTGATGTCGCTTTATTAGCATTTCATGGTGAATATGGAGAGAATGGTCCATTTCAAGGATTGTTTGAATTAATGGATGTTCCATATACTGGTTGCAGAACTCTTTCAGCATCTGTATGTATGAATAAATCTGTTGCAAAAACACTCGTATCATCAGTTGGAGTTCCAGTTTTAGACGAAATATTAATAAAAAGACCAACAAACGATCAGTTTTTCGATGTTGATGATTTTACAAAACAAATGTCATTTAAATTTCCAGTTATAGTAAAACCAACTGCGTTGGGAAGTAGTATTGGCGTAAGTAAAGCTAACAACAAAGATGAATTAAATGTATCTGTTTTACAAATATTTGCATTAGGTGATGATGTTTTAATTGAACCATTTGTTGAAAATCTAGAAGAATATAATATTTCTTTAACAAAGGCTGTTGATGGTGAAGTAAAATGTTCTATTATTGAACATCCATTGAAGAAAAATGCTGAGTTTTTGGGTTTTGTTGAGAAATATATGTCAAATTCTGGCGGAAAACGTGGATGTAAAAAAGCTGGTAGCAAATTAATGTCCGCCTCAGAAAGAGCTGGTTTATTATCACTAACAAGAGATTTTGAAATAAAAGAATTAACAGAAAGCCAAAAAGAACAAATTAAAGCATGGGCTATTGATGCTTTTGATGTTTTGGAATGTAATGGTATAGTTAGAATTGATTTTATGCATAATTCTAAGACAAAAGATTTCTATTTTACAGAAGCAAACACAATACCTGGTTCTTTCGCTTATTATTTATGGGAAGCTAGCGAACCTAGCTATACATATACAGATTTAATGGATTTCTTGATTAATGAGGCTATTGAATTGCATAAGAGTAAAAAGGGTAATATTATTTTATCTTCTTCAAAATCAAAAATTTTTAAGGAGAAAGAATAATGTACTCTGTAAAGCTTGAAGGCAGAAGCGATGCAAAGTTAAGGATTATATGGTTGCATGGTTGGGGTACAGATCATAATTCATTGATCTCATTAGCTATGCAATTTCAAAATCAAGCAGAGAATTATTTGGTAGATTTACCGGGTTTTGGGCAAACTCAGAAACCAGAAAAAGCTTATGGAAGTGAAGATTACGCTGATGTTGTTGCTGATTTTATAAAATCATTACCGCCAAAAAAAACAATTGTAATTGGACATTCAAACGGCGGAAGAGTTATTATATCATTAATCAGCAAATATAAACATATAGTTGATGGTGCTGTTTTAATTGCTGGCGCTGGTATGCCTTTAAGAAGAGGAATATTTTTTAAAACATATTCTTGGATGATAAGAACTTTTTCTCCTACTGTAAAAAAGATTTTTCCATTTTTAAAAAATGTTTCTTTAAGTTCAGCCGATTATAGAAATTCTAGTGGTGTTATGAAAGAGACTTTTCTTAAAATAATAAAAGAAGATCTTAGAGAAAAAGCAAAAGAAATAGAAATGCCAGTACTTTTAATATACGGAGATCTTGATAGAGATACACCAGTTTATTTTGGTGAAGAATATAATAAAAGTATTAAAAATTCACAATTAAATATAATCAGTGGAGCTACACATTGGGGTTTAATTCTTGAATATAGAACTAAGGTTCATCATATTATTACTAATTTTATAAGGAAAAATTTATGTTAAATATCAATATTTACATAATAGCCATATCAACTTTTTTGTTTTGTTATTTTAGAACAAGGTTTTTAATGTTGTTTTTTCAACAAGATGAATATAGAAACTTTTGGTTTTTGAAATTTATTTTTAAAAGAGCTGAATTGATTGATAAAAAACTAACATTTTGTTTATTGTTAATTTGGGCTATTTCCCTTGAATTTCCATTTGTAGTATGGGGAATTATTCCATTATTTATATATTTTAGTTATAGTGAAAATGATTTTATTGAAAAAGCAAAAAAGAAATTAATGATTACAACAAGAATAAAAAGAATTTTAACCGTTGATTCTGTATTAATTGGTTTAGTTATTCTTTTTTGTACTATAATTGAAATGTCTCAATTATTGACGGCTTTGATTTCTATACAATTATTACCATTTTTATTGATAATAAGTAATTTGATTTTGTCTCCTATTGAGAAAAGAGTTCAGAATAAGTTTAAAAATGAAGCTATTGAAAAAATTAATAAATTAAAACCAACTGTTATAGGTATTACTGGTTCTTATGGTAAAACATCTACGAAACATATATTAGCTCATATATTATCTGGAAACTTGCCAGTTTTATGGACACCAGGTAGTGTTAATACTGAAATGGGTATTACTAGAATTATAAGAGAGAAGTTAACGGAAGAACATAAATATTTTATTGCTGAAATGGGTGCTTATTTCAAAGGTTCAATAGAAAAATTGTGTAAGTTAACAAATCCACAACATGGAATTATAACTTCAATTGGACAAGCTCATTATGAACATTTCAAAACACAAGAAGCGATTGCTAGTGCTAAATTTGAATTAGGTGAATGGGTAGAAAAAAATAAAGGTATTTTAATCGTAAATTCAAGTCAAATAGAGGAAAGATTTTTACCAAAAGATATGCCAATGATAAAAGTCGGAAAAGATTCTGATAATTATATAACGGATATTTTACAAACAGAAGATGGATTAAAGTTTAATTTCCATACGGAAGGTAATTCTTATGAAGTATTAGCGCCAATTTATGGTGAACATCAAGCAATGAATATAGCTTTAAGTATTGAGATGGCTTTAAAGTTAGGCATGCCAATGAGTACAATATTAACAACTTTAAAAACATTACCACAAATTAACCATAGATTGGAAGTATTGCAAAGAGATAATGGGGTTAAAATTATTGATGATGCTTACAATTCAAATATTGAAGGTTTTAAATCTGGTCTTAATTTACTTCAAGTATTTCCAAGAAAAAGAAGAATACTTATAACACCGGGTATGGTAGAGCTTGGTAAAATGCATGATCAACAACATTATGAGATCGGTAAATATGCTGGTGAAAGAGTTGATATTGCTATTATTATTAGAAGTGATCGTATACCAACTTTTGTAAAAGGTTTTTCTGAGACAGCATTAAAAGAAACACAATTAATTCAAGCTGATTCATTTAAAGATGCACAACAATGGATGGATAATAATTTACAATCCGGAGATGTTGTCTTACTTGAAAATGATTTAACGGATATATACGAAAGCAAAAGAAGCTTATAATTTAAAAAATGCCTTGTCAAATATTTGATAAGGCATTTAATTTAAATAGAAAAATTTATTCAATATTTTCAATATCTATCATATCAATTAATTCCTCTATTAGGAAAATTTTGTTTAGTTTTAAACTGGCCTCTCCGTGAATCCAAGTGGCACAACAAACAGCTTTAAATTCATCCATACCCCTTGAAATAAGTCCAGTTATAATACCAGATAATACATCGCCAGAACCGGCAATACTTAAATTTCTGCTTGAATGTGTATTGATTACGACTTCACCACTAGGAGAAGCTATAATTGTATCATGTCCTTTTAATACTATTATTGATTTACTTTTTTCTGAGGCTTTCTTGACTGAACCAATTTTATCATTTTCTTTATAATCAAACATCCTTTTAAATTCGCCAAGATGTGGTGTAAAAATGCAACTTGTCTTGATTGAGGTAAATAATTTATCCAAGCTATCTTTATCATCTTCAAATAAGCTTATTGCATCGGCATCAAAAATTATTGGACAATTAGCATATTTTAGAGTTGAAAATATTTTTTCTTTTAAGAAATTGGTTTTTCCATTACCACTACCAAGTAATATTCCGTTTATTTTTGTATTCTTTAATATTTGTTCAAATTCTTCTATTGTATCTGCTTTTTTTAAAATATCGGATATTGTGTGGTAAGAAATTTGGTTGTAATTATTTTTATCACAAGTTATAAATACAATTCCAGCTCCGACTTTTTTAGCTGATTTTGAAGCTAAAATGCTTGCTCCATACATATCACCTGAATTAATTAAAACAGAACCTCGCGTATATTTATTTTCATCAACTTTTACTTGCGGAATATTATCTTTCCATATTTCGGGCGTATTAATAAAAGTTCTTATATTTAATTTGGAAATTTCTTCATCTGTTATTTTTATATCTATAATTTTTACTTGTCCGCAATACTGGCTTGCTGGTAATATAACATGAGCAACTTTTGGTAATGTAAATGAAATCGTTTCGGTTGCTTTGATTGCTACATTTGATATTTCGCCAGTATCGCCATTGATACCGGTTGGGATATCTATTGATATTACAGGAATATCTAAACTATTTATTAACTCTATAATTCTTTTATATTCACCACTGATTTTTTTATTTAATCCGGAGCCAAAAATTGCATCAACAATTATATCGCAATTAGCAAATGTGTCTTTTTCAACATATTTGAAATTTATTGATTTTCCGCCAATTCTATTCCATTTATCATAAGCTTCTTTGGCGTTTTCTGATGTTGGAATTTCGTTAAGTAAAACAAAAACGTCCCAATTTGCATTTAGTAAATATCTAGCGACAGTATATCCATCAGCGCCATTATTTCCGGTACCACATACAACTACAACTTTTGATTTTTTATAATTTCTTTTAATTTCATTAAAAATCCCCTTTCCAGCAAATTCAGTTAAATCACTCATTGAAAATCCTGAATTTTTGTCCAATTCTTGCGATTGTTTAATTGTTATAATTTTATTCATAGTTGCATCCAATAATTATCTAGGATAATTTTAATATAAGATATTATTATTTCAACAATAATATATTAGATATTAACAGTAAGATTATTTTTAGTGAGATATAAGATTATATAAGTAAAAATTGTATAGATTTTGAATATAGATTTGATAGTATTAAAAGTTAATGATATTTTCAAAATACTATTATATTTCTTGACAAATAAAAAAAATATTTTACTCTTGAAGAAAAGTTTATAAATAAAAAGGTTTAAGATGGCAAACGGTAAAACAGCAAAAAGAAAGAGACCTGCAATATTATTTAAGTTAGTAAGTACCGCAGGTACAGGTTATTTTTACTTAGCAAGGAGAAATCCTAAAAAAAGACCTAACAAGATGGAATTTAACAAATTTGATCCTGTTGCTAGAAAACACGTTCTATTTAAAGAAGAAAAGTTAGGCGGTAGCAAGTAATAACTCGTATTTTTTAAAAAAGATTGACAATTTTTATTTAATAAAAATTGTTGATTTTTTTTATGCTTTTTTTAAAATTATTGTGAAAGTATAATTTTAAGAAAGTATAGAGTGAGAGAGAAGGTTAGAAGGATAGTTGAGAAAGTTAAGTATATTATATTTTTTGTTTGTTTGTTTTGTGTTGGTTGTTTACCTTTAACGAGTAATGGTTTTAAAGACGTACATGTGGATTATTCGGAACAGGATGTTATAAAAGTATTAGGTAAACCATCGACAAAAAATGAATTTTATAGCAAAAAATATATGATATACTACGTACACGATAGTGTATTTAGTCTTTTTTTTAATAAAAATAATTTCCCTTATGTTGGTTTTTATCCACTTTTAAGGACTGGGACGGAATATTGGGTTATATTAGACAATAATAAAGTTGTTGCTTTTGGTCCGGCTAAAAGATTTAATGGTGGCAATATTCCGAAAGCGTTGGATGCTAAAAGTTCTTATATAATTTCTGGGGAGGATTGATATGTATTTTTCAGATAAAAAATCCTTTAAGAAATGCTTATGGAAAATAAATCAATATGATGAAAGATTAGCTTTGGCCATATATCAAAAATTTGGTTTTTCGGAAATATTGTCTAGATTGTTAAGCATACGTAATATTAAGTTGGAAGAAATTAATGACTTTATTAATCCTACAATTAGAAGATATTTAACAGATCCAAATGATTTATTGGATATGAAAAAAGCTATTGATATTGTATATCAATCAATTATAAATAAAGAAAAAATATGTATATTTGGTGATTATGATGTTGATGGCGTATCTTCTTCGGCATTAATGAAAAACTTTTTTGATTTAATAAACGTAAATTCTATTATATATATACCAGATAGAGTTAATGAAGGATATGGTCCAAATTGTGAAGCTTTTAAAAAATTAAAAAATGAAAGAGGTGTTGATTTAATTTTAACTGTTGATTGTGGTATATCGGCTTTTGAACCTTGTAAATTAGCAAAAGAAATTGGGTTAAAAGTTGTTATAACAGATCATCATTTAGGTGATTGTAAATTACCGGAAGCTGAGGCTGTTGTAAATCCTAATAGATTAGATGAAACAACTATATATAAAAATTTGGCTGGCGTAGGCGTTGGCTTTTTGTTCCTTGTAGCTTTAAATAAAAAACTTAGAGAGAACAAATTTTTTGAAGAAAATAATCTTAAAGAACCAAACTTATTGCAATTTCTTGATTTAGTTGTTTTGGGTACTATATGTGATGTTGTTCCGTTAGTTGGTTTGAATAGAGCTTTTGTTAGACAAGGACTTAAAGTAATACATAATAGAACAAACTCAGGGATTAAATCTTTGATAAATATATCAGAAATAGAAGAAGAAATTGGTACTTATCATATTGGTTTTATTTTAGGTCCTAGAATTAATTCAACTGGTAGAATAGGTGAATCAGACTTATCTAGTAAACTATTATGTTTAAAAGATGATTTTGAAACCACTAAAATTGCAAAGAACTTAAATTTGTATAATCAAGAGAGACAAGCGATAGAAAAAGTTGTATTGCAAGAAGCTATAAACAAAATAGAAAAAAATGAATTATATAATGATAGTATTATTTTTATAGAAGGTGATGGGTGGCATGAAGGTGTAATCGGTATAATTGCTTCAAGAATTAAAGATAAATTTGAAAAGCCGACAGTAGTTTTGACGAAGATTAAAGATTATTATAGAGCATCTTGTAGATCTGTGCAAAATGTTGATATAGGTAGAGCAATATTAAAAGCTAAGATTAAAGATTTAATCAAGGATGGTGGCGGACATGCGATGGCGGGTGGTTTTAGTGTTGATTGTTCAAAATTTAATGAATTAAAAGAATTTTTTATTCAAGAGCTTAGTAAGGATGTAGAAAATTACTTAAATAATAAAGAAAGAGATGCAGATTTAGTTCTTGAATGTAAAAGTCTTTCAGTAAATTTGGCAAACGAAATAGAAAAATTGGGTCCATTTGGTGCTGGTAATCATAAACCAAAAATAATATTGAAAAATGTTGTTATAGTTAAAGCTGATATAGTTGGAAAAAATCAAAATAATTTAAGATTAATTATTTGTGATAACGATATGATAAATTTATCTAAAGGTATTGTTGCAATGTGTTTTAGAACCACGAAAGATGATAAAATATTTTCTTTATTATCTCAAAAAAGACAAAATGTCAATTTATTTGGTGAATTAAATATAAATAAATGGCAGGGACAACAAAATATTCAATTTATTGTAGAGGATGTTTTAATTGGAGATTAATTTAATACTAATTTCCAAATAAATATCCTATATTTAAAGAAAGAATAACTTGTGGATCTTTCTGCTTATCAAATTCTTTTGATAAAAACATTGTTGAATACTTTAAATAATATTTTTTATATCTTAAAGTAAATCCGCCAACAATTTGGTACTGAAACCATTTTTTGTCTATATTTGTTCTATATTCTTTTACATTTTTCTTATCTAAAAATGTATTGTAAGCAACAATCGTTGGGGATAATTCTAGAAAAAAATAATATGTTTTATTTCCATTTGTAATAATATCTTGTGGAGTTAATGTAATTTTGTTTGATAAAAAATCTTTATCTAAAATTTTTCCATATCTAAATTCTATTGATGGTGTTATACTTGTGATTGGTGTTCCTAAATTTAACTCAATTTTTGATAATATTTTCCAGTCATGCTTAAAAGTATCTGTCTTAAATATTTCCATGCTTCTTTTAAAATTAGCTGAAAATAAAATTTCGTTATCTATTTGATATTTCCACCCCCTTGGTGTAGGGCTACCTATCATATCATGTATTTTAATTTGCACATCTTTCGCTAATGAATTAGGACCAGTTAGCCCAATAGAAATTCCAAAAGTATCAATTTTTGTGTCATAATGTATGTTTTTATTTAAGAAAGTATATAAATATCCGGCATATAATCTATCATCTGCAATAAATTCCTTTTGTTCTATTTTTTTGGGAGTAAATATTTTTTGTCCAACACCAAAAGAATAATTATAATTATACAAAGCATTGTTTGTTTCTTTATCTATTGTTAAAAAATAAAGTTGTAATCCGTTAGAATAATATCCATCCTTACCATATACGGAATCATTTTCATATGTAAAAAAAGATGATTTAATAAAAGCCTTATCCTTTGCTAATACTGGATTTATTAAAAATAATAAAATAATAAAATAAAATTTATAACTTTTCATAAATTAAAATCTATAACTAAACATTATATTATAACCAAAATCGCCATGACTATTTATTGTAGGATAAGAAAATAAAGCAATATCTTTATTTTTCTTATTTCCACTCCTATCTCTTAAAAATATTTTAGATACTTCTGTAATTGGATCCATCAAAAATATTGCAAATTTGCCAAACCTTTCAGAGCCGAAAAGAGAATAATTATTTTCTATTATATGCCTTTTACTTAAATAAAATAATTCACCAAACATAGAACCAACAATTGGAGTAATTATTAAATCTTGTTTTGACGGTATTTCAGCGAAAGCTTCTATACCATATTCCCAAAAAAATGTAGATAAAAAAGTGGAATATAAAAATGAAGAAAAAATATTTGCACCAGCAGATCTCGCTGACATATAGTATACAGCTCCCCAATATGGGTGTGTTATATAATTAAGGAAAAAATCATCGTTATCTTTTACTGGACCCTCGGAAACATTATTCTTCCATTTTTTAAATATATTAGACGTATCATTTTTATCCCAATTTGTAAAACTTTCTGGTAATAAATATAGAATACCAGCGCCAATTATACTAGCTCCACCCATTGTTATCAAACTTGATTTAATAAACTTATATTCTATATTATTATCAAAAGCATTATATGGCCTTTTATAAACACTCTCAATGATATCTTTTTGTGTAAAATCTGTTTTATATTCAAATTCCACCTTTTGTTCAATAGCTTTTGCATTAAAATTAAAAAACATACAAGAAACCACCATTGGCAAAATAATTGCCTTTTTTGTAATAAAATCAAACATAGTTTATTAATCATTTAAAAATTCATTTTCAAATATAAAATAGGATATATATTTTTCAACTTTTTTTGAAAATATATCGTTTTTATTTTGCATATTAAATTATTAATATATTAAGATCAAAAAACTTAAATTTATAATATGCAATTATAAAATTGACTTTAAAAAAATTAATGATACCCTCTATCAGAGATAATAATTTTTTAAATTACTATGAATTTTAAACATATAAAAGTTGGTGGTGGAATTACAAAGGAAGTTATTATGGGTAATGATTTACCTTTCACTTTGATAGCCGGACCTTGTCAATTGCAAAATAGAGATTTAGCAATGAAAATCTGCGAATATTTGAAAGAATTAACTGATAAATTAGGAATACAATATATTTTTAAAGCATCTTTTGATAAAGCAAATAGAAATTCAATACATGGAAAAAGAGGTATTGGAATAGAGGAAGGAATGAAAATTTTTGATGAATTAAGAAAAACTTTTGGTGTTCCAGTTTTAACTGATGTACATACAAATGAGCAACCAGAAATCGTTGCTCCGCATGTAGATATGTTGCAACAACCTGCTTTTTTGGTTAGACAAACAGATTTATCTATTGCAATTGCAAAAACCGGAAAAGCTTGTAACATAAAAAAAGCACAATTTCAAGCTCCTACTGATATGAAGAATATTATCGAAAAATATGAAGATTCTGGTAATACAAGTATTTGTCTAACAGAAAGAGGAACAAGCTTTGGCTACGGTGACTTAATTGTTGATCCTAGATCAATAGTAATAATGGCACAAACTGGCTATCCAGTAGTGATGGATGCTACACATTCCGTTCAGAAACCAGCAGCAATGGGTTCATCTTCTGGTGGACAAGCTGAGATGGCACCATTTATAGCTAGAACAGCTTTATCTACTGGTATGGTAGCTGGCCTATTTATTGAAACACATCCGGAACCTTTAACTGGCGGTTCTGATATTCATAATATGATACCTTTAATGTATATGGAAGAATTATTAAAACAATGGCAAGAAATTGATAATATTTGCAAAGTAAATAAATCAAGATTTGAAAACTGGGATCAAAATGGAAAGCCAATTGAGAAGATAAAATTATAAATCAAAATCAAAAATAAAAATTGGAGAACTATTTTTTAATAGTTCTCATAAATTATTAAATAAACTAAAATAAATTATGGACTTATTTTTAAAATAAATCCATAATGATTTTTTATTTAATTAAACTCCTTCCTGTCATTTCTTTTGGTTGTGGTAATTCCATAACTTGAAGAATTGTTGGAGCTATATCACATAAACTACCGTCGTTCAATTTTATGTTTTTAACATCATTTCCAACCATTATAAATGGAACAAGGTTTGTTGTGTGTGCTGTAAATGGTTGACCTGTTGTTTCGTCAAACATCTTTTCAGCATTTCCGTGATCAGCTGTAATAAACATTATACCATCTTTTTGTTTTACTAATGTGGCGATTTCACCAACAGCTTTGTCAACTGCTTCACAAGCTTTAACTGCTGCGTCCATAATTCCGGTATGTCCTACCATATCTGGGTTGGCAAAATTAATCACGATTAAATCAAATTTATTTGAATTGATTGCATCTAAAACGCCTTGTTTTACACCTTCGGCAGACATTTCTGGTTGTAAATCATATGTAGCAACTTTTGGAGAATTGATTAAAACCCTTTCTTCGCCTTTGAATACTGTTTCTTTACCACCATTAAAGAAGAATGTAACATGAGCATATTTTTCTGTTTCAGCAATTCTTAATTGAGTTAAACCAGCATTTGAAACTACTTCGCCAAGTGAATTTACAATTTCATCTGGTGTGTAAACCGTTTCTAAATATTTTGCATGGTCTTCGGAATATTCTGTTAATTCACCCATAATTGTAAAGTTAATAACTTTTTTTCTAACAAAACCATCAAAATCTTTGTTTCCTAATGCCATAGTTAATTCTCTAGCTCTATCAGCTCTAAAATTACAGAATAGGAAACCATCGCCATCTTGCATACCTTTATAATCACCAATGGTTGCTGGTACTATAAATTCATCAGTTATATCTTTTGAATAAGAAGCTTCGACTGCATCTTTTGGAGTTGCAAAATTGCTTTCTGCATCAGCTAAAACTATTGCATTATAAGCTTTCTCAACTCTGTCCCATCTTTTATCTCTATCCATGCCGTAATATCTACCGCCAATTGTAGCAATCTTAACATTTTTGTAATCTTTTAATTCGGCATTTAATTCATCTATAAAAGTTAAAGCAGATTTTTGGGCTACATCTCTACCATCGGCAATAAAATGTAAAACAACATTTATATTTTCATTGGCGAATGTTTTTGCAATATTAATTATGTGATTAATGTGTGAATGAACACCACCATTTGACATTAAGCCGATTAAGTGTATAGATTTGCCGTTTGATTTCATTTTAGTAATAAAATCTTTAATTACAGGTCTATCTTTTAATGTATTATTTGCAACATCCTTGTTAATCATAGGCAAAGTTTGTAAAACAACTCTTCCTGCACCAATGTTTGTATGTCCTACTTCTGAATTACCCATTTGTCCTTCTGGCAAGCCAACAAATTCGCCACTAGCGTTTAATTTCGAGTTTGGATATTCTTTTAAAAAATTGTTATAATTTGGAACATTAGCTTTTGCTATTGCCGAATATTTGTTATCCGTAGGTATGCCCCAACCATCCATAATACATAATACAATAGGTTTTTTTCTCATATTTTTCTTTTTATTACTCTTGATTATATACATATATAAAAAATATTAAATATCAAGATTTATTTATTTATTAAATTCCAGTAATTCAATATACCTGAAATATTAAATTAAAATCATTGTATAATAAAAATTGTATTGTATATATAACAATATAAAATAACTAACATAGTTATGAAAAAGATTTTTGTTTTTGTATTGTTTTTTGTACTTTTTGCTTGTTCAAGTAATAAAATAGATCAAGAGTTAGTAATTAAAGATTTTGATTTAAGTAAATATCTTGGTACTTGGTATGAAATAGCTAGAATTGATAATTGGTTTGAAAAAGATTTAATAAATGTTAAAGCTGAATATAAAATATTAACAAAGCGGAAAATAGAAGTTATAAATAGTGGTTATAATATAAAAACGCAAGAAGAAGAAAGTATAAAGGGCGTTGTTTATCAACCTAAAAAGAATTTTGGACAACTAAAAGTTTCATTTTTTAGACCATTTTATTCTAATTATAATATTATTTTGTTAGACGAAAGCTATCAATATGTTGTAGTTGTTGGCAATAACTATGATTATTTGTGGATTTTAAGCAGAACTCCAAAAATCTCAAATACTTTATATAAAAATTTATTAGCAAAAATCGCAAGAATGGGATTTGATATTAACAAAATAAAGAAATACAAATAATAACACAAATTATTTAGATTATTTATTTCTAAATAATCTAAATAAACCTTTTCCAATTTCACTAATAATTATAATTAAGAAACTATAACTAAATATTTTTATCCACATAAAGAATGGAAGTGCAACAGTTCTAAAAACCGATTCAAAAAATTCAACCATTATAATTTGTATAGCAATAGTTATTCCAAAAACAACTATCATAGATTTGTTTGATAATATGTTTTTAAAAATACTTTGATTATCTATTTCTCTGCAATTAAATGCATTAAATAACTGCAAAATTACAAATAAATTGAATAATATAGTTCTTTCTTGTTCTGGTGTTCCATTGAGTACATTAAAGAACATCTGTGTGAAAAATAATCCAGACACTATCAATCCCATAGATACAATTTTAAACCATAATCCTTTTGTAATTATACTTGTCTTTCTGTCTACTGGACTATTCTTCATTAAGTTATCTCTAACTGGTTCTAAACCTAATGTTAATGCTGGCGGACCATCCATAATTATATTAATCCATAATAATTGTAAAGCGCCAAATGGAGCTGGAAAACCACATAAAACTGATACAAATACAATCAAAACTGCCGAAACATTTACCGTTAATTGAAACGAAATAAATCGTTGGAAATTTTGATAAATATTTCTACCCCATTTAATTGCTTTTGCTATTGTTGCAAATGAATCATCAAGCAAAACTATATCTGCCGCTTCTCTTGATACTTCCGTTCCAGCAACACCCATAGCAATACCAACATCAGCATTTTTGATAGCTGGTGCGTCATTTACACCATCGCCAGTTACAGCAATTGTATTTCCTCTTTCTCTTAACATTTTTACAATTCTTAATTTTGTAATTGGAGTACTTCTAGCAATAACAGCGATTCTATCAATACAACTAGCTAGTTGTTCATCATCCATAGCTTCAATGTCTTGCGCGGTTAAAACTAATGATTCAGAAGTTAAAACGCCTAATTCGTTTGCAATAGCTCTTGCTGTTACCGCATGATCACCAGTTAATATTTTTAAAGAAATACCTGCAAGTCTACAATTTTTAACAGCACTTAAAACTTCTGGTCTCAATGGGTCATAAATAATAACAAAGCCATCAAAAACCATATTGCTTTCCATCTCATTATGATTTTTTTCTTCCTCTAAATCTTCAATATCATCTTTTAAAATCTTATGCGCAAAAGCTATAACTCTCATAGCATCCTCTTGCGATTTAAATATTTCAGATTCAACTTCATATTTTTTTGTTGAATCCATTTTACACATAGAGATTATTTTTTCTGGACTACCTTTTACATAAGCAACGGTTTCTTTTTTATTTTTAACAACAGTTGTCATATGTTTTTCTTCTGATGAAAAAGGAAAAACCTTTATAAATTCTACTTCTTTTTTCTTATCTTTATATGATTTTTTACTATTTCTAATTGGGCAAGAACACTGATAAAATGCTAACATAGCTGATTCTGTTGGATTACCAAGAAATTTTACATCACCACCATCCGTATCTATATCAGCAGATGAATTAACGCAAATATTAGTTGTTAAATATGGGGATATGTCTTCTTGCATTTCTTCATGCCAACCATCATTGTCATAATATCCCATAACTTTCATTTTATTTTGTGTTAAAGTACCAGTTTTATCAGAGCAAATTATATTTACTGCACCTATTGTTTCACACGCTACCATTTTTTTAACTAATGCATTTTCTTTTGCCATTTTTATAACATTTAAAGCAAGAGAAATAGCAACTGTTGTTGGCAATCCTTCTGGTACAGCTGCAACAATTAAAGCAATACTTGTAATAAACATTTCACCTATTGACTCACTATCACCAATTCCGTGAAATTTTTGAATTATTTGAATTATAAAAATCAAAATAGCAATAATTATTGCAAATGAACTTATATGTTTACCTAATTTATCAAGTTTTTCTTGTAAAGGTGTTGTCTGATTTACTGGACTCTTTAATTCATGAGCGATTTTACCTAATTCTGTATTATCACCAACCGCAACAACTATTGCCTCACAAAAACCAGTTGTAATATAACAACCAGAATATAGCATATTAATTCTTTCAGCAAGAGGAGTATCTTTATTTTCAATTATAATGTTTCCACTTTTATTGATTGGCAAACTTTCACCAGTCAAAGAAGCTTCATCTGATGTTAATTGATTTGAAGAAATAATATAGCAATCAGCCGGAATTTTATCACCAGTCTCCAAAGTAATAATATCCCCAACCACTAATTCATTTTGTGGAATAATTTTTGTAATACCATTTCTTTTTACTTTAATTGCTACATTATTTTGAATCTTTTGCAAAGCTTGAAAAGCCTTTTCAGAATGTCCTTCCATAATTATAGTAATAGATGCACTCAAAAATATTGCAATAAGAATACCGATACACTCAACAAAATCAGTCTCCATTCCACTATAAAATCTATAAATATTAATACCTATTGTGATTAATGCTGCAAAAATCAAAATAATAGTCATAGGTTCAGCAAGAGCTTCTAAAACTTTATTGAAAAAGCTTTTTCCTTGTGCGACAGTTAAATTATTTGTTCCATACTCTTCTTTATTTTTTTCAAGATTAAAATCAGAAAGCCCATTTTGTAAATCTGTATTCAATACGTCAGAAATATCTTCCGCTTTCATCATAAAAAAATCTAAACTTTTCATTTTATCCCTTAAAGTTAACAACAATAACCATACCATAAAAACTATGGTTTTAAGATTCTCGTTGCCAGTTATTACTAGTCGTATAGCCAGATATAGAATTATACCGAGTTGTTGACTTAATACGTTAAACTACTCCATCCTAAAACAATGATAAAAAATAATGATAATAAAGTCAAGAAAAATAGAATGTTTTCAAAAATTAATTAAATTAAAAATCAACTATTTTTTTATCTTTAATTGTTATTGCTCTATCTAATTTTTTAGCTAATTCTATGTTATGTGTTACCATTAATAGACTAGAATTGTAATTATGTACAATATTTAATAAAAGATTAAATACAATTTCCGAGTTTTCTGGATCTAAATTTCCAGTAGGTTCATCAGCTAAAATAATTGAAGGATTATTAATAATAGCTCTTGCAATAGCGACTCTCTGTCTCTCACCACCGGATAATTGGTGGGGTCTATTATTTATTTTTGAGGCTAACCCCAAATCATCTAATATGTCCTTAGCTCTTTGTGTAATGATCTTTTTATCATTATTATTTTTAACTAATGCTGGAAGCATTACATTTTCAATTATTGAAAACTCTGGTAATAAATGATGAAATTGAAAAATAAATCCGATATTATTTTTTCTTATATTTGTTTTTTCAAAATCGGTCATATCGCCGATTTTTTGATTATTTATAAAAACATCTCCGCTTGTTGGTGTATCAAGTAAACCACAGATCTGCAACAATGTTGTTTTACCACACCCCGACGGGCCAACAAACGATACAGTTTCGCTTGGTTTTACAAACAAAGAAGAATCCCTTATAATTTCAAGAAATCCTTCATTTTGTTTATAAGATTTACTTATATTTTCTAATCTTAATACTGTATTGTTCATATCAATTAAGCTTCTGGCCATTCAGCAGATTTTTCTTCATTGAATTTTACATCTTCTTCTGATGCTTCATCGTCAGCTAAAATAGCGCCTTCTGGCGATACTGTTTGGCAAACACCGCAATCAATACATACATTAGGATCAATAACCAATTCACCTGCTGGTCCTTTTCTAAAAGCTTGAACTGGACATACTGCTGGTGCCTCAGCAACATCATTATAATTTTTTGTTACAACTACTCTTGGCATAACATTTCCTCTATTATTTAATAAATACGAAACCATTCTAAAATTATTTTTTTAAATTACAATATATATTTCATTCTCAATATTGAAATACTGCGATAGTTAAATAAATTATTTTAATAAAAACATCCAAATGCAATATAATAGAGAAACTAATATAATTATGTCATATCTAATTTATTTTTATAAAAAATGAATGGTGTTGGATAAAGTATACAATACTGGTTGTTCAATTATGTAATTTTATATTAATAAATCATTATTTAATCTGCATTATTTTTAATGCAGATTTTTTATACTTGTTTTTTTCTAAAAAAATACTATATTATTTTGTGTAAGTTAATTATTAATAATGAGTGAAAAATATGAAAATAAAACCATTATATGATAAAGTTTTAATCAAGAGAGAAGAAGCCCTTGAAAAGACTGCGGGTGGTATTATTATACCTGATACTTCAAAAGAAAAACCTTCTAAAGGTACAGTCATTTCTGTTGGTGAAGGCGCAAGAAATGAAAAAGGCGATTTAATTCCAATGACTCTTAAAGAAGGAGATAAAGTATTATTTTCAAAATGGGGTGGTACTGAATTGCCTGGCGATGATAGTTTGGTGATTTTAAAAGAAAGCGATATATTGGGAATTATTACGGAATAGTAATTCAAATTGAAAATTGAAAATTGAAAATTGAAAATTATTTATGTTAGAAACTGATAATATTATACAAAATAAAAGTTTTAGATTTGCATTGTCTATAGTTGAGTTGTATAAGATGCTTAAAGCTGAAAATGAATTTGTAATTTCAAAACAACTCGTAAGATCTGGTACTAGTATTGGTGCTAATATTGAGGAAGCTTTACAAGGACAAAGCAATGCTGATTTTATTTCTAAATTATCAATTTCTTTAAAAGAAGCTGTTGAAACCAGATATTGGTTAAAATTATTAAAATATTCAAATTTTATTAATTTTGAGAATTTTGATGAATATATTTTTGATGTTAATGAAATCATAAATATTTTAACAAAAATTATAAAAACATCCAAAAGCAAAAATAAATAATTTTATATTTTTTAATTATTAAATTTTCAAGTTTTGCAAATTTTTATTAACGAAGTTGTTTAATTGCAAAATTCTCTATTGATGTTGTTTTAAATGAAACAATTTTCAATTTTCAATTTTCAATTTTCAATTTCATAAACTTGGAGTTTTTTATGAGTACAAAAGATGTTAAATTTGGAGCAGGTGCAAGAGCACAAATGTTGGCTGGTGTTGATATTTTAGCTAATGCTGTTAAAACAACACTTGGTCCAAAGGGTAGAAATGTTGTTATTGAAAAACAATTTGGTGGTCCTAGAATCACAAAAGATGGTGTTACAGTTGCAAAAGAAATTGAATTGCAAGATAAAATTCAAAACATTGGCGCGCAAGCTATTAAAGAAGTTGCAAGTAAAACTAATGATATAGCTGGTGATGGTACTACAACTTCAACTGTTTTAGCGCAAGCTATTTTTAGAGAAGGTGTAAAATCAGTTGCTGCTGGTTTAAACCCTATGGATTTAAAAAGAGGTATTACAAAAGCAGTTGATACAGCTGTTAATGAAATTAAAAAATCAGCTAAAAAAATTAGTGCAAAAGACGAAATAGCACAAGTTGGTACAATTTCTGCTAACGGTGATAAAGAAATCGGTGAAAAAATAGCTGAAGCTATGGAAAAAGTTGGTCCAAATAGTCCAATTACAGTGGAAGAAGCAAAAGGTTTGGATTTTGAAATTGAAGTTGTTGAAGGTATGAACTTTGATAGAGGTTATTTATCTCCATACTTTGCAACTAACATGGAAAAAATGATATGCGAATTGGATAATCCTTATGTTCTTTTAGTTGAGAAAAAGGTTTCTAATTTACAATCTATTTTGAAGATTTTAGAAGCTGTAGCTCAATCTGGTAGACCATTATTGATAATTGCCGAAGATGTTGAAGGTGAAGCTTTAGCTGCTTTGGTTGTTAACAAATTAAGAGGTGGTTTAAAAGTTTGTGCTGTTAAAGCTCCTGGATTTGGCGACAGAAGAAAAGCTATGCTTGAAGATATAGCTGTTTTAACTGCTGGACAAGTAATTTCAGAAGATTTAGGACAAAAACTTGAAAATGTAGAATTACCACAATTAGGTAAAGCTAAGAGAATTGTAATCACAAAAGATGACACAACAATTATTGATGGAGCTGGCGAAGGCGAAGCTGTAAAAGCAAGATGTTCTCAAATAAAGAACGAAATTGAAGCTACTTCATCGGAATATGATAAAGAAAAATTACAAGAAAGATTAGCTAAATTATCTGGTGGTGTTGCTATATTAAAAGTTGGTGGTGCTACTGAAATGGAAGTTAAAGAAAAGAAAGATAGAGTTGAGGATGCTTTATCTGCTACAAGAGCTGCCATTGAAGAAGGTATAGTTGCTGGTGGTGGTGCAACTTTAGTTCATGCTTCAAAAGCTTTATTGAAATTAGAAGGTGAAAACGAAGCTCAAAAAGCTGGTATTAAGATCGTTTACAAAGCTTTACAAGCTCCTGCAAAACAAATAGCTGAAAATGCTGGTTTAGATGGTTCTGTAATTGCTAACAAGATTATGGAAAATGATAATCCAAACTACGGTTTTGATGCTCAAAAAGAACAATACGGTGATATGATTAACTTCGGTATTGTTGACCCTGCCAAAGTTACCAGAACTGCTCTTGAAGGTGCAAGCTCAATTTCTGGTTTATTAATTACATCAGAATGTGTAATTACTGACAAACCAGCAAATGACAAATGCAACTGTGGTTGCGGTGGTGCTGGTGCCAATATGCCTGCTGGTATGGGCGGTGGCTACGGAATGGATGATTTTATGTAAACATAAAATAATTTAAATTATACAGACACCAGTAATTTTTTGCTGGTGTCTTTCTTTTTAAATTGATAGATGATTTAACAGATTATTTTAGGATGAAAGCTTAGATGGCGGAATAGTGGTGGTTATAGATTATCAAAATAAATACAGTTTTTAAATAAACAAAATTAATATTTACTAATAAAAAAATGTTTTTTAAAATTAGATTGACCATGTGGGGTGGTCATAACAACGAAAGGAAAAAATATGAAAATTTGTATAATAGGAACTGGATATATAGGCTTAACAGAAGGCTTATGTTTTGCTAGTTTAGGACATGATGTCGCTTGCTATGATATAATTGAAGAAAAAATTAATCAATTAAAAAACGGTATTCCAACATTATATGAAGATGGTTTGGAAGAAATGTTAAAAAAGAATTTACAATCTGGTAAAATTATTTTTACAACAAATATAAAGGAAGCATTAAATAAAGCCGAGGTTGTATTTATTTGCGTAAATACGCCAGAAAATCCAAAAGATGGTTCTGCTGACTTGACTGCTATAATGAAGTCAACGGAATCGGTTGCTAAAAATATGGATGTTAATAATAAATTTGTATTAGTTGTAAGATCCACAGTTCCAGTTGGAACAAATAAGCTTGTTAAAGATAATATGATTAAGACAAACAAAAATCTTAATTTTACTACTGCATCTAATCCAGAATTTTCAAGACAAGGTAGTGCAATTCAAGACTTTTTAAAACCTGATAGAATTATTGTTGGGGTGAATGATGAAGAAACAAAAAATAAAATGGCGGATGTTTACAAACCATTAACGGATAAAGGCTCGCCTATATTATTTACAAGTATTGAAACAGCGGAATTGATAAAATACGCTTCAAACGCTTTTTTAGCAACCAAAATAACTTTTATAAATGAAATAGCTGATATATGTGAAAAAACTGGTGCAAATATCAACGAAATTGCGGAAGCTATGGGTATGGATAAAAGAATTAGCCCATATTTTTTACAAGCCGGACCCGGTATTGGCGGTTCTTGTTTTCCAAAAGATTGTATAGCTTTGGTAAATATAGGTAAGCAATTAGGTTTAGAGATGGAATTAGTATATGCATCTGTTGAATCCAATAAAAAAAGAAAAAAAAGAATGGCAGAAAAGATAGTAAATGCCTCAAAATATAAATTAAAAGGAAAAACCGTCTCATTATTAGGTTTGACTTTTAAAGCAAATACAGATGATACAAGATATAGTCCAGCTATTGATATAATTAGAAAATTAGCTAAAAGGGGTATATTTATAAACGCCTATGATCCACATGGAATAGAAAAAATCAAAACTATGGTAGAGGAAAAATATTTAAAGAAAGTTCATTTTTTTGATAATCCATATGACGCTATAAAAGATACTGAATTTCTTATTATAGATACAGAATGGAAAGAATTTATGGAATTGGATTATAATAAAATATATGATTTAATAAAACAAAAAACAATTGTTGATTTAAGAAATATTTTAAATAAGAAAGAAATGGAAAAAATTGGTTTTAAGTACGTTTCAATTGGTAAAATATAATTAATCACAATAAATTCATATTTTGATGGTTGATAATTGCATCAACCTCAAAATTTTCTAACCAATTTCTAATTGATTCTATAATATTTGCAAAAATCAATGATAAAAATTTTTTATCAGTATCAGAAATTGCGGTATCGGTAAGTTTAACAAGTTTTGTATGACTTATTTCTATTTCTTTTGATAAATATAATAAATTTTTAATTTGATCTGGTGTTAATACTTGAATTGTAGATGTTTTTCTGATAATTTCTTTAAGATTGTCAGAATTTTTTAGCATTTTATCCAAAATATCTTTATTTAGATTATTTTCATTATTTAAATAATCTTGAATATTTTCTTTATTTAATAGCAAAAAATCCTCTAAGTTATCTTTATTTATTGTATCTTTAAAACCAAGATTACTTCTGATATCATTAATAATATTAATAATAATTGAATTTATATCAAAAGTTGTAGATTTAAACAATATGTTATTTAAATCTCTATTAATAAAATTATTTACCACTTCATAGCATATAAATACAAATGGTATGCTTAATAAATCAGAAGAAATATTTATTAATAAGTTTGAAACATCTGCGTCTCTATATTCTATTTTATGCACAATTAAAAATATTATTAATCCAATAATTATAGCTATTACGTAAGGAAATAATCTTAAAATAAAATTTTTTAAATTTGTATGCATAATATTAATTATAATTTCTCGTTAAAATTGTATAATGCAATTTTAATAAATCAATATGAAAAATATTATAAATTATTATTCAAAAAACTTTCTAAAATATATGAAGCAGCGATTTTATCAACAACCTTTTTTGTTCCATTAAAACCAACAATATCAAGCATTAAATCCTCGGCCTCAAATGATGATAATCTTTCATCCTGTAAAAAAATAGGCAAATTCGTTGATAATGATAAATTTTCAGCAAATCTGCCTATAAACTTTGAACAGTCAGTCTCTTTTTCGTCAAAAGATAAAGGTAAACCCATAATAATTCCTTGCACCTTTTTTTCTTTAAACATTGATATTAATATGGGTATGTCCCTTTTATTTCCTTTTCTTATTAATGTTTCTACTGGCGTTATAATCTTTCTTGTAGTATCTGTAATTGCTATACCAATAGTCTTCGTTCCCACATCCAAGCTTATTAATCTTCCACTGGAACAAATATTTAAAAAATTAATTTTGTCAGTAAAAATCATTATTTTTCTATTCTTAATACATCTCTCATATTATAAAGACCAAACTTTCGTCCACTAGACCAAATTGTAGCCCTTATTGCACCTTTTACAAATGCCATAGGCGATGCAGTTCTTTGTGTTAGTTCTAATCTTTCGCCATTTCCTGCGAATAAAACCATATAATCACCAAGAATATCTCCACATCGCATTGAAGCAAAGCCTATCTCATTGTTCTCTCTTACTGTATCTTCGTTGCAACCTCTGTTTTTTCTTGAAATTTCACCAAAATTTAAATTCTTGCCATCAGCTACTGATTTTCCAAGCATTAATGAAGTATTTGATGGATATTCATTTTTATTTCTTGCGTTGATATCCAATATTTCTGTATCATATTCTTGTCTTAAAATGGAACTTGCTTCCTCTATCAAATTGCATAATAAATTAATTCCTATACTCATATTATCTGAATGTATTATAACGCATGAGTTTGATAATTTTACAAGCTCTTCTTTTTCTTCTTCGTTTAATCCTGTTGTTCCAGAAATTAAAGTTTTTCCCATTTTGGAAGCTATTCTTGCTGATTTCATTGTTAATTCTGGCGAAGAAAAATCTATAATTGCATCAGATTCTTGAAATAATTTTTCAATATCGTCCGTTATTAGACTGTTGGTTTTTTTATCTAATCCTAAAAAATCACCTATATCCATACCAACTTCGTCATATCCTTGTCTAACTAATGCTCCACTAATATCAAATAAATTATTATTAATGATTTCTAAGGCTAAGGCTCTTGCCATCTTGCCTCTTATTCCAGTAATACCTATTTTCATAATACAAAACTATTGTTGTACATACTTTATATATAGGTTATTTTTTTTAAAAGTAAACTTAAATCTATAATTTTTACTAGATAAAATTAGAAAAAGCTTATTAAAAACAAAATATTGTCATTAATCTTTTTATTATTGACTAATATATTTTTTTATCTAACAATATTAAAATAATAAGGTAAATAATAATTTATTACAATGGATTTAGTTTATACAATTTTTCAAAATTTCTTTGCATTTATAATAATACTATCAGTATTAGTGTTTGTCCATGAATACGGTCATTATTTAGGATGTAAAATTTGCGGTGTTAAGGTTGATTCCTTTTCTATTGGAATGGGAAAAGAATTATGGGGTTGGACAGATAAAAGTGGTGTCAGATGGAAAGTTTCATTATTACCGTTTGGTGGATATTTAAAAATGTATGGTGATGACGACGTAGCTTCTGGAAAAGCTGATAAATCCGTAATAGAAAAAATGACAGAAGAAGAAAAAAAAATTAGTTTTTATTTTCAAAATCCATACAAAAAATTTTTAATAGTATTCTTTGGACCATTTTTTAATTTAATTTTTGCAGTATTGTTATTAACTTCTATTTATAGAATTAATGGAATAGATGATTTTAAACCAATTATTAGTGATGTTATTGAACATTCACCAGCTCAAAAAGCAGGCTTGCAAAAAGATGATCTTATAGTCTCAATAAATGAACAAAAAATAAAGAATTTTAATGAAGTTGTGAACATAATAACTGTCAATAATTTAAAACCATTGAATATTGAAATATTGAGAAATGGAGAAAAAATCAGTGTAAATGTTCAACCAGAAATTTTTGAAACAAAAGATATGTTTGGAAATGATGTTAAAACATCCGGAATAGGTATTGCTTCAAAGTCCAATGAAATTAAAAAAGTGAATATTTTTACAGCATTTATTCAGGCAAATAAAAGTGTATATAAAATGTGCAAAGATACTCTGATAGTTCTTGGGCAAATGATTACTGGTAATAGAAGTACTGATGGTTTAGGTGGACCTTTAAAAATTGCTCAATATTCTGGTCAAAGTTTTCAAGGTGGAATATTTGTTGTTTTATATTTTATGGCATTAATATCAGCGAATTTAGGATTAATGAACTTATTACCAATCCCAGTATTGGATGGTGGACATTTATTATTTTTTATTATAGAAATAATAATAAGAAGACCTATACCAGAAAAAGTTCAGGATAAATTATTGCAATGTGGTTTTGCATTATTGATGGCAATTATGGTCTTTGCAACATTTAATGACTTTAAAAGTTTATTTTAGTTAAAAAATAAATAAAAATTTAACATAATAATTGATTATAAAAAAAATCGTCTTATATTAATATTGTAAGAATTATGAAAAATTAATGAAAAATTTAAAAGATTTAATAATTTCTGGCGTTCAGTGTTTACCAATTGTTGAAGGTGGAAAAGGCATTGGTATGTCCAATTATAATACAGCTGGAAATTTTGCAAAATGTGGTGCGGTAGGTACTATTTCTGGTGTGAATCCAGACATAATTGATGATAATGGAAATATTATTGAAATGAACATTAAATCTACAAATAGGTTTGATAGGCATATGGAAATGATACAACATTCAATAAAAGGTATTATTTCACAAGCTAAAAGAGCAAAAGATATTTGTGGAAATAATGGAAGGGTTCATTTAAATGTATTATGGGAAATGGGTGGTACTGAGCAAATATTAAATGAAAGTTTAGATAAGGTTAAGGGGTTGATTAATGGTGTTGTTTGTGGTGCTGGAATGCCTTATAAGCTTGCTGAAATATGTGCAAAGTATAAAGTTTATTACTATCCAATAGTTTCTTCAATGAGAGCATTTAGAGCCTTATGGCTAAGAAGTTTTAAAAAAACAAAAGAATGGCTTGGAGGTGTTGTTTATGAATGTCCTTGGAGAGCTGGTGGTCATAATGGTTTAACTAATGCTGAAGATCCGTTTGTTCCAGAAGATCCTTATGAAAGAGTTAGAGATTTAAGAATTTTTATGAATGGGGTTGGCTTACAAGATGTTCCCATTATTGTTGCTGGTGGTGTTTGGAATTTGGAAGAATATGAAAATTATATTGATAATCCAGAAATTGGACCAGTTGCATTTCAATTTGGAACAAGGCCGATGTTAACCAAAGAGAGTCCTATATCTGATTATTGGAAAAATGAATTATTGAACTTGAAGGAAGGCGATATAAAAACTAATCATTTTAGTCCAACTGGTTTTTATTCGTCTGCTATCAATAATGAATTTTTGCAAAGTTTATATGATAGACTAACAAGAGAAATACCATATAAAGTTGTTGCTGATGAATTATATAATACAGAAATTGTTTGTGGTAAAACTAACAAGCATTACTTTATACAAGAAAAAGAAAAAGGCAATGTAGAAAAATGGTTGAAGGCGGGATATACAGAAGCTTTAAGAACGCCAGACGATACAATCGTGTTTGTTTCACGAGAAACAGAAGAAGAAATTCATAAAGATATGAAAGAATGCATTGGTTGTTTGAGTTGCTGTCATTTTAGTTCTTGGAGTCAATATTTTCCAGAGCAGGGTTATAGTTGTGGAACAACTCCTGATCCTAGAACATTTTGTATTCAAAAAGCTTTGCAAAATGCTAAAAAAGGTATTTTTAATAATAAAGCATTGTTATTTGCTGGAAGTAATGCTTATAGGTTTGCAACGGATCCATTTTATAAAAACGGATTTATTCCAACAATTAAGGAGCTTATAGATAGAATATTAACAGGAAAATAAAAAACATTGGGCGTTGGAGGCCGCTGTAATTTATTTCTATCAATTGAGATAGTATTTTATTCAATTACTGACCCAATGCTTTTTGTTAACAACTATAAAGTTATTAACAAATATTATATTAAACTTATAATTGTATTTGTCAAGCAATTTTTAATAATTATAATTTTATTCTAGAATAGATAGCATCTATTTTGGTTTTATTTATTTTTGATAAATTAATAATTTCTTCTAAGTGATAATATTTATTTATATTTAATGGCTAGATAGTTATTATTTTTAATAATCAACTTTTACAAAATATAAACCTTGTGGTGGCGCTGTTGGTCCTGCTTTGGTTCTATCTTTTGCCTCTATTATATCTTGAAATTGCTGTATAGACGTTTTTCCTAAACCAATATCAACAAGTGTGCCAACAATATTTCTAACCATATGATGTAAGAAAGATTTTGCTTCTATTTTAAAAATAATCTCTTCACCATTTTTGAAAATTTCTGCTTTATCTATTGTTTTAATTGGGCTTTTTGCTTGACATTCGCTATCTCTAAATGAACTCCAATCTCTTTTGCCAATTAAAAATTTTGTTGCCTCTTGCATTTTATAAAAGTCTAATTCTCTATATACCTGCCAAACTCTGTTATTTAATAATGCTGTTGGTTGTCTTCTATTGAGTATTATGTATTTGTAATATCTTTTCTTTGAGGAAAATCTAGCATGAAAATTTTCATCAACTTTTTCGCAATCAATAATTGAGATATCTTGCGTTTGCGTATTTGTTAATAAATATTTGCAATTAATTTTTGAAATAAATTCACTTTTTAGATAAAAATTTATAGCTGACATTAATTTATATGGATCAAATTCTTTTTTTAAATCAAAATGTGCGACTTGCCCTAATGCGTGAACGCCAGCATCGGTTCTACCAGATCCAAAAACTTCTACATTTTCTTTTGTTAACAGTTTTATTGCCTGTTCTAAGCTACTTTGAATTGTAAATTTATTATTTTGTTTTTGCCAACCAGAATAATTTGTTCCGTCGTATTCAACAATAATTTTATATCTCATGTATATTGCAAATTTTTATTTTTTACTTGAATATAATACCAACATAATTAAAATAATATAAAAAACAATAATTATATGAAATTTTTACTAAAAAATGTTTTGTTAAATAATAAAAAACAAGATATTTTGATTGAAAATGAATTTTTTTCAAAAATTGATAATGTGATTAATGAACAATCCGATGAAATAATTGATTGCACAGATAAAGCTATTCAACCAGCTTTTTACAATACTCATACTCATGCTGCTATGAGTTTATTGAAAGGATTAGGCGACGATAAAGAACTTTTTAGTTGGTTAAGTGAAGATATTTGGCCGGTTGAAGCAAAGTTAACCGATGAAGACATATATATTGGTACAAAGTTTGCAATTTTAGAAATGATAAAAAGCGGAACTGTATTTTTTAATGATATGTATTTTTCTCAACCATCAATAATGAAAGCTATTGATGAAATGGGAGTTAGAGGTGCGGTTTCTATTGTTGAATTTGATATGTTCAATAAAAATGATACGGAAAAGAAGAAAAAAGATACATTGGAATTTTTAAAGATTAAGAATCCTTGTGAAGATAGAATAATCAAAGTTATTTCTTGTCATTCAGTCTATACGGTTTCAGAAGAATTGTTGAGTTTTGCATCTAAAATAGCAAAAGAAAATAATATGTTTTTGCATATACACGCATCTGAAACGGCAAAAGAAGTTGAAGATTGTATTAAAAAATATGGTGTATCACCAATAAAAAAATTAGAGGAATTGGATTTATTGACCGAAAAAACGATATTAGCACATTGCGTTCATTTGAATGATGAGGATATTGAAATTATTAATAAACACCACACAAAAATAGCCCATTGTCCCGTTTCAAATTTAAAATTAAATTCTGGAAAAATGGCATTACAAAAAATGTTAGATAATGGATGTTTTATAACACTAGGAACCGATGGTTCATCGTCAAATAATAGTTTGAGTATGATTGATGAAATGAAAATATCAGCATTATCCGCTAAGGATCAAAATAATTCGCCAACAGCTGGTAAAGCAAATGATATTTTTAAAATTGCTACGAAAAATGGAGCGGAAGCATTTAATATAAATGCTGGCGAAATTAAAAAAGGAAAGCTTGCTGATTTTGTTTTATATGATTTGAACAATTATCATATGCAACCAAATTACAATATTATATCAAATATAGTTTATTCTGCGGATAATAGCGTTATTACAGATGTATTTTGTAATGGAAAACAAATTATGAAAAATGGTAAAGTTAATAATGAAAAACAAATTATTGAAGACTTTAAGAGTTGTTTTAATAAGTTAATTCAAAAGTAAAACTAAGTTTGGAGGTCGGGGTCGGAATCGAACCGACGCATAGAAGCTTTGCAGGCCACGGCATTACCACTTTGCTACCCGACCGAACTGATATTAATATTATTATATTCTAATATTTTTTAGTCAAGCAATTTTTAAAATATTAAAAATTATTAATCTCAATATGTAGTAGTATTTTTGGAAATTGTTTTGAATTAATGATGTAAATTACCAATATTAATATTTAGATAATTAGCAAATTTTTCTAACAATTTATAAATTATAAGCAAGATTAAGATATACGTATACAATTCAAGAATTTTGATAAAAATTGAATCTTTTTTAAATCTTTTGCCAATAAGTAGCTCATCAAAAAATTTTTTTCTTTCTGGTGTAATTTTTACTTGTAGATCCTCATAATATTCATATTTTCGTCGCTCATTCCTTTTGTACATATCATCAAAAATATATTTTCTAAAATCATTAAACAATTTTTGATATTTTTTTGATGGTGAAATTCCATTTCTTAAATATAATTCCCAACTTTTAGCAAAATTTTCCTCCTCTTCCTCTGTGAAAGAGCCTCTTGTAAAAAAATGATCATATTTTTTACTATATGCATCCGATCTGCTTCTTACTAAATCAACTATCCTTCTAAAATCCTGAAAAGCTTTTACATTTCTATTAATAGCAACGAAAGCTATTAAAAATCTTAAATAATGTCCAAATTCGTGTATAAATGTTGTTGTAGTTAAATCTTTTCCGTTTAAGTATATTGTTGCAATTCTGACTTTAATTGGGGACTTAAACCACTTTTTTTTAGTAATTATACGAGTTTCGCATAATCCGTACGCCAACTGCATATCATCATCTATTTCTACACTTAGAGGTAAATAATTATATAATTGTTTTACGGATAAACTATATCTTTTTGCTAAATTTTTATAAATCATTTTCACCATTTTAAGATTATATTTTGTAATTTTTCTAGAATAAACTTTTTTTAATGGCTTTTTAAATTTTTTAGCAATTTTTCTTAGAGATAAATAATTTTTAACATTGTCAAACATAACAATTAAACTTCTTCCAAATTATTACCAATTTCTAAATCAACACTCATTTTAACATCCCAATTAACAACATTTTCCATTGATTCTTTTAATAATTGAGAAACTTCTTCAATTTCACTATCTGGGCATTCTAACACCAATTCATCATGAATTTGTAAAATAATTTTAGATCTATAATTTTTCAATTTTTCATCTAATGTAATCATAGCTTTTTTAATTATATCCGCAGCAGTTCCCTGTATTGGCGCATTTATAGCTAATCTTTCAAGATTTCCCTTCATAATTGGTTTTGCTGATGCAATATCTATATTAATTTTTCTACCAAACATAGTTTTTACATAATTGTTCTTTTTAACAAAGTCCTTAATGTAATCTATATAGTTTTTAATTTCTGGATAAGTTTCAAAATAATTTTTTAAATATTCCTTTGCTTCTTCGTTTGTTGAATTAATTCTTTTTGCTAGTCCGTATGCGCTTGTTCCGTATATAATACTAAAATTAATAGTTTTCGCAATTGACCTCATTGAAGAACTGACATCTTTTTCGTCAATTTTAAATACATTACTTGCGGTTGTTGTATGTATATCTTTTTCAGCCAAGAAAAATTCTTTTAGTTTTTTTACGTTATGTAAATTAGCCATAATTCTCAATTCGGCCTGTTTATAATCAGCAGAAATCAATTTATAACCATCTTTTGCAATAAATGCGGATCTAATTTTTGAACCATCATCTGTTTTTATTGGTATATTTTGCAAATTTGGATTAGATGAGCTAAGACGTCCAGTAATTACATATGTATTTGAATATGTAGTGTGAATTCTATCATTTTTGTCAACCATTTTCGGGAGTACATCAGTATATGTATTTTTTAATTTACTGTAATGTCTCCAAGCTAAAATTTTTTGACATATTTCACAGCCTTTTCCAGCTAATTCTTCCAAAACTTCTAAACTAGTAGAAAAATTACCACTTTTCGAAGATTTTTTAATTGGAGATATTTTCATTTTTTCAAACAAAACCTCTGATAATTGTTTTGGTGATGCAATATTAAATTCCATGCCAGCAAGTTTGTAGATTTCTTGCGTTAAATTATCAATATAGTCTTGAAATTCATTAGACAATTCAAATAATCTTCTTATATTAACTTTTATTCCAGTAATTTCCATTTTTGCAAGAATTGCAGTCATTGGTCTTTCTATTGTTTTATAGACACTTTTAAGTTCATTATTATTTTCAAAATCATTTTTAAATTTGTTGTAGATATTAGAAATATTATCAATTATAAAATAAGATATTTCTTCAATCTTATCTTTTAAATTATCTATTTTATTTTCTTTTTCTAATTTTTTAATAATTTCAATTTTTTCATCAATATTATTTGAATTATCACAAATCATATCAATATTATTAGCAAAAATTGATGATAATAGGCTATTATACAAACCATCATTTAATACATAGCTCATTACTTCTATATCTTCAAAATTATCAACAGAAATACCATAATTATACAATAATTTAATCTGTTTTTTAATATCATATCCAATTTTAAGAATAGAATTATTTTCAAAAATGCCTTTAAAAGTCTCAACAATTTCTTTAAAACTTAGACTTTTATTATCATTAAATAAATCAGCTGATGATTGTGATATTTCAATAAAATAAGAACTATTATTAAATAAAAAGCTAAATGATAGTAAATTATTTTTTTCTGTCAAAATATTAAAATAAAATTTATCAAGATTTTTTGCTTTATTTATAATACTTTTTAATTCATTAATATTTTTTATTTTTATATTCTTACCATTTAATTCCTCTTGTTTTTCTGTAATTTTATCATTCTCAATTACAATATTTTGATTATCAAATAGTGAAGGTTCAACTGTTGCAAAAGCTTGTTTTAAACCTCTTACCATTGAATAAAATTCTTGTTTTGTTAAAAAATCCAAAAATTCTTTATAATTATATTGCTTAAATTTTAGATCATCAAGAGTATAATTCATTTTTACATCTTTATCAAGAGTAATTAATTTTTTTGATAATAAAATATCATCAATACTGTTTTTTAATATTTCTCTTCTTTTTGCCTGTTTAATATTATCAATATTTTTTAATAATCCATCAATATCGCCATATGTATTTATTAACTCCATTGCCGTTTTGGGACCAATACCTTGAACACCAGGAACATTATCCGATGCATCACCCATTAAAGTTAAAACATCCAAGACCTTTGTTGGCTCAACGCCCCATTTCTCTCTAACTTTTTCTATATCTATAAATTCATTTTTCATTCCATCAAACATTAATATTTTTTCATCAACCAACTGCATTAAATCTTTATCCGATGAAACTATAACAACTTCAAAACCATCATTTTCCGCTTTTTTTGCATAGGTAGCAATAATATCATCTGCTTCATAACCATCTTTTTCTAGACTTGTAATATTTAATACTTTTACTAATTCTCTAACTAATGGAAATTGTGGTAATAATTCTGGCGGACAAGGCGGTCTATTCGCTTTATACTCACTATATATCTCATTTCTAAAAGTTTTTTTACCAGTATCAAATGCTACAGCAATATGTGTATATTCTATTTCAGTAATAATTTTAATCAACATTCTACTAAAACCATACAATCCACCAACAGGAGTTCCATCTTTTCTTGTTAAATTTCTGATAGCAAAAAATGCTCTAAATAAAAAACTATAACCGTCAATTAAAATTAATTTTTTCATAGAAATATTATTCATAATCCTATATTTATATATAATTTTTATTTTTTAAATTGTCCATAATTTTTATTTTGATAAGACAAAATAAACTAAATATAAATTTAATATTGTTGTAGTTGCTAATAAAATATAAAATCCTTGACTTTTCAATTGTTAAAATTAAACTTTTTTAGTAAAGGAAAGATGGCCGAGTGGCTTAAGGTACTCGCTTGGAAAGCGAGCGTATGTGAAAGCATACCGCGGGTTCGAATCCCGCTCTTTCCGCCATTAAGTTAATACAATTCTAATAATTTAAAGTTAATAATTTTTGGCTATATTAAATAGGTATTTTATGCCGTTTTATTGTCAAGACTAACAAGCTTAAAATAATTTAATAGTATTTATAGTACATTTTGGTATTACTAGCTTTAATACTTTTTATTATATTATAATAGATATATCTAGTAATCTGCCTATTGCTAATATATTTAATTCTTTATTAATGATGTGTTCTTTATTTTTTGCTAAGCACTTTTCTTTTAATAATAATGCATTTTATCTGTACATTGCATTAAAAATACCACTTCTTAGCACTAGTTAAGGCATCTATCTCCTATGTTATCAAAGATATCCTACATTTTTTACTATTAAGTACATCCAATATCTACTAAATCTAATAACTTTTTTGATTTTTTCTACCAAGAATATCTCTTGCTTCACCGTAAGAATATATAGTGTTCATTCTCCTAAAACACTTCAATATTTTTCCTATACTAATGGGGGTAAAAATGGACCCACAAATATTAATTTTTATACTATATTAGTCTATAGCTCTTCTGAATTTGTTAATTATATATAAAACTATATATGGCTTCTCTCTTGATTTTCAACTTTAAATATAGAATCTCCAACTTTATATTTTTTATTTTTAGAATAAGATTAATATAATTAAAAACTAATTAGTAAAAATTGCTACCTGCTTTAATAAATTCTAGTGGACTATATCTATCCCTACCTTTTAATATTTCATAGTGCAAGTGATGTCCAGTACTTCTTCCAGTATTGCCTTGTATTCCCAAAACATCGCCTCTTTTTACCTTATCACCAATCTTAACTTTGTAATCATTAAGATGTCCATATAATGTTTTAATGCCATAATCATGCTGTACAACAATAGCTTTTCCATAACCACCTTTTGTGCCTGTAAAAATAACCTTACCGGGTGCTGGACTATATATTTTACTCATATATGAACCAACAACATCAACACCATGATGTTCTTTTGGTTTTTTAGTAAATGGATCCAATCTTCTACCAAACTTGCTTGAAACATAATTTATATTAATTGGTTCAGAAAACGGCATAGCATTTACAAAACTTTCTAAATTTTCTAAGTATGCTAAATTTTGATCAATTGTGTTTTTCATTACTATTGATTCCAAAACATTCTTATTTAGATCTTTTTCGCTTTCTTCTAGTGATGTTTCGTAAGATACAGCTTGTATATTATCATTAAAATTAAGTTTTTCTTTGATTGATTGTATTCCATTAATTCTGTCAATCAATGCTAAATTTATATTTTTAAGGTTATCTTTTGTTCTGTCTAAAACAAGTTCAATATTATATTGTTCTGTATTGCTATTTTTAAGCTCATCATAATTAAAATTTTCATCTATATTGACAAACCTATCAAACCTATTTAATGAAACTATAAATTTTCTAATATTATTAATATTATTTTCAAGTATTGATATATTTGCTAATAACTCCTGTTTATTTGTTTCAAGATAACTAATTCTGTCATTTTTCTCACTAACCTCATTTTGCAATGCAAAATATTTAATTGTTATAAAGGCCGTCCAGAATGCAAACAATATATTCCATATCAAAAAAACAACACCAACTTTTCTAGATCTTATACAGGAATCAGAAATGCAAATAATTTCTCTTTCGGTACAAAAAACCGACTTAATAAATAAACAAATTTTTTTTATCATTAAAAAAATATTATTTTTTTAGAATTATAATATTTTTTTTGGAAAAGTCAAGTTCAATTTTTTAATATACCATAACGTTAACAACTTCAATACTTCAAAGTTTCTGTACTGTAAAAATACTGTAAATTTTTTACTATATTTTTTTGATATTGGTAATTTTTACTTAATATAGTCTTAACTGTATAAATATTAATTGAATAGTTTTGCCCTGTCTTACAAGTATTAAGTACAGCTGTATAATAAAAATATATTTATATTACCTTCACTCTCTATTAATCTTATATATCATCAATTAACCCTTCTTATTCACCACCTCTCTATTCACCACTTACTCATTAATCACACTCTACAATCTATAAACACGTCTGTAACATAAATACATAAAGATAATTTAAATTAATTAATAGAAAAGTATATTTTTTTATTATTTGTGAAGTAGGGGTAGTTTTTAAAACATATCTCTAGAATTGTTCTATATAAGAATGAGACTTATGCTAAATTATATTAAAGAAATATTTGATAAGTATTTCTTTTTGTTTGTTGATTTACATATAAAAAACAAATAAAGAAAAAATAATAATTAAAGAAAACAACAATAGCAACAATAATAAAAAAAATAATAACAGAAGCAATAACAGCAACAATAATAAAAGAAAATAACGGAAATAACATAATCCCCAACAGACAACAAAAAAAGTACTGGGCTCGGAGGCATATTATAATTGTAATCTATTTCCAAAAGGTCTTTTATTCAATTACAAACCCAGTACTTCTTGTTAACAATTTTAATAACTGCTAACATCTTTTAATATAATAATACTAATATTAATAGTCAAGTGGTTTTTTTAGAAAGAAAGTAAAAATTAAATTTTGTTATATTGATAATGTTATAATAATATAAAGTTATAGCAACTTTATAAAAATTTTATAATAACTTCATAATAACTTCATAATAATTGCTTTTAGTTTTAAAAGAATATTGCATAGAAATAAAAAAGAACCAAAAAGAAATTAAAAGAGAAATAATTTAAATGTAAATATTATGGTAGTGATAAATAATAAATAACAAACCTCTTCACTCCTTACTTGTGAGGTAGAAGTTAATGCAGAACATCACCCATCTATCTAATGCTATTTTTCTATCTTCTCCTCTTATAATGAGAATGGAGTTATTTGTAGAACCATTTCCTTTCTGTCCTATTTTACAAGAGAAAATTTAATAAAGCTAATATCTCTCCATTATCCATTTTATGTAAGAAAAAACTAATGAAGTCAATATTCCCCTTTGCTACAATTTATATTGTGAAGGAATGGAAGGGTGTCTTGTCAGTAATGGTGAATAGATAATTATCTCTTAGCAGAGGAAAAATAAAGGAACTTTTCTTGGTAGAGGGAAATAGCACCTTATTAACATAGAGGAAAAGTGAGAGATTCTTAGCATGAAGGGAAGTAGGATGTTTTTTGGTGAGTGTAAAATAGAAGAATACCTCTTAGTGTGAGGAAATAGTATCTACTCTTGTATCAAAAGGAATTGGAGAAATACTTACCATTAACAAATGGAAAGCAAAATGGTATTCTTAACGGATGTCGAACAGGAGATTTTTAATATGGGGGAACGTATGGGGACTCAGCAGGAGAGTAAAGAAAAAAATTGGTAGAAATAGAATAAAAATATATTTCAGCAAGTATTGAGGCACTTTTAGCATGGGTGATAATTGGACTAAAAAATCTTAGCCATAAAAATAAATAAGATTCTTAGCCATAAAAATAGGTAAAATTTAAGGAAAAAATAGAAAAGTTTTTAGTATAATGTAAATAATTAAAATCAACAATAATTCTTTATTTTCTAAGTTTATTATAATTTGTTATAATTTATTTACATTATGTAAACTTGACAATAAATTTATAAATTTTAATATTAATTTTTCTTCTATTTGAATATTTGAAATATTGATGGTTGTTTATGATATACATCAACAATTTATAGTTTACATTAATCGCTAAATATATTATAAAAAAAAATTAAATAAAATAAGTGTATTATATAAATTTCTACTTATTTATAATAAAATCTACATTATTGTGTAAAAAATTTAAAAACAAAAATGTCTAGACCAAACAAATAATATACGAAAAATATATAAATAAATACAACACATAAGATACAAAACAACAATATTAAGTAAAAATACTTAATATTGTTTTGAATAAATAGAAATGATTATTATTTTTGTACTGCTTTAACCAAATTTTCAAAAGCTTTTGGTTCTCTAATAGCCATTTCAGAAAGCATTTTTCTGTCTAATGCTATATTTAATTCTTTGAGTTTTTTCATGAATGTAGAATATACCATTCCATAATTTCTAACAGCAGCATTTATTCTCTGAATCCATAAAACTCTAAATTCTCTTTTTCTATTATGTCTATCTCTTGTTGCATAATGTAAAGCTTTTTCAACTCTTTCAATTGCAATTGAAAAACAATTTTTACTTCTACCTCTAAAACCCTTAGCTCTATCTAGAACTCTTTTTCTTCTATTTTTTGAAGCTGGTCTATTTGTTGATCTTGTCATCTCTTATCCTATTAATAATTTATTATAATCTTCCTTTTTGTGTAAAACCGTATGGCATAAAATTAGTAAATACTAATGCTGTATCACCATCAAACATAAAATCTGCTTTTCTGTTATTTCTGATTTGTCTTTTACTTCTTTTAACCATACAATGTCTTTTATTGGCGTTTTTAAACTTAATTCTTCCAGTTCCCGTTATTGTAAATCTCTTTTTGCAAGAACTGTTTGTTTTCATCTTAGTCATCTTTTATATTCAAACATAATTAATAAACCTTATAACAAAATATTAAAATCATATTTTATAAATGCAATTAAAATTTTAAAAAAAATAGAATTTCATTAAATAATTCTTTATTATTCAATTAATATCACTATATATTAATGATTTACATGATTTTAGCATTATGAACTAAAAATCTTGGTGCATAATAAAAAAACGAAAATTCATATAACATAATCCGCTTGAAAAAATAAATGTTGTAATTTATAATTATGTCAAGTGTTTATTATTTTTAATATAAATATATGAATGGTAATAAAGCTTTTTCGCTTATAGAATTATCTATTGTTCTTATAATAATTGGATTATTAGTAGCTGGTATTACTGGTGGACAGAGTTTGATTGAGAGTGCAAAAATTAGATCATTATTTAATGAATTTTATAGTTATAAACAAGCATATTATTCATTTATAGCATTAAAAGGAAGATTACCTGGTGATGTTAATAATGATGGTAAAATTGGTTATATGCAATCTGATAATTATGTAAGATATTTTCCAGCTCCTTATGATGGTTCTGATAGTAAGTATGGATTACCAAACGCCTTATCCGGACCGTTTGTAGATTTGTATTTAGCAAAAATTATTGATTTTAAACCGCAAAATACATCCATAAGTGATAAACATCAATTAGCTATAAAAGGAGGATTACCGGTTTCTAAAATATTAAAAGATGCAAAGTATTATTATGAAAATAAGGAAGATAGCGATATAACAAATAGCGCGTTTGCAAGAGATTTAAAGAATGGCAACTATATAACATTAGAAAGCATCAAATATGAAAAAAATAAAAATTGGTTCAATATTAAACCAATTTTTTTAAAAAAGATTGATGAAAAAATTGATGATGGAATACATAATAGAGGGCTTGCAAGAGGTAGTTGTACATTAAATTATGGTGCAAGAGATGATTCTGCATCTTATGATTTAGCGAAACATTGTAAAGCCTTATTGTTTTCTCTTGAATAATTTTAATAATAAAAACAAAAAAGATAATTTTTTAAGAAATAGTAATATTTTGACTATTATAGTAAAAAAATGTTGACTTATTATTTTGGGTTATTATTATTTTTTTATGATTGATTAATTGGGCCGTAGCCAAGTGGTAAGGCAACTGGTTTTGATCCAGTCATGCGATGGTTCGAATCCCTCCGGCCCAGCCATTTTTGAAATATTTTTAAAAATGCTAGTTTAATGATATGCAAAAAGATAATAATGGGAATAATATTTCAAAAAACAGCGTAAATTCTACCAGCGAACTCTTGAGTAATATATATAACAATAATGTTGAAGACGATATAAAAGTTGGGACGTTATTAAAGTCTGTTGATTCTGGTGGTTTTGCTTTATTAAATCTAATTTTTGCTTTGATTTTAATGATTCCAACGCCCCCTCCAATCGCAATAATATGTGGGCTTATAATTATGTTTTTTTCTTTTCAAATGATCATTGGTAGAAAGGAAGTTTGGTTGCCAAAAATTATTACTGAAAAAAGTATAAAAAGAGCAACGCTTGCTATAATTGTTGAAAAATCATTAATTTATTTGTATAAATTAGAAGGTTTTACGAGAAGGAGATTTACGTTTATTAATAATCCAATTACCGATAGACTCATTGGGGCTTTTATTTTTATTCTGGCTGCAATTACGCTTACGCCAATTTTATTCGCAAATACAATACCTGGTGCCGCTATTATTCTAATGTCATTTGGAATGATTAATAAAGACGGATTGATGGTAATTGTTGGATTTTTAGTTGGTATTTTTGGGATTTTTGTTGTATGGTGTATGATAATATTTGGAAAAGCTGTTATATTAAAAATAATAGATAAATTCTTTACCATTGATTTATAGTTTTTGATAAAATTTATTGTGATATTATTTAATTTCTGATAATTGTTTTGCTAACTCTATTATAAGCTCTTTGTTTTTTATTTTTTTTATATTAAAAAAATATTTTAGTAATATTTGCGTTCTGTCTTTATCTTTTTTATTTTTTTCTTTGTTTAATATATTTGATATCAAATCTTCATAAAAATAATCTATATTAACTTTAAATTTTTTAGCAATAACTGCTAGTTTTGCTGCGGAAATTTTGTTTATACCTTGCTCGTATTTATCTAATTGCTGATGGCTCATATCCAAGAGTTTTGCAAATTTTACACGAGTGAAATTATTAGTTTTTCTAAGTTCTAAAAGCTTCATTCCTATTAATTTATTCTTTATATTTTCTTCTTCCATCTCATATAAAAAAATTTTTACATAATAACATTATATTATATAAAATATTTAATGCAACTTTTAATTGATATTTTTTTATATACACTATAAACTTTAATACTTCAAAATTTCTGTAATGTAAAAATACCGTAATTTTGTCTACATCATCTACTAAATTTTTATTTCTCTTTAAATTAAATTCCTATTTATCAATATTTATAGAGAGTAAACTTTTAGTGTTCTGATAAGAAAAAAGCAGATAGATGCTTTTCGTATAAAAAAGAAAAAAGTAAGTTGGAAGTCTGAAATTCTTATATAATATAATCCATTTAAATATAATATTATAATTTACAATTATGTCATATATCAATCATTTTTATATTTTTTTAAATATGAATAACAACAATAGCAATAATGATAATAATAAAGCTTTTTCACTTATAGAATTATCTATTGTTCTTATAATAATTGGATTATTAATAGCTGGTATTACTGGTGGACAGAGTTTGATTGAGAGTGTAAGGATTAAAAATTTTATAACGGAGTACAATAATCTAAAAACGAGCTTTAATATATATTTTTTAGAAACAGGCACATTTCCTAGTGATGTAGATGATGATCAAAATATTGATATATGTCATGGTATTGGGTGCCCCAATATTAATAACCTTTCAAGATATACACCGGAAAAAACATCAAATAATTTTGGTGGGGAATATAATGGTGTATCTATTGATTATAAAACTGGGCCTTGGGTGGATTTATATTTAAAAAAATTATATAATTTTGAACCGGTTATTGAAAATAATAAAATAAAATCTGGTATTGGTTTTGCATATCCGAAAGTTAATTTTGTTGCGGAGAGTGCGCCAATTTTTGAAACTTTTAGAAATTTCGATGCTAAAATTGGTGATAAATATCGTAGGAGCAATGTAAAACATGGAATATATTTTAGACTTACAATATTAAGTATAGCTAATCAAAGTATCAGATGGAAAGTAATACAGAAGCTGGATGAAAAATTAGATGATGGAATTTATAATAAAGGAATGATGATAAGTTGTATTGATGATTTAAGGTGTACAATTTCATATGATGAAGCACAAAATAGAAAAATTTCCGGTTTTGTGGAGTTTTTAATGTATCAATTCTTGTAAAATGAAATAAATGATATGTAGAAGTTCATAATAATACAAATATTTCCTAATGCAAAAATAACATTATCATTTTCTTTTAAGTTTTATGGCTATTTTGTATATTTTTTTCTTTACTATTCTATTTAACATTATTAGTGAATATTTTGATGGTTCAGACAGTTTATTTAGTTATAGCGTTTATTTAGAGTATATCTATTATTAATTTAATCAACAAATTAAATAATAATTTATTTTTTAGTTTTAAAACATATCTCCAGAATTGTTTTATATAAGAATGAGACTTATGCTAAATTATATTAAAAAGAAATACTTTGATAAGTATTTCTTTTTATTTGTTGATTTATATATAAAAAACAAATAAAAAAAATCGATAATATTGTAATAATATAGTGTGTTATAATAGTGTTATGATAATATATAATATTATTTATAATAATGTAATGTTGTAATATATAGTAATCTTATAATAGTATTATATTATTATAACTAATTATATTATATATCAATTAAAATATAAATATTGTAGTAATGATAGATATTTTATTGTATTAAAATCATGTGTTGTTAACAAGAAGTAAAAAATTCTCATTAGCTTATAAAAATTAAAAATATTTTCAGAAAAGAATATATTGAAAAAATAATAACATTTGAAGTCTTTATTATATTTTTCTTGTATTTTAATATTAATAAATTATTCTATAAATAAATAAGAAATGAATTATTATGAAAAAAGATAGTGGATTTAGTTTGATTGAACTTTCTGTCGTTCTACTTATAATTGGATTATTGCTTATAACTAGCTTTGAAGGTAGTAAATATTTTTTAATACAAAATCATATTAAAGCAACAAATGTGAAATTAAATGCTATACAGAGAGCGATTGAAATATATGTTAGACGAACAGGCCATTTACCATGTCCTGCGCCTTTAAAATCAACTTCTGGTAATTCTGATTGTAGTCCTGATGGTACAAAAGGTATATTTGGTTCAAGTGAAACTATTTTAGTTGGTGGTGTTCCTTACAGAGATTTAGATTTAACTGCTGATTTATCACACGATTCTTGGGGGGGAAAATTTGTTTATAGTGTATATGCTCCAGCTAGCACAAGTGTAAGAAGTTTAAATGATGATGATATTGATTATTTAAAAATAAATGAAAATAGCATCGGTAATGTAGTTACCAAAAATGCTGTTTATTCTCTAGTGTCAATGGGAAGAAATAAATATGGTGCATATGAATTTAATACAAATAATAAATTAAGTTCTAGTAAAGCAAGCACCGAGGAACAAAAAAATTTAGCAGATAGCAATGGAAATGTTGTCGTTTACTTTTCAGATCAAACAAAAGGTGATGATATAGTTAGATATAAAACTAAAACTCAATTAATTGTTGATACAGAATTAGAAGACTTGAATTGTTGTATTAGTAAAACTATAATTGATAATTTAAAAAAATCATTAGGCATAGAAGAAGAAATAACTTTTGAGGGATATGAGAGTTTTGATACCACGGAATGTAATATGTTATACAATGCAGAAATAAATGGTACAGGTAATAGTAGTGCAAATACAAAATATAAATTGAAATGTTTTAAATATGGACGACTTGGAATATTAAAGGTTAATCAATAATAAATATTAATAATAAATTTTATATTATGTTTATAAAAAATAATAAAAATAGTGATGTTGGTTTTACTCTATTAGAAATGAGTATTGTCGTTCTTATACTTGGTATTTTGTTGGTGGGTGGAATTAATTTACATTTATCCATTGTTGAACTTTCTGAAAAAAATTTAAGTTCTGACAGAATTTATATAGTTGATAAAGCTATAAGAGAATATATATTAAAGAATCTTCATTTACCTTGTCCATCAAATATTTTACTATCAGAAACCGACAACAACTATGAAGAAAATTTTGGAAAAGAGTTAAGAGATAGTAATGGTGAATGTTTTACTGAAGAAGAGGGGTATTTTAAACATGATGATTATATAGCAGGTGGAGTTCCAATAAAAGTTTTAGGATTGCCATCTGAATATGCAGAAGATGCTTGGGGTAATAGGATCTTGTATGTTGTAGATAAAAAATATGCTAAAAGCAAAATTGGATTTTTTGCTTCTGGTGGAGCTTCAATAAACATCAAAGGGACACAGGATACTGGTGAAAAGGTTGTTACAAATAGGGCTATATACGTTCTAATTAGTTCTGGTCAAAATGGAAATGGTGCATTTAGAGATGGAATTCAAAATGATATTAATGCCGATTTAGATGATGCAAAAAATATAATTACTACAAAAGCATCCACATCTTATAATCCCCTTGACCCTAATAGTTCAAGTTCAACTAATCATAATCCTGTTTTTATAAAGGATATAAATAATAAAAATTTTGATGACATAGTTTATTATAGAGATAAAAATTCTTTAATTTTTGAATTGGATTTAGAAGATTCTCCTTGTAGTATGAATGAGTTGCATAATGTTATTGATATTAATTATCCTAATAGTAATGTTAATTGCAATTATGGCTTTTGTTTTCAAGGAACTGAAGTTTATTCTAGCAACAAATGTGATAAAAATATGATTTCGGAAAATCCTAATATAGATACAAAAGATCAAAATTACAAACCTTCAAGAAGATGTCAGAAATATGGTCAATGGAGTAATATAATGTATGAATGTACAAGAGGTTGTGGAAGAGCAAATATAGATACTTTAACAGATGCGTCTAATGGTTTCCCAAATCCAGGTGATTTACTAAACTCAATAGAGGTACAATATTTATATAGAGTACGAGCTAATGATACTATAACGTTAGATTGTAAAGGAAAATCTGGGTATATTATTTTAAAATGTGAAGACAATGGAAATGATTTGTATTGGACTATACAAGAGGCAAATTGTATAGACACAGATAGTGGTAAAGTGTAATAGGATTATATTTTTCTTATTCTTATATCATTTTGTGTATTGCTATTATTCTTATACCACTGTAAAAACTGGCTTGTGGAATCTATTTGGTCGTCGTGTTCACAAAATGGAAAAGAGTATAACTCATTTTCATAATCAGTAAGCCATTCTGCTTCTGTTGGTAGAAATACCGCGCCACATTCAAAAAATGGTGACACTGATGCCAATCTTGTTATTTTATCTTTTAGAACTTTTATTGATATTATTGGCAATTTTATTTCCTTTTTCAAATCTTGTATTAAAGATTGCCCACTAGCTTTATCTTCTATTAAAATAGCATTTGGATTATATTTATTAATTATTTCAATGGATTTTCTTTTTAAATCTGGATATTCAAGCCATTCCCTATAAACATTTAACAGATAAAGCTTATTTTCTTTTTCTCCCCAAACAGTACAAACTGTTGGATCGTTTTTTAGACCAGCTTTAATAGCTGTATCAAAAGATAAAAATATTCTATTTGGCTGAATTTTTATTTTATATCTTTTTATCCATTGAAATTTTATCATATTGCCTTCTTTTACTATTGGTTTTTGCTGATATTGTGCTGAAAAAACATAGCTTCCCATATCTTTTTTAATTCTCTCTATTTCTTTTATTCCTTCTCTTGATGGATGTAATATTTCGCCTTTTTTTCTAAATTTCTCAAAATTACCAATTGAATAATATTCATCTTTCTCTGCTATTGATGGTATAGATAATACAGTCCAATTATTTTCTGGCTTACTCAATAAATACCCCACTAAATCATTTTGGTGTAATCTTTGCATTACTATTATAATAACTCCATTTTTTTTATCATTTAATCTTGAAACGAAAGTATTACTAAACCATTCAATTGTTTTTAACCTATATTTATCACTCATAATTTGTTGAGGATTATGTGGATCATCTACAATTAATATATCACCACCTTCGCCAGTCAAACTACCACCAATAGATGTTGCAAATCTATAACCATTTTGAGTTGTCGCAAACTTATGTTTTTCATTTTGTGATTGATTTAATTGAAAATCAGGAAATAATTTTTTAAACCATTGCGAATTTACAATAATTCTACAATCGGTTGAATGTTTTAAGCTTAAAATTTCTGAATAACTTGCAACTATAATTCTTGATGATGGATTTTTACCTAAAATCCAAGCAGGAAAGGCTACACTTATGCAAACAGATTTTAAACTTCTTGGCGGTATATTGATAATTAATCTTTTTATATTGCCATTATATACCTCTTTTAAATATTCAGCTATTAAATCAATATGCCAATTATGACTATATTTTACACTTGGATTTATTGTATTAAAAGATTTATGTATAAAGGCTGACAAATCATTTCTCAAAACCTCGTTTTTTAATTGTGTTGGAGTAATATTCTTACTGCAAAAATCGCTTATTAAATCCACTTTTTAATAAATATTTACTAACATAGTATAATTTATTTTTCTTAAAAATCAGTGGAAGTGTTTTATTTTTACTTAAAATAATATTATTTATAAAAGCTTTGAATAAAATCATCCAATAATTCGCCATTTAGCATAGCATTTGCATTTGATGTTTCATATCCAGTTCTTAGATCCTTAACTAACTTATAAGGATGCAACACATAATTTCTAACTTGACTACCCCAACCATTATCGCCTTTTGCTAAGTTATTTTGCATTTTTTGTTCTTCTTTTTTCTTTAATTCTAATTGATAAAGCTTGGATTTTAGCATTCTCATTGCTTCTTCTTTGTTTTGATGCTGAGATCTTTGCTCTTGGCATTCGGTAGCAATTCCAGTTGGTATATGCAAAATTCTAACCGCACTATCTGTTTTGTTAACATGTTGTCCACCAGCCCCACTTGCTCTACAAACTTCAATTTTTAAATCCTTTTCATTAATCTCTATATTTATAGTATCATCAACAACTGGATATACGTCAACAGATGTAAAGCTTGTTTGTCTTTTGCTTGCCGAATTAAACGGCGACTGTCTAACAAGTCTATGTATTCCTCTTTCATTTTTTAATAATCCATAGGCGTTTCGCGTCTTGATTTTTATAATACCAGATTTAATTCCAGCAACATCATCTTTGTTTATTTCAATAATTTCATACTTAATATTTTTCTTTTCCGCCCACTTAATATACATATTTAACAACATTTCCGAAAAATCGCAAGCATCAACACCACCAACACCAGTATTAATCTCTAAAAAGCAATCATTCGCATCAGCTTCGCCATTAAACAAACTTTCTATTCTAAAATCTTCAAGTTCTTTTTGCAAAGCCTTTAAGTTTTGCGATATGTCAGCAAGAATTTCCATATTATTCTCTTCTTTTGCCAACTCATACAACTCTTTATTATCCTTAAACTCAGAACCCAAAGTTTGAATTTTGTTTATTTTATATTCTAAATCGCTTTTTTCTTTTAATATTTTTTCCGCTTCCGCCTTATTATCCCAAAAATTCGCAACCGTAGTTTTATTTTCTAGCTCCCGATATCTTGATTTTAAATTATCAACATCAAAGAAACCCCCATAAATTTGTGATTTTTGTTTCTATTTCTTTTAATGTGCCGTCTATTTCCAACATATCTCAATTATTTATTCTCGTATTATAATGGTATTTTAATAAAAGTATTTTTCAATATATTTTTGTGAATTAGCATTAATCCAACAAATCTATATTTGTAATAAATTATAGCAAAAAAGAAGTACCAAAAGTACTCCTTTTTGTAATAAATAAAACTATTATCTTCCTTTATTTTTCTTTTTTTGCTGTGTTATAGAAGGAATAATTGAGCCGTTATCAATTTCTTCTCCTCCTTTATTAACATCAGAAAATGCTGATAATAAGTTTAATGATCCAGATCTTGTTTTCCCTATGGTGCTTTCGCTATTTTTTAACATTCCCACTCCATCTTTCCCCATCCTTTTTATATTTTCTTGTATTTCTTGTATTTTTTCTACCAATTGTTCACCAGATATATTTGTTATATTTCCACTTGCCAATATTCTTCCACTAAACCCACTTTTTTCATCTTTTGTTTTTTCACTAATAAAAATTGTTTTTTCACCTTCGGTTGCTAGTGTTAAACCGCTTTCTGGAAAAGCTGTTTCACTATACATTCTATCACCTTTAATATCTCTTTGATTCATACGTCTTAATTCTTTGCCATCTTCTTTTATTCTAAGAATATATTCTTTCCCATCAAGCTCAATACAAAATTCTGATTTAAGAAGACCTTGCGGTACAATTTTTAATCTTTTTAGTTTTTCTTTTTTCTCCTCTTCCTCTTGTTTTCTTCTTGCTTCTTCCTCTTTTTTTCTTTGTTCTTCTTGCCTTTTTTTATTTTCTGCATCTTCTCGCAAATAGGAATTGTTAACCATATTAAAAAACATATCTTTTCTCTTTTTTCCTTCTGAATCTTCCTGCATGAGCTGTTGGATCGTTGGTACTTGTTCTTCTTCTTGTCTCTTTTTCTTTTCTATATTTTCCCCTATTAGTGTGTTTTCAGTTAATTGAACCTCTTCATTTTCAAATTGAACTGTTTCTTCTTTTTCTTTTTGCCTTTCTTTCTGTGCTTTTATTGCTCTAATAGTCTTCCTCCATCCAAAAATGTGGTTGTATCTTAATTCTATATTACCCTTACTGTTCTCGATTTTGTTAGCATCTTCATATGAAAGATGTTCTGGAATATTTCCGTCTGGAAAAGTCCTTGAAATAATGTCAGATGGAATTAAATAGAGTGTGGTATCACGAGGCGTTTCAAATATTCCTGCTTCTAATTCTTTATCATGAAAATAAAAATCTTTCCTTCTTCTATCAAAAACATAATACTCATCGGTACCATCGGTAAATTTTAGCCTATATCCATTTGTACCATTTTCATCAAGTTTTACAACATTTGGATCAGTAAAAAATCTAATTGGTTTTATTGTTGTTTTTTCTTTTAGCTCTTTTTTCTTGTCATCTATCGTCTCAATGCATTTTTTTGATTCAAATGTAGTAAACACATAATTTTGTCCTTTTTTGTCGGATTCAAATTTTATAATATTATCACTTTTATTGATTTTGCCAATATCTTCACGTGAAAGATGTTCTGGAATATCTCCGTCTGGAAAAGTCCTTGAAATAACATCAGATGGAACTAAATAGCAAAAAGTATTGGTATCTACAACCGCAAGTTCTTCTGCTTCTTCTTTTATTATTCCACCTCTCTGATAATCGAAGTCTCCACATTCTGTTAGAACATAATATTCATCAGTACCATCGGTAAATTTTAGCCTATATCTATCGATAATATTAGTAGACTCAGTAAAAAATCCACTAGGTCTCACTTCTTCTTTTCTGCTTTTTATCTTGTCTCTTCTTTCTCTTTTCTTCTTTTCCTCCTCTCTCTTCTTCTCCTCTTCTTTTTGTTGTACTAGCTTTGATGCCTCTTCTGTAATTTCTTTTGCTTTCCCATTTTTCTTTTTTTCCTCTAATCCTTTTTCTATACTATCGAAATTTACAATTCCATTTGTTGGCTCTAATTCTATGACGTTTTTACCTTTTATATTTTCCTTCCCTACACCCTTTTGAAACTCAGAAACTGGGACTAAATATAAAGGTTCATCATATGGGAACGAGTTTACTTTTACTTTACAGCCACTCTCAGCGAACAAACCCATTCGGAGACCATTTTTACTTAATACGAAATATTCAGTTTTAGATTCACCTACAAGAGTTTTTAAGCACATTTTCTTTTCTTTATCGCTCGTATTTTCATCACTAAAAAAAACTGTTTCTAATTTTCCCTCTTTCCTTTTTCTCTCTTCTTCCTCTTTTCTCTTTCTTTCCTCTTCCTTTTTTCTCTTTCTTTCCTCTTCCTCTGCCTTTTTTCTTGCTTCTTCTTCTGCTTGCCTTTTTTTCACAGCTTGTATTCCTTCTAGTAATTCACTTTTAGATATTATAGCAAGACCACCACTGGTGGAAAGCTGTGCACTAATACTTTGCGTTTCACTAATTTCTTTTTTTGTTTCAACATTTATTTCAACAATATACATTGTTTTCTTTGTTTTCTTGGTTTCTGTAGAAGATAAATCTTGTTCTTCAAGAAAAAATAAATCTTCAAAATTACCTTCTTCAAAGACTCCACGAACAGCAAAATGTTCTTGATTCATACGTATTAAATTTCCAGAATTATTTTTAGTTTTTAAAGCATATGCTCTACCGTTATGCATAATATAAAAGTCGTTATCACCATCTTTTACAATTTCTAATTTATTCTCCGCTGAAGCTTCATTCTGTTCCATTTTCTTATCATTATTTTTTTGACATGACATAATTGTATTGCAAAAATGGGTTAAAGTCAATAGAAAATTGCTAAATATGAGAAAAAAAGTTAGATTTTAATAAATTTCTGAATTTTAAAGCTTTGTATTTTTCTTTTTTTTATCTTTCAATAAACTTCATTGCTACTAAAAATACTTTTTTGTTTTTTACAGTATAAGAGTCTCTTAATTTTTATTATATTTTTTTAATCTTTAATTTAAATTTAATTATTATTATAATTTTTAATTATTTATTTATTTTATAATAAAATAAATGAACGCTATCAACCCCCCTGCTGACTGCATCAGCTCCCCCCTTACAAAGCACACTGTTCACTTATTATTGCCTACATACTCCTTATTTTTAAAGAAACCACCATTATATGTTTTATAATGAAA
>CAKVGI010000003.1 GCA_934747265.1 uncultured Rickettsiales bacterium
AAACATATAATGGTGGTTTCTTTAAAAATAAGGAGTATGTAGGCAATAATAAGTGAACAGTGTGCTGATAAGGGGGGTAAGGGGGGTTTAGAATACTTTGATTATTTTAAACTATGTTTTTTATGTTAATATATTATTTTATAATTCTTATAAAATTATTAATTATTATTATTTTATTTATTAAATAGATATATTACTCTATTCTTAATTATTATTATAACTCTTAATTCTTAATTCTTAACTCTTAATTCTTAATTTTAATTCTTAAATTCAAATCTCCGACTTTATATTTTATTTTTAATTTTTAATTATTTATTTTGTTTTATTAAAAAATAAAACAAAATAAATATTATCACCCCAATGTCAGTCTACGACTGACCCCCCCTTACGAAGTGGGGCGGGGATGGGATACATTGACTTCGTCAGCTTCCCCCTTACAAAGGACAAAGAAGGAAGTATTTAACATCAATCCAACTTGGAAGGAAGGCGAGAGGAGGAATATCGTATATAATAATTAAGTTATATCAATAAAACAATTAGCTATATAATTAAAAATAAGCTAAAAATTATTGATGCTAATACACTTGAAATTTTTTCTTGACTATTATAATTTATAGTTTATAATTTGTGTATGTATGTATTCAGACTACTCGCCAGACGAATGTAGAAGAAGTTAACATATGAATAAGTAGCGGGTGTAGCTCAATGGTAGAGCTCCAGCCTTCCAAGCTGATTACGTGGGTTCGATTCCCATCACCCGCTCCATTTTGTATATATTATTAATATCTAAAATTGTAAAAAAAATGGCAAAAGAAAATTTTGATAGATCTAAGGTTCACGTAAATATTGGTACAATTGGACACGTGGATCATGGTAAAACAACTTTAACAGCAGCTATTACTAAGGTATTATCCGAAAAAGGTCTTGCTGAGAAAAAAGATTATGACAGTATTGATAATGCCCCAGAAGAAAAAGAAAGAGGAATTACAATTAATACTACTCACGTTGAATACTCAACAGATAAAAGACATTATGCTCACGTTGACTGTCCAGGACACGCAGACTATGTTAAAAATATGATTACTGGTGCTGCTCAAATGGATGGTGCTATATTGGTTGTTTCTGCTGCTGATGGTCCAATGCCTCAAACCAGAGAACATATCCTTTTAGCTAAACAAGTTGGTGTTCCTTACATCGTTGTATTCTTGAACAAATGTGATATGGTTGATGATCCTGAATTGTTGGATTTGGTTGAAATGGAAGTTAGAGATTTATTAACATCTTACGGTTTCCCTGGTGATACAATTCCTATTATTAAAGGTTCAGCTTTAAAAACACTTGAAGGTGATACAGGCGAATTAGGTTCTCAAGCAATTTTAAAATTGATGGATACAATTGATTCTTATATTCCAGACCCAAAGAGAGATATAGATCATCCATTCTTGATGCCTATTGAAGACGTATTCTCAATTTCAGGAAGAGGAACTGTTGTTACAGGTAGAGTTGAAAGAGGTATTATAAAAGTTGGTGATGAAATTGAAATCGTTGGTTTGAGACCTACACAAAAGACAACATGTACTGGTGTTGAAATGTTTAGAAAACTCTTGGATCAAGGACAAGCTGGTGATAACGTTGGTATCTTATTAAGAGGTACAAAAAGAGAAGAAGTTGAAAGAGGACAAGTTCTTGCTAAACCTGGTTCAATTACACCACATACAGAATTTGAAGCAGAAGTTTATATTTTGACAAAAGAAGAAGGTGGAAGACATACCCCATTCTTTAAAAATTATAGACCTCAATTCTATTTTAGAACAACAGACGTTACTGGTACAGTTACATTACCAGAAGGTGTTGAAATGGTAATGCCTGGTGATAATGTTAAAATCCACGTTGAATTGATTTCCCCAATCGCTATGGAACAAGGATTGAAATTCGCTATTAGAGAAGGTGGAAGAACAATCGGTGCAGGTGTTGTTTCTAAAATTATAAAATAATTTTAGATAATTAAGAATTAAGAATGAAGAATTATTTTATTTTTCATTTTTAATTCTTGCTAATAGTGTAGGGTAATTTTTGCTCTAAGATTGATTTATTGTTTTTAAATTGTAAAATTAATTATTATTTATTATAGATTTTGATTTTATAGGTTTGAATTATTGATTTTGTAAATTTAAGTTTTAAAATTGTTTAGTTGGTTTTTATATTTTATTTTTTTAACTTTATATTTATTTTAATTTTAACCTTAATTCTTAATTTTTAATTCTTAATTCTTAATTTTATAAAGGGGTATAGCTCAGTTGGTAGAGTAGCGGTCTCCAAAACCGTTGGTCGAGGGTTCGAGTCCTTCTGCCCCTGCCAGTTGGTTGTGTAATGTGGAATAAAGATTGAGAAAAATTGTGTTGAGTGCTAAAAAATATATAAAAGAGGTTATTGAAGAGTGTAAGAAGATTACTTTTCCTAATAGAAAAGAAGTTTACACTACATCAATCTATATTAGTGTTATTGTATTTTTTACTAGTATTGCCATAGTTTTAACTGATTTTTTGATTTCTCATGTGATAAAATTAATATTTGGAATGGGTATCTAAATGACTAAATGGTATATAATTAATGTTGTAGCAGGACAAGAGAATAAAATTTGTGATGATATAAATAATATTGCTAAAACAAATGAGAATATAAAAGAAGCTTTTATTCCAACAAAAAAAGTTTTTAAGCATGTAAGAGGTAAAAAAGTTGAATCTGCTCAGAAATTGTTTCCTAATTATGTTTTTGTTAACATGAATATGGACAAAGATAGCTATGGTGCTATTAGAAGTATTCCTAAGGTGTTGAATTTTCTTGGTTCAAAAGATAAACCAGAAGAAGTTTCTGATGCTAAGATGGAAAAATTGATGAACAAGATTACAGAAGAGAATAATTTATCAGAAGAAAATGTGTTTGAAATTGGTGAAACTGTTAAGGTTATTGAAGGTCCATTTGAGTCCTTTACAGGTACAGTTGAATCAAAAGATGCTGATAAGAATGTTTTGAGAATTTCAATTTCTATTTTTGGTAGGCCTACTATAATAGATATAGAGGCTAACAGAGTGGAAAAGATTTAATTTATTATTAATTTTTAAGTAAAGAAAATGGGTGCTAAAAAAGATAGTAAAAAAGAGGTTATAGGAATTATAAAATTGCAAGTTCCTTCTACAAAAGCAAATCCAGCTCCTCCTATTGGTCCAGCTTTGGGACAAAAAGGTGTTAATATTATGGAGTTTTGTAAACAATTTAATGAATTAAAATTTGATTATCCTGCTGGAACTCCAATTCCAACAACTATTACAGTTTATAAGGATAAAAGTTTTACTTTTGAAACAAAACAACCTCCTGTAACATTCTTGATAATGCAAGCTACTGGAATTAAAAAAGGTTCTTCTTCAACTGGTAAAGGCTTTATTGGTAAAATTACAAAAGCTCAAATTGAAGATATTGCAAAGAAAAAAATGGTTGATATGAATGCTGATACTTTGGAAGCTGCTATGAATATGATAAAAGGTTCTGCTGTATCTATGGGTTTTGAAGTTGTTGAATAAAGTGATGGTACAAAAATGGCTAATTTAAAAAGTAAGAAAAAGGTTGTGGTTGATAATTCTATAAGTGCTCTTGATGGTTTAGAATTATTGAAAAAAGCTTGTCAGGAAAAACAAAGAAAGTTTGTAGAAAATGTTGATATAGCTGTTAACTTGACAATTGATCCAAAACAATCAAACCAAAATATTAGAGGATCTGTTTCTTTACCGGCAGGTACAGGAAAAGAAGTTAAAGTTGTTGTATTCACAGATGATGAATCCTTACAAAAAGAAGCTTTGGAAGCTGGTGCAATTAAAGCTGGTCTTGAAGATTTAATTGCAGAAGTTGAAGGTGGTTTTTTAGGTTTTGATTATGTTGTTGCAACACCTGATGCTATGAAAAAAATGGGTAAAATTGCTAAAATTCTTGGTCCTAGGGGCTTGATGCCAAACCCTAAAAATGGTAATATTACCGTAGAAATTGGAAAAACTGTTAAAGAAATTATGAAAGGTAAAGTTGACTTCAAGAACGATAAATTTGGTATAGTTCATGTTGGAGTTGGTAAAATTAATTTTACAACAGAAGACTTATTGAACAATATTAAAGCTGTTATTGAAGCTTTAAAAGAACTTAAACCAGAAAGTGCAAAAGGTAAATATATTAAGAATATATATTTGACAAGTACTATGGGTCCTTCTTTTTTGATTAGTTTGGATAAATAATAGGAGAATAGATGAAAAAAGAACAAAAAGAGAGTTCAATAAATTTAGCGAAAGGTATTTTTGCTGATAATTCAGTGGTTATATTGTTGAACTATAAGAAATTGAATGCTAAAAATATGTATTCACTTAGAAAATCTTTGAAAAGCAAAAATGCTAATTTAAAAGTTTTAAAGAATACTCTTGTAAAAAGAGCGATAGCTGATACTGATATGAAAGATTTAGTTAATGATTTTAAAGATCAGATAGCAGTTTCTTATTCTAATGACCCAGTTTCATTGTCAAATGTTTTAATTAAATTTGCAGAAGATAATGAAAATGTTGAAGTAAAAATTGGCTTTATGGATGGAAAAATAATGGAACTTTCTACCATAAAGAGTTTGTCTTCACTTGGTTCTATGGAAGAGGTAAGAGCAAAGTTTATTGGTTTGTTGAAAGCACCTGGTTCTCAATTAGCAAGAGTTCTAAACGCTTATCAAACCAAGTTAAGTGAAAATGCAGGCAATTAATTTGAATAAAAAAGCTTGTGTTTAAAAAATTAAATTATTAATATAATTAACAAAACTAAAAAAAGGTTAAAAAATGTCAGAAAAATTACAAAAAGTTGTTGACGAATTGTCAGGTTTAACAGTTTTAGAAATTGCTGAATTAAGCAAAATGTTAGAAGAACAATGGGGTGTTAGTGCTGCTGTTGCTGTTGCTAGTGCTGGTGTTGCTGGCGGTGCTGCTGCAGAAGAAAAATCAGAATTTAATGTTGTTTTGGAAGCAGCTGGTGATAATAAAATCAACGTTATTAAAGAAGTTAGAGCTATCACTGGTTTAGGATTAAAAGAAGCTAAGGATTTAGTTGATGGTGCTCCAAAAACAATTAAGGAAGGTGTTCCTGCAAAAGAAGCTGAAGAAATGAAAGCTAAATTAGAAGCAGCAGGTGCAAAAGTTAAGTTAGCTTAACCGATTGTTTAATCTAGGATTTATTAGAATAGATTTATATATTAATATTTATTATAAAAGTTGTTTTTGTATTATATTATGTTTTTATTATCAAGATTATTTAATATTTTAATACTATTAAAACAACTTTTATGTCTTGAAAATTGGTATATTTTAATGTGGAGAAAAAATAATTTCTTGGGTTTAAATTAAAAAAAATATAAGAGCTGATTATGTTTTTAATCAGCTCATGGTTGCAATTATTATTTATACAATAAAAAAAGGTTAAGGGATGAAAAATTCAAATCATTCTAATTACATATTAAGAAAAAGGTTTTCGGAGAAAGATGATGGAGCTTTAATTCCAGATCTTATTTCTTTACAAAAAGATTCATATAAAAAGTTTTTAGAAAAGGATAATAAAGAAAATCAAGCAAATAGCGGTTTAACTAGGGCTTTTAAGAGTTTTTTTCCTTTATCTGATTTAAATAAAACTGTTACTCTTGACTTTGTTTCTTATAGGTTTGGTAATGCAAAATATACTTATAAGGAATGTTTACAATCTAGTAGAACTTATTCCGCTCCTTTGTATGCAACATTAAGATTAATTATTTGGGACGATGCGGATAAAAAAAGTATTAAAATTATAAAAGAACAAGAAGTATTTTTGTGCGATATGCCACTTATGACCGACAATGGTAGTTTTATTTTTAGTGGTATTGAAAGGGTTATTATTTCCCAAATGAGAAGAGCTCCTGGTGTATTTTTTGATTTAGAAGATTCTAAAATTTCTAATACAAAAATATATACTGCAAGAGTTATTCCTATGAATGGTAGCTGGTTGGATTTTGAATTTGATATAAGAGATGCTTTGTATTTTAGACTTGATAGAAAAAGAAAGATGCCTATTACAACACTTTTGAAAGCTATGGGTATGAGTTTGGAAGATATTTTAAAAGCATTTTATAAGCAACGTGAGATTACTTTTGATGGGAAAAATTTTATTGTTGATTTTGACTATTCAAAAGCTTTGGGTAAAAAATTTGAATTTGATATTTTAAATTCTGAAAATGGCGAGATTGTTATTCCAAGAGATACAAAGATTACAAAGAGATTTTTGGAAAAATTAAAGAGTACAAGTTTTAAGACTTTTGTAATTACGGACAATATTGTTCATTCTTTTGTATTGGTTGAAGATATTGCTAATAGTAAGACTGGTGAGGTAATTTTGCCAGTTGGTACCAGATTATCAATGGAAAAGTTGGAGATTATTAGAAATTTTGATATTAAAAAAATAGAGGTTGTAAATCCAGATAATTCCGAAATTGGAAATTATATTTATGAAACGTCTTTGATTGATAAAAATACAACACAAGAATTGGCTTTGTATGATATTTATAAATCAATTAGAATAGGTGATAATCCAACAAGTTTGGAACAAGCTGAAAAGATGTTTAATAATTTGTTATTCTCTTCAAAATACGATTTATCTGATGTTGGAAGAATGAAAATTAATTATAGATTAGGTCTAAATATTGATGAAAAAATACTTCATTTAACTAAAGAGGATATTATTTCTACTATTTATACGCTATCTAAAATGAAGTTTGATGAAGGACAACCAGATGATATTGATAATTTGGCTAACAGAAGATTAAGATCCGTTGGTGAGTTAGTTGAGAATCAATTTAGAATTGGTATGGCAAGAATAGAAAGATCTATATTGGAAAAAATGAATAGTGTAGATCCTGATACTATTATGCCTCAAAGTTTGATTAATTCAAAACCTTTGATGGCTTCAATTAATGATTTCTTTGCTACATCTCAATTATCTCAATTTATGGATCAAACTAACCCACTTTCTGAATTATCCCATAAGAGAAGAATTTCTTCGTTGGGTCCGGGTGGTTTAACAAGAGAAAGGGCTGGTTTTGAGGTTAGAGATATTCATTATACACATTATGGAAAAATTTGTCCTATTGAGACACCAGAAGGACAAAATATTGGTTTGGTTAATAATTTAGCTTTATTTGCAAAAACCAATAAGTACGGCTTTATTGATACTCCTTATAAAAAAGTAGTTGATGGTGTAATTACAGACGAGGTTGTTTACTTATCTGCTATTGAAGAGACGAATTACAAAATATGCGAAGCATCGGTAAGTACAGATAAAAATGGCAAAATACTTGATAAAATGGTTATTTGTAGAGAAAATGGAAATTATGTAAGTAGAAGTCCTATGGAAGTTGATTATATTGATGTTTCTACAAGACAGATTGGTTCTGTTGCTACAAATTTGATTCCATTTGTTGAAAGTGATGATGCTAAAAGGGCTTTGTTAGCATCTAATATGATGAGACAAGCTGTTCCTTTTGTCAGACCAGAATTTCCAATTATTGGTACTGGATTAGAACATAAGGTTGCTTCTGATTGCGGTGCTGTTATAAAGGCTAAAAATGCTGGTGTTGTTAAGGATGTAGATTCTTCAAGAATTGTTGTTGAAGTACCTAACGATAATGCAGTGGCTGATATAGAAATATATGAATTGGATAAGTTTAAAAAAACTAATAATGATACAAGTATAAATCAAAAACCATTGGTAAGAATTGGTGATGTTATAGAAAAAGGTCAAATTTTAACAGATGCTCAATGCGTTAATAATGGTGAGTTGTCGCTAGGTAAAAATACGTTGGTTGCATTCTTGCCTTGGGATGGTTATAATTTTGCTGACTCTATGGTTATTTCTGAAAGATTGGTAAGTGATGATGTATTTACATCTGTTCATATAGAAGAATTTGAAGTAGTTGCTAGGGATACAAGATTGGGCCCTGAGGAAATTACAAGAGATATTCCAAACGTTGGTGAAGATGTTTTAAGAAAGCTTGATGAAAGTGGTATAATACATATTGGTGCTGAAATTAAAGCTGGCGATATATTAGTTGGTAAAACAACGCCAAAGAGTGAAGCACCATCGACTCCTGAGGAAAAACTTTTGAAGGTTATATTCGGTGAAAAAGCATCTGATGTAAAAGATACGTCATTATATGTATCACCTGGCGTTTTAAGCGGAACGGTTATTGATGTTAAAGTTTTCACTAGACAAGGTTTAGAAAAAGATGAAAGAGCTATTTTCTTGGAAAATCAACAAATTGAAAAATTGTTGAAAAATAAAGATGAGACAATTCAACTTTTAAGAGCTAATTTAAATTCTCAAATTTCTAAACTTGTAGAAGGTATGAATATTGAAAAAGCTTTAAATACACTTAAAAAAGGTGATAAATTAACCAAGACAGCTTTGAGAACATTGCCTGAAACATCTGTTGCAAAAATAGTTGTTGCTAATAGTGAAGTTATGGATAAAATAGATACTTTAAATAAATCATTCAAAACAAAAGTTGATGCATTAGAAAAACAATTTAATGCGGAAGTATTGAAGATTAAAGAGGGTGAGGATTTAAATCAAGGTGTTTTGAAGGTTGTAAAAGTTCTTGTTGCTACAAAACAAAAGCTTCAACCTGGTGATAAAATGGCTGGTAGACATGGAAATAAAGGTGTTATTTCAAGAGTTTTACCAGTAGCTGATATGCCTTATATGGATGATGGTACACCTATTGATATTCTATTAACTCCTTCTGGTGTTCCTTCTCGTATGTCTATTGGACAAATACTTGAAACTCATTTGGGTTGGGCATCTGCTACTTTTGGTAAACAAATAGCTAATATTCTTGATACTATTGATGATAAAAAAGAGAAAGAAGAAGAATTGAGAGAAAAATTATTGTCAATATATGATAGGCCAAAAGAACATGAATTGATTAAAAAGATGGATGGTGATGAACTTATTGATCTATCTGAAAAATATAGAAAAGGTGTTCCTTTTGCTACTGGCTCTTTTGAAAATATTAAGGTTGAAGAGATTGAAAATATTATGGAAAAAGCTGGTTTAGATAAGAGTGGACAAGTAACATTATATGACGGTAGAACTGGTGAAGCGTTTGAAAGACCTGTAACTGTTGGTTATATGTATATGCTTAAATTACATCACTTAGTTGATACTAAAATTCACGCTAGATCCATTGGACCTTATAGTTTGATTACCCAACAACCATTAGGTGGTAAATCTCATTTTGGTGGTCAAAGGTTTGGTGAAATGGAATGCTGGGCATTGCAAGGTTATGGTGCAGCTTATACATTACAAGAAATGCTTACTGTAAAATCAGATGATGTTGTTGGTAGAGTAAAGATTTATGAATCTATTATTCAAGGAAATCAAAACTTTACATCTGGTGTTCCTGAGTCATTTAATGTTATGGTTAAGGAAGTTAGATCGCTCGGTTTAAATATTGAGCTTGTAAAAGAATAATAAATGTTAAGAGTAGGGTGATTTTCACCTTACTCAAAATTGTTAATAATAAAATAAAAAGTAGGAAATATGGCTTTAGATGGAACTTCTTCTTATGGATTATTGAGCTTGTCAAATCAAACTCTTGATTTAGCTGATTTTGACGCAGTTAAAATATCCATTGCTAGTCCGGAAAAAATAAGATCTTGGTCTTATGGTGAGGTTACAAAACCTGAGACTGTGAATTATAGAACATTTAAACCAGAAAGGGATGGTTTATTTTGTGCTAGAATATTTGGACCTACAAAAGATTATGAGTGTCTATGTGGAAAATATAAAAGAATTAAATATAAAGGTATTATTTGTGAAAAATGTGGTGTTGAAGTAACTAGTTCCAAAGTTAGAAGAGAAAGGATGGGGCATATTGAATTGGCTACGCCTGTATCGCATATTTGGTTCTTAAAATCTTTACCTTCCAAAATTAGTGTTATTCTTGATTTAACTCCAAAAGCTGTTGAAAAAGTTATTTATTTTGATAGTTATATTGTTACAGATTCAAAAATGACTGAACTTGAAGATGGACAAATATTATCAGAGGCAGAATATGAAGAAGCACAACTAAAATATGGTATTGATTCTTTTGAAGCTATGATGGGCGCAGAAGGTATTAGAAAACTTCTTGAAAAAATTGACTTGGAAAAATTAAAGAAAAAATTAATTAAAGAATTAAAAGAAGGCAAGTCTGAGATTAAAAAATCTAAAATCGTAAAAAGATTAAAGATTGTTAATTCCTTTATTGAATCTGGAAATAGACCTGAATGGATGATTTTGACTGTTTTGCCAGTTATTCCACCTGATATTAGACCTTTGGTTATGTTGGATGGTGGACAATTTGCTACATCTGATTTAAATGAGTTATATAGAAGAGTTATAAATAGAAACAATAGATTAAAAAGATTAATAGAACTTGATGCTCCTGAAATTATTGTTAGAAATGAGAAAAGAATGCTTCAAGAATCCGTTGATGCTTTGCTTGATAACGGAAAGAGTGGTAATATTGTAAAGGCAGCTAATAAGAGACCTTTCAAATCATTAAGCGATATGTTGAAGGGCAAGCAAGGTAGATTTAGACAAAACTTGTTGGGTAAAAGAGTTGACTATTCAGGAAGATCTGTTATTGTTGTTGGTCCTGAATTAAAATTACAACAATGTGGTTTGCCTAAAAAAATGGCTATTGAATTATTTAAACCATTTATTTTCTCTAAGCTTGAATTGTACGGAATGTCAAATTCTATAAAAAATTCAAAGAGAATGGTTGAAGCAGAATTGCCAGAGGTTTGGGATATTTTGGATGAGGTTATTAAAGGACATCCTGTATTGTTAAACAGAGCTCCTACATTGCACAGATTATCTATTCAAGCTTTTGAACCTGTATTGATTGAAGGTAATGCTATTCAATTACACCCATTGGTATGTAAAGCTTTCAATGCCGACTTTGATGGCGACCAAATGGCTGTTCATATACCTTTATCTATTGAAGCACAGATTGAATCTCGTGTTTTAATGATGTCTACAAACAATATATTGTCTCCACAAAATGGTAAACCAATTATTGCACCAGATGAAGATATGATGTTTGGTTTGTATTATATTACTATGGAGTCTGATAGATTTAAAGAACATCCAATTCCTATTTCTAACATAGAAGAAATGGAATATGCATTATTTAATAAGAGAATTACTTTGCATGATTGGATTTTATATAGATACAAATTAGTTAAAGAAGATGGTACATATGAATTAAAGAGAGTTATTACAACTCCTGGAAGAGTTAGAATATTTGAAATATTACCAGAATCTTGCAGAAAAGAGGAAGCTTTGAGTTTATTTAACAAAACATTATCTAAAAAGGATATGAAGAAGCTTTTGGATTATGTTTATAGAAATTCTACACAAAAAGCTACTTGTATCTTTGGTGATAAAATGATGGCATTGGGATTTAAAGAGTCTTGCAAATCTGGTATTTCTGTTGGTAAGGATGATATGATTATTCCTACAACAAAAGACCAAAAAATTGCAGAAGCAAAAAATAGTGTTCAAGAAATTGAAAGACAATATAATGAAGGTTTGATTACAAACGGTGAAAGATACAATAAAGTTATTGACGTTTGGTCAAAATGTTCTGAATCTTTGAAAAAAGATATGATTAAAGCTATTTCAAAAGAAACAGAACCAACAAAGAGAAATTCATTATATATGATGGTTGAATCTGGCGCTAGGGGTTCCGAGTCTCAATTACAACAATTAGGCGCTATGAGAGGTTTGATGACAAAAGCATCTGGTGGTATTATTGAAACGCCTATTTTGTCTAACTTCAAGGAAGGTTTAAATATTGTTGAATACTTTATTTCAGCAAATATGGGTAGAAAAGGTTTGGTTGATACAGCTTTAAGAACGGCTAATGCTGGTTATTTAACTAGAAGGTTGGTTGATGTTGCACAAGATTGTATTGTTACTGAACATGATTGTGGTACGCATAAAGGTATTATTTTAGAAGCTAAGATTGAAAATGGTAAAGTTATTGTTCCATTGTCAGAAAGGGCTTTGGGTAGAGTTTTATCGGAAGATGTAATAGATATTAATACGAATAAAGTTTTAATTAAAGCTGATACATTGATTGATGAAAAATTGTCAAAATTAATTGAAACGAAAGGTATTAAAACGATTAAAGTTAGATCTCCTTTAACTTGCGAATGTAAAACTGGTGTTTGCGCTAAATGTTATGGTAGAGACTTAACAACTGGTATTTTGGTATCTGTTGGTGAAGCTGTTGGTGTTGTTGCTGCACAAGCTGTCGGCGAACCTGGTACTCAATTAACAATGAATACAAAACATGCTGCTTCTGCTAGTGGTGTTGCTGCTGAATCTTCTATATCGGCACCAGATGATGGTAAAGTTTTGATTAAAAATTATAATGTTTTACAAGATAGAGATGGAAATAATCTTGTTTTATCTAGAAATTATAATTTTGTATTATTAAATGATAAGAATAATGTTTTGGCAACATTTAATATACCTTATGGAGCAAGAATATTCCATAAAGATGGTGATACAATTAAGAAAGGCGATTTAATTGCAGAATGGGATCCATATAATATTCCTATTTTGGCTATTAAAGATGGTGTTGTTGAATATAAAGATTTGTTTGATAATATTTCTTTGAAGGAAAGAATTGATGAAGATACATCTATTTCAACAAAAACTGTTATAGACTGGAAGCATCAAAATAATAATAAAGCAAAATTAAAACCAACAATAGTTGTTTCTGATGGTAAAAATTCAACTGAATATGATTTAACAATTGGTGTAATATTGAATGTTAACAATGGAGATGAAGTAAAAGCTGGTGATATTTTAGCTAGAATACCTAGAGAATCTTCAAGAAATAAAGATATTACTGGTGGTTTGCCAAGAGTTGCTGAATTGTTTGAGGCTAGAAGACCAAAGAATTATTCTATAATGGCTGAGATTGATGGAACAGTTAAATTTGACAGCGATTATAAGATTAAGAGAAAAATAACAATTATTCCGGATGACAAAACAAAAGAACCAGTTGAGTATATTATTCCAAAAGGTAAATATTTGTTTGTTAATGATGGTGATAAAGTTAAAAAAGCTGATATATTAATTGATGGAAGCCCAGTTCCACATGATATTCTTAGAATTTTAGGTATAGAAAAATTTGCAGAATATATGACAAAAGAAATTCAAAAAGTTTATGAAATGCAAGGTATTAATATTGCTGATAAACACATTGAAGTTATTTTAAGTATGATGTTGAAGAAAGTTGAAGTTGTTGATGCTGGTGAAACGTCTTTAATAGTTGGTGAACATTTAGATAAAGATGATATTGAAGAAATTAACAGAAAAGCTGAACTTGAAGGTTTAGCACCTGCAAAAGTTGAAGCTATATTATTAGGTTTAACAAGAGCATCTTTACAAACTAAGTCATTTATTTCTGCTGCTTCGTTCCAAGAAACAACGAGAGTTTTAACTGATTCAGCTGTTCAGGGAAGAGTTGATAGATTGAGAGGACTAAAAGAAAATGTTATTCTGGGTAGGTTGATACCTGCTGGAACTGGTTTACTAGTGGAAAAACTGAAAAAACAGGGAAATGATGAAGTAAAGAATGAAGAAAAACAAGAGGAAGGAGAAGAATAATAATAGAGGGGGCTTTTAAAAAGCCCCCCTTATTTTTTAATAACATTATTTGAATTTGGAGGTATTACAGGAGGATAATAAATAAAAATAAATTTTGGGAGTTTATATGAGTAAGAGGGCCGCTACTTTTTTATTTATTACTGTTATAATAATAAGTTATGTTATACTGGCGTTTGAATTGGTTGCTATGCAACATGTAATTAAATATCTAGAATTAGATAACAATTTTTCGCCTTTAATATCAATGATTGGCTTTATAGTTATTTTTCTAGCGTTGGGGTATTATACATCTGATGGAATTGATTTAAAAAATGTTAGTATAAGAAATAAAATTATAAATAATTTCTTTATTTCAATATTATTTATTCTTCTTGGAAATTCACATTTTATATTGGATAAGTATTTTGAGACGTTAAATTATTGGGATATAAATGGAAAAATGATGCAAACTTATATTTTTACTAACATTTTTTTATCAACTCCGACTTACTTATTAGCTCAATCTGTTCCTTTAATTGGTAAATATTTTGAGAAGAAAATTATAATAGAAAATAGATCAAATATTATTTTATTTGCAATAGTTTTGTCTTTTATTTTGTCATTGATTATTACTTTATTCTTTTCTTGCACATTTGGTTTAGATTATGCAGTTATCTTTAATATATTTTTGATGACGGTTGGAATTTTAATTTTAAATAAAAGAGAAAAAGCTAGTACATGTGTAATGTGTTTATGTTTATTAGCAATGACCTTTACTTTTAATAATAGATTAATTAGAAACAAAATAAGTAGAAATAGGAAAAATAATGAGTATATCTCAATAAAATATATTGACTAATTTGATTTTGTTTTGTATATTAATAAATAATTAATTGATTTTTTTGAAAATATATGAAGTTTTTCAATAAAGCAGCTTTCTCATTAGTCGAGCTATCTATGGTATTGGTGCTAATGGCTTTATTGGTTGTTTCCGTTACTAGCGGAGCTAGTTTAATAGAATCGGCAAAAATAAGAAGTTTTCTAAATGCGGTATCTTCTTGGCAGAAGGATGTTAATACATTTTTTTCATTAACAGGAAGGTTGCCAAGCAATCTTGATAATTCTTATTATATTGGTGATTTATATAATGCAAATTGGGTAAGAAATGCTAGAAAAAATTATAGACTTTCCGATATAGGAGTTGGTAGTTATGATGGTGTTAGTGGCGATAGCCAATTATCTAGTTGTAGTGCTTTTTGGTTGGATTTATATTTAAAAAAGATTAATAGTTTTAAACCAACTGGTGCTGGTTTAAGAACATGTGGAACTAGTGGCTCTTCACCTATTGTATTTAACAAAGATTTAAGAGTTATTGGTCCAAAGACAATAGATTTTGGTAATAATAAGGGTAAATGGCCACCATTTCATAAAGAAATGCATGGTGTTTATTTTCAGTTCATAGATATAAATACACATATTAAACCCAGAATTTTTTATAAAATAGATAAAAAGATTGATGATGGCTTACATAATAATGGAGGTTTGAGATCATTTTGTTATTCTAAAAGAAAGATACATAATGCTGATACTATTGTTGATTATAAAACGGCAATTACGAATGATTACACTTGTCATGATTTTTATTATAAATTAATAGATTTAAGAATGTTATAATTTATTTAATATTTAGTATTTTATTTTTTATTTATATTATTGACTTTAAATTTTGTTTTTTGTATCATATTATTGTTGGTAGAAAGGATAATCGCTGGTTTTTAAATATTTTTTAATATTATATGAAAACGAGAGGAAAGTCTGGGCACCATGAGAGGATAGTGACGGAGAGAAACCGCCGTCCGTAAGGGCAGGGAAAGTGCTTAAAGAAAATAGACCGCCCGCAAGGGTAAGGGTGAGAAAATAAGGTAAGAACTTATTATAAAAGCAGAAATGTTTTTTATCGGCAAACCCCACTAGGTGAAATACCAAGCTGTGTCGCCTGTATTTTTTATACAGAATGTCTCTCACATAGACAAAGGTAGGTAGATTGAAATTATAAGTAATTATAATTCTAGATTAATGATTATCATAACAGAACCCAGTGTACATTTTTACCAACATTTTAAAATATACACTGACTTATAATCTAATTCATTTTTTCTAATTCATCAATGAAATTAGTGATTACATTGATACCATTTTGCCAAAATTCTTGTTTTTTTGGATTTAAGCCAAATGGTTTTAATAATTGATCATATCTTTTTGTACCGCCAGCTTTTAGTAAATTTAAATATTTTTCTTCAAAACCTTCTGGTTTTTCTAAATATATATTATATAAAGAATTTACTAAACAATCGCCAAATGCGTAAGAATATACGTAAAATGGACTATGAATAAAATGAGGAATATACATCCAATAATATTTATACTCTTCATTAAAATTAAATACGTCTTCGCCCAAGCTTTCTTTCTGAGTTTCTAACCAGATTTCATTAATTCTTTCCAATGGTAATTCCCCATTTTTTCTTTCATTGTGTACTTTTGTTTCAAATTCAAGGAAAGCTATTTGTCTAACAACGGTATTTAACATATCCTCGATTTTGCCAGCCAAAATTGCTTTTTTCTTTTGCAAATCCTGTTCTTGATTTAATATTTTTCTAAAAGCAAGTTGTTCACCAAATACAGATGCAGTCTCAGCTAATGTTAATGGAGTTCTTGACATTAAATAGCCATTTTTATCAGCTAAAGTTTGATGAACCGCATGACCTAATTCATGAGCTAATGTTGAAACATCGTCTGATTTTCCTTGAAAATTTAATAAAATATAAGGGTGGACTTTTGGAGTTGTAGGCATCATATAACCACCACTCATTTTGCCTTGTCTTGTTGGAACATCTATCCAATTGTTATCAAAAAATGTTTTACCAATCTCTGCCATAGTTGGTGAAAAATCCGAATAAGCTGATAAAACCAACTCTTTTGCCTCTTCATATGTATATGTTTTGTCATCACTATATGGTAATGGTGAATTTCTATCATAATAATCTAACTTTTCCTTACCTAATTCTTTTGCTTTCCATTTATAATATCTATGTGCTGTATTTTTATAGTTATTTTTTACTGTTTCCCTTAAAGTTTCAACAACATCATCTTCTATTAAATTACTTAAATTTCTTGAAGATATTGGTGTTTTAAAATTTCTCCACTTATCACTAATTTCTTTATCTTTTGCTAATGTATTAGTAATTAATGCGAAAATTTTGGCACTTTTACCAAGTGTTTCACCAAATATTTTGGATGTTTCTTCTCTAACTTTGTCATTATTACTATTCATTAATGTTAAGATTTCTGTTTTATTATATTTTTTTCCTTTATATTCAAACTCCATATTATCCATAACTTCATCATATAATCTAACCCAAGCATCGCTACTCGTTATGCTTTTATCTAGGAATAATTTTTCTAGTCGTTCATTTAATTGATGTGGTTTTTCAACTCTTATATCATCTATAACCTGTTTATATACAGTTAAAGATCTAGATTCAGCAAATAATTCTTCAAGCCTATCATTTGGGATTTTATTCAATTCTAATGTGAAAAACAATATATCAGCATAAAAAACTGTTAACTCTTCTTTTATTCTTTGATAAAATTTTATATTTTCCTCAGATGCTAAATTTTCAGAATATTTTAAATAAGAATAACTAGCGAGTTTTGACATTAATTCTTCAATATTTTCGTATTCAATTAAAGCTTTGTATAATTCTTTTCCGTTTAATGATGTAACTCTACCTTTATATTTTCTGAAATTATAAATCATGCTTTTTAGTTCTTCTATATCTATGTTAATTCTTGCGTCATCTAATGAGGAATATAAATCACTTAAATCCCAAGTAGGTAAATTTTCTGATGCTATTTTCATTTCTTTATCCTTACTTTTTTCGTAATTATTAAAATTTAATTTACTGAATATTTTATTAAAACTATAATATTTTTCTTGCCAAAAAAAATAACAAAAAAATGTTATTATAATAGCCAAAAAACACAATAAATACCAAATCTTTGAACTCTTTTCCTTTTTGAAAAACATATTATTTTTCATACGAGTATCATATTAAAAATTATTTACTATAAATAGTAGTACATATTTTTTATTATTTCAAGAAAAAATTGTTTTTTATTATATAATACTACTAAGAAATTTTTCCGTTAATTAACTAATTTTACTAACTATATTCTTAAAGTCTCGTCCTCTTTCTTCAAAATTTTTATATAAACCATAACTAGCATGAGCTGGCGACATTGTAATTATAGTATTACTATCTAAAATTGCTTTATTGTATAATAGATCTACACTTTCTTGCATATTGTTGCAAATAGTGAAATTTGTATATTTTTTTTCTTTCAATAAATTTGCCAATTTATCTTTAACATCTCCAATTAATGCTATAAACTTAATGTTTTTATGAGTTGAAATATAATTTATTAACTCTTGCATGTCATTCTTTTTATCATATCCGCCAAGTATTGCATAAATATTTTTATCTTTAAAAGCATTAAAACAAGCTATTGATGCTTCTGGTATTGTTGAAATACTATCATTTACAAAAATTATATTATTTTTTTTAATGATTTCCAATCTATGCTCTACTGGATTAAAATTATCAAAAAATTCTTGCTTCAAATTATTTAAATCAATTCCATTTATTTTTAAAGCTGTTAAAACGCTACATAAATTTTGATAATTATGTTCTCCAAATAATTTCATATTTTTTGTTGAAAATAATTTCTTATCGGCATCATAAAAATAACCGTCATTATAATGAATTGTGTTATCTGTATTAAATAAAATTCTATCTTTGAACTGTTGAGTATATTCCATAGCCCTTTCATTGATACCGTTTACTATTTTATATTTAGCACCGCTTAGCAAATTTGTTTTATCTTTATAATAATTCTCATAAGTTAAATGCCAAGCTACATGATCGTGAAATAAGTTTAATAAAATGGCGGTTTTTGGAAAGGATAATAAATCACTGGCTTGATAACTTGATGTTTCTATTATAACAAAATCACTATTTTTTGCTTGCTCTACAAGTTCTAAGGACGGAATACCCATATTTCCAACTAATAATGTCTTATAACCTAATTTTTCAAGTAAATAAGCGCAAAATGTTGAAGTTGTTGTTTTGCCTTTTGTACCAGTTATAGCTATTGTTTTTACATTACTATCTTCAATTTCGCTAAAAAATAACGTTTTTTCTGTGATAAAAACTGTATTATATTCTTTTTTTGTATAAATTATTTCTGGTTTGTAAATGCTAACGCCTGGCGATCTAATTACAATATCCACATCTTTCAAAAGTTTTAGTATATATATATTTCTACCATCTTTATCCTTATCTTGTGGTGCGTCGCTATCATTAATAATAGTAATGTTTTTATTTGGATATTCTTCATTTAATTTTTTTAATACAGCTTTACCTTCAACACCAAGTCCCCATATTGCAATATTTTTATCTTTTAAATCGCTAATCTTCATTTTTTATTCTCCTAATTATTTTCAATTTTTTATTTTTTTCGTCATATTCAGCTTCTATGATTTCGCAATTTTTTAAACCGGAATCATTATCAAAATTACATGCTCTCAGAAATTCTCTCAACATAAAACCATGACTACATATGCCAATAATTTTGTAATTAGTTTCTTCACAAATATCTAGTACGGCTTTATACATTCTATTTCGTGCGTCTCTTTTTGTTTCTCCGTTTGGAAAATATAAATCTAAACCTTTATCTTTTGTATGAAAAAATGATTCATAATTATCATTACCAAATAATTTCTTAACTTCATCTTTTGGTTTTCCTTCATAATCACCGCCATTTAATTCTTTTAAAGAATCATTTATTTCTACCTTTTTATTAATTTTTTTAGCTAGAATTTCGGATGTTTTATATGCTCTTTTTAAAGGACTTGAAAATACAATCTCTATTCCAAAATCTTTTAATTTTTCAGCATTTTTCTCCGCTTGTTTTATTCCATTTTCATTTAATTCTGTATCTTTTGTGCATTGAATTACATTTTGTACATTCCAATCAGTCTCACCATGTCTAAATAAATATATTTTTTTCATTTTCTACCTATGATACATTATTCCACTATTTTTTGCTTCTTCTATTGGACCATCAAACTCTTTAATACCATCTTTAATAAATACAAGTCTTTTTGTGTATTCCGCAACATCTGGTTCATGTGTTACCATAACAATAGTAATTTTGTCATCATCGTTTAATTTTTGGAATAATGTCATAATTTCATCACTTGTTTTACTATCAAGATTTCCAGTAGGTTCGTCGGCAAAAACAACGCTTGGTCTATTAATTAAAGCTCTTGCAATAGCAACTCTTTGTTGCATACCACCTGATAATTGGTTTGGATAATGATATTCATAACCAGATAGATTAACAGATTTTAGAAGTTCCATGCCTCTTTCTTTTCTTTCTTCTGCTGATGTATTTGTATATATCAATGGAAGTGTCGTATTATCAATTATAGTTCTTCTTTGCAAAAGATTAAACCCCTGAAAAACAAAGCCTATTTGATTTCTCCTAATTTCTGCAAGTTTATTTATATCAAGTTTTGCAACATTTTCTCCATTTAAAAAATAATCACCACTTGTTGGTTGATCTAAACATCCCAAAATATTCATAAAAGTAGATTTTCCAGACCCAGACGGCCCCATAATTGAAACAAATTCACCATCGTTTACTTCCAAATCTATTCCTTTAAGTACCTTTTGAACAAGTCCACCACTTAAAACATAATCTTTGTAAATATTTCTTAAATCTAAAAGGCTCATATCGTTTATTTTATTTTATAAAAAAAGTGTAAAATATGTTTGTAAAATATCAAGATTTTTTGTTCAAATTTATTGATATTATTATTCTCATATAATTTTTCTTTATTGATTATTAATATAAATTATAAAATGTGGTAAATTATAATTAAGTATTTAATAACCCTTCTAAATCCAATAAGTTAACATTATTTTTGTTTTGTTTTAATATATCCTCAAATATTGTTATATCTGTTCCCGTAATAAATGATTGAACATCAAGTTTTAGTAATTCATTAAATAATTCCATCTTTTTATTTTTATCAAGATATGAGAATACTTCATCTAACAAAATAATTGGTTGAGCTTTTCTTAATTCTTTACATAATAAAGCTTTTAGAATTGTAAAAGATATTAGGAATAATTTTTGTTCACCAGTTGAACAAAATTGGGCGTCCATATTTTTTGTTTGATAAAATAATCTTAAATCGCTTTTATGTACACCTTCTGTTGTTCTTTTTGTATCATTATCCTGTTGTCTATTAATTTTTAAAACTTTTCTAAATTCTTCTTCTGCTTTTAAAGAGGTAATATTATCAAGTAATAGATTTTCAAATGTTCCATCTATTGTAATTATAAATTTAGGAAAATTAAAATCATAATTAGCCAAAATTCTATTTAAATGTCTGATTGTTTCATTTCTAGCAACAGCGATAGAAATTCCTGTTTCTGCAATTTTTTCTTCCAAAACATTAAGCCAACTCTCATCAAATTTTTTATTGTCTTGCAATACCTTCATCCTTTCTTTTACTAAAAATTCATATTTTGCAACTCTTGAAGAATGATTATTGTCTGTAATATAAACTATTCTATCCAAAAATTTTCTTCTATTTGTTTTTTCACCAGAAAATAATGTTTGCATATCTGGCGTAAGCCATATAATATTAAAGATTTTATTTAATTCTTCTTGGCTTCTTGACAAATTATTGTTTATTTTTATTTTCTTTTTTAAGACACCATTGTCATTTTCTGAAAAAACGGACAGAGTATCCGCTATATCATTATTTTTTATATTGGCAAATATAGTCCAATTATAATTTACGTTATATCTATCAGTGATTTTTAATATATCACCGATATTCGCATTTAATAAACCTTTACCTGGTGTTAAAAAAGATATAGCCTCTAATATGTTCGTTTTACCAATTCCATTTTTCCCATATATTATATTTATATTTTTTTGAAATGAAAATTTTGTATTTTCATATACCCTATAATTTGTCAAAATAAGTTTTTCAATAAAAGATGTCATATAATATTGTGGCGTAAAATAAAAATTATCATAGAAAAATAGTATAAATAATAATGTAAAAATCAATATTTTTAGTTAGAAATAAATGGTAAAATATATTTAAATGAATAATAAATTATGGTAAACTTAATTAATATCCCTTATAAGGATGTATACCATCCATTACAATATTAAAAGTCGCTATTTTACCATCTTTTGTATCATTTGTTATATTAACAACTTTTGCTGTTAAAGCTTTTTTATCTTCTTCATCGTATGACATATAGTAAGGATCTTTAATATTTAATGGGTGATTTTCAAAATAAATTTCTGTCTCAATTTTTGTAAATTTTGGATGCGTGATAATCATATTTATATGTGGCGCTCTTTCGTCTTCAAATCCTGGAAAAATTGTTTTAAATCCATACCTACCTAAATTATCGCTTCTTGCTGTTCCGGACATAGTAAAATTTTCATCAATATATTTGTCATCATCAAGCAATGATTGATATTGACCAGCAGAATTTGTTTGCCATATTTGTATAGTTGCACCTTCTATTGGTATCCCGAAAGCATCTGTAATGGTTCCTTTAAGATATAATAATTCCCCAACAGCTACATTAAAAGAGCCAACTTTTCTAGTTAAATCATTACTTTTTGAAAAGCTATCTGGTTGGGATATTTTAGTATTGATTAATCTATCAGGGGTTTGCTTTAAGGGAGTAAAAATATCTACTCCCATAGCATAGGCAAAATTTGTAAAAAATATTGCAGAAAATAAAACTAGATATTTTTTAAAAATTAAAATCACTATCTTTTATATTTCCTAATTGATTCATAACACTTTTAAGCTGGTTTTTATCCATACTACCAACCATTTCTATTGTTCTTTTTATTTCTTTAAATTTTTTCAATAAACTATTTACATCTTGAATATTTGTTCCGGAACCTCTTGCAATCCTAAATTTTCTGGAAGAATTTAGGATTTCTGGATGTTTTCTTTCAAGTTTAGTCATTGAATAAACTATTGATTCTTGCTTTTTTAATAAATTATCATCAAAACCTTTATTTTGCATAAAATCTTTTAATTTTCCAGCACCCGGCAAAAAGCTTAACATGGTTCCAATACCACCAAGTTTTTTTAAATTTCTTAATTGGCTTAAAAAATCTTCAAAATCAAATTCGCCTTTTCTAATTCTTTTTTCTAATTTTTCAGCTTCTTCTTCATCTACAACTTCTTGCGCCTTTTCAACAAAAGAAACTATATCTCCCATATCTAAAATCTTTGATGCTATCCTTTCTGGGTGAAATTCTTCAAAATCTTCCAATTTTTCACCAGATGACATATATTTAATTGGACATCCGGTGGCCATTTTCATACTTAAAGCAGAACCAGCTCTTCCACCACCATCAACTCTTGTTAAAATAATACCAGTGATACCAATTCTATCATTAAATTCATTGGCAACATTAACCGCATCTTGTCCCATTAAAGAATCAGCTACAAGTAATTTTTCTTGTGGTACGATAAATTCTACAAGTTCTTCTAATTCTACCATTAAATTTTCATCTATTGCTAGTCTTCCGGCTGTATCAAAAATTACAACATCATAATTTTTACCTTCTATAAAATTCTTAGCTCTTTTTGCAATTTCAAGTGGTTTTTCGTTTTCAATTATTTCAAGACTATCTACGCCAGCCTTGCTAGCTAATACTTCTAATTGCTTTTTAGCTGCCGGTCTATATACATCTAAGGAAACAACCAAAACTTTCTTTGAATATTTATCTTTTAATCTTTTAGCTAATTTAGCAACAGATGTAGTTTTTCCAGTTCCTTGTAAACCAGCTACCATTATAAATAATGGTTTATTTGATTCTAAATTAACTTCGCAAGATCCTTCGCCTAATAATTTTAATAATTCATCATCTATGATTTTAACAATCATTTGTCCAGATGAAACTTTTTTTATAACTTCTTCACCAACAACTTTATCTTTTATATTTTTAATAAATTCTTTGATTATAGGTAGCGAAACATCAGCTTCTATCATTGCTATTCTAATTTCTCTCAAAGCTTGATTAAAGTCATCTTCTGAAATATATCTCTTTCCTCTTAATTTATCTATAACACCACCAAAATTCTTTGTAATAGAATCAAACATCACTAAAAAAATTATTACCAATTAATATAGAAATAACATTAATTTTTTCTAAATCAAGATAAATAATTAAAAAATTAAATTATTAAATTACAATTAAGGTTTTTTGTTTATTGTCTATTTTTTTTACTAAATGTTTCTTTTAGTATGGAAAATAAAAAGTTCTAATAAAGATAATAATTATATCAAAGCAAGTATTTAGCTTAACCTAACAAAAATTTGGTTAAGCTAAAATTTATTGACTAGAATAATTGTGGATCAATTTGCACAAAATATCCTTGTGGATGTCCGCAAGCTGGACAAATTTGAGGGGCATTTTTTGCTGTTATATGAAAACCACAATTTTGGCATTTCCATACAACTAAATCATTTTTAGCTAATAATGTTTGAGTCTCAACTTCTTTTAATAATTTGGAAAATCTTTCTTCATGGTAAACTTCTGCTTTACCTATATTTTCCATTGCAGCAGCTATTTCTGGAAAGCCTTCTTCTTTTGCTATTTTTGCAAATTCTGGATACATTACAGTGTTTTCTTCATGTTCCCCGTTCATTGCTTCCATTAAATTTTCAGCGGTTGTTCCAATTTTACCAGCTGGATATTTTGCTGTAATTTCCAATTCTCCACCTTCTTCTAAAAATTTAAATAACCTTTTTGCATGTGCTTTTTCGTGATTTGCGGTTTCTTCAAAAACCATAGCTATTGCTTCATAACCTTCTTTTTTTGCTGTGCTTGCAAAAAATGTATATCTATTTCTAGCTTGTGATTCACCAGCAAAAGCTTTGAGTAAATTTTCTCTTGTTTTTGTTCCAAGTAGTGATTTCATATAATTTTTTGTTGTTAAACACCTTTACATTGTATCTTTATTTTTTAAAAAATCAATATAAATAGATTTGACTTTAAAAATTTTTTTATTAGGATTTTGTTAGTTAATGATAATTTTTTTTATGTATACAGAAAGTCAAACGACAATTTTAAATGAAGTTTCATTTTTTGGAAAACCTGAAAATATGGAAAAAATAGTCAATGTTAAAATTTTACCGGCGCAAGTTGATACCGGTATAATTTTTAGAAGAGTTGATTTTAAGGAAAATAATGAAATCACTGTTAATTATGACAATGCTTTTATAGAAAATGATAAGCTTGTTATTAAGAATAAAAACGGTGTTTGTGTTAATAATATTGAATTGCTATTAGCTTCAATATGGGCTTTAAAAATAGATAATGTGATTATTGAATTGGATGGTGATTCACTTCCTTTTATAGACGGAACGAGTGAGCCTTTATTATTTTTATTAACAATTGCAAACAAGAAAGAACTTGATAAGAAAAGAAAAATTTTTATATTAGAACAAGAAATTGGTGCAAGGCTTGACGATCATGAGATAAATGTAAAACCAAGTCAGTCTTTTTCTATCAGTGTACAAGATAACGCCTATAATTCTTTTACATATAATGCTATATATTTACCATATAAAGATTGGTTATCAAAAGTTGCAATATATTCTGATGATAAAAACAAAATAAAAGCTGATATAGTTTCTTGTATTGCTATAATCTTTATAAGTAATGCTTTCAGTTTATTTGAAGTTGATATAAAGAATTTTGATAAAAAAATGGCTTTTAATTTCTTCAAAAATTTATTTGATAGTAAGAATAAATAAGATAGGGCTAGCCAATGCTTGAACCATATAATAATAGAAATTTGTTATATTTAAATGAATTAAAAAATAATCTTTTTGATAATTTTTTAAATAATAAATTACATCATTCTTTATTATTTGTTGGTGGAAAGGGTGTTGGCAAAGCTACTTTGTGTTATCATTTAGCAAATAAAATCTTAGATTATAACACAACATTAAAAAGTAATGAACCTTTATCTTTATTCGGAGAACCAGAAGATGAAGGTGATACTTTATCAGAAAAAAATCCAACTTTTAATTTAATTATAAATAAAAAACATTCTGATTTACTTGTAATAGAAAAAGAGACTGACGAAAAAACAAATAAAATAGATAAAGAAATTAAAGTTTCTTCTGCTAGAAAAATTAATGATTTTGTTTCATTATCTCCATTTATAGCTAAAAATAAAGTGGTAATAGTTGATAGTATTGATGAAATGAATGCATCAGCACAAAACGCAATTTTAAAAATATTAGAGGAACCAATCAAAAATACCTATATTTTTTTGGTTTGTCATAATATTAATAATGTTTTGGAAACAATAAAATCTAGGTGTAGAGAAGTAAATGTTAATAAATATAATTTTCAGCAATGGAAAGATATATTAACTTATGTTTGCAATGATAAAATTAAATTATTAAATGAGAACCAGTTATCAATATTATATGATTTATCAAACTCTTCAATTTCCACTGCGATTGATATAATTGATGAAGATGGTATTTTTTTATACAATAATATAGGTAATATTTTATCAGCTAGTATACTAAATATAGAAGAAATACATAATTTGGCTGACAAAATAAATAATAATGATAAATTGTTTAACTTATTTTATAAATTTATTTTGTTATTTTTGTATAAAACTCTAAGATATTATTCAACTGGACAATCTAACAATAATTTTAAAGAACTGAATAATAATTTTTTATTGAAAAATAATGAAAAATCAATATTGGACAAAATTAAATTTACAAAAAATATTTTTAATGATATAAATACTTATAACTTAAATAAGAAACATGCAATAATAGTTCTTTTTGACAATATTTTCAATATTGTCAAAATATAAGCTTATTTATTTTTTCTGTTAATCCAATTCCATGTATGCAAAATATGATCTTTTACATCTGCAAATTCAATTTCCCATCCAAGATATTCTTTTGCTAATTTATTATCGCAAATTAAACATTCTGGATCACCGAGTCTTCGTTCAACTATCCTGTATTTTATTTTATCCCCAACAATTTCTTCTGACTTTTTTATAATTTCTAAAACGGAAAAACCATTTCCACTACCTAAATTAATTTTTTTGGAAGTACTAGTGTTAAGCATTTTTTGCAAAGCCAATATGTGAGCTTTACCTAAATCGTTGACATGAATATAATCGCGAATACAAGTACCATCTTTTGTATTCCAATCTCCACCAAATATTTTAATCTCTTCATTATTCTTATATTTTTCTAAAACTATTGGAATTAAGTGGTTTGATGGCTCATGCGTCTCGCCCAATTCGCCTTCTGGATCAGCACCAGATGCATTAAAATATCTTAATATGGTGTAATTTATACCATAAGCTTTTCTAAAATCTTCTAGAATTTTTTCAACCATTAATTTTGATTCACCATAAGGATTAATTGGAATTTGTGGAGTATCTTCATTTACAACACTTGTTTTTGGCATACCAAAAGTTGCAGCAGTTGATGAAAAAATAATATTCTTTATATTGCAATCAATCATCGCTTTTAATAAATTCAACGTTGCAACAACATTATTATCATAATATTTGTATGGATTTTTTACACTTTCACCAACTTCTATAAATGCGGCAAAATGCATAACAGCAATTGGCTTATATTTTTTGAATGTTTTAATAAGTAAATTATAATCATGTAAATCACCTTCAACAAAATCTCCATATTTAACAAAATCTTTTCTTCCAGTTGATAAATTATCAAATACAACTAATTTATAACCAGATTTCTTTGCAATCTTGCAAAAATGAGAACCTATATATCCAGCTCCGCCAGATACGAATATTGTTTTTTGATTATCCATACTATTTAATTTTTTCCTCAACTACATTAATAATTTTGCTAAATATTTCATCTAAATTTTCGGTTTTTACACTTGCACCACCCATTGCAAACCAAGGTTGTCCGCCACCACCATTTCCACCAGCTATTGCAACTGCATCTTTTATAATTTCGTTAGCTTTTATCTTTTCATTTAAATTTTTTGCAACTCCAATCATAATACTTATTTTTTCTTCAAATGTTGAAATACAAAGCATTACGGAATTATTGTTGTATTTTTTATTTTGTAAATCTACAAAGGTACCTTTTAAATCTTTTGCATTTACATTTTTTAATGCATTATAAGCAAATATTATGCCATTTATATTTTTTTCTGTAAATTTAATATTAGACATATTTGACTTTTTTATATCTTCTAATTGTTTTTTAAAAAGTTTATTTTCATCATTTAAAGTCTTTATTTTTTCTAATATTTTATCATTTCCAACCTGTAATATGTTATCTATATCTTTAATTATATCTTGAAATTTATTCATATAATTAATAGCCTCTAAGCCAGTTGTAGCTTCAATTCTTCTAATTCCGGCAGATATAGCTCCTTCACTTACTATTTTAAATAAACCAATTTCACCAGTTTTTGAAACATGAGTTCCACCACATAATTCCATAGAACAAATAGATTTTAAAGATGAATTATTTAAAGAAGTCAAGCCGTCGCTAACATCGCTAAAAGAATTTTGCTTCAAATTATCATAATTTTTTCTTTCCTTAATAATGTCTTCATGAGATTTTTCACCCATACAAACAACTCTAACTTTATCTTCATATTTTTCATTAAATAAAGCCATAGCGCCAGTCTTTTTTGCCTCTTCTAAATCCATAATTTTTGTTTCAACTTTTGTGTTTTTATAAATTAATTCATTAACTATATTTTCAATTTCTCTTATTTGTTCTCTTGCAACACTTCTATTTAATGTAAAATCAAACCTTAATCTATTTTCGTCAACAGAAGAACCTTTTTGCATTACTGTTGCACCAAAAATTTTTCTTAATGCGTACTGCAAAAGGTGTGTTGCAGAGTGATTTGCTCTAATTTTATTTCTTTTTTCTGTATTTATTGATAAATTAAGATAATCACCAACTTTGATAGTTCCAGTTTCCATTTTTCCTTTATGTAAAAAATAATTTGGAAATGGTCTTTTTACATCGGTTATTTCAATGGTAGAGAATGGTAAAGGTATTACACCATTTTCTCTGATTTGAATAGCTAACCCGCTATCTCCAACCTGTCCACCACATTCTCCATAAAAAGTAGTTTTATCAACAAAAAATTCAAATTCATCTCCTTCTTTTACTTCTTGAACTTCTTGACCATCCTTAATTAAAGCTAAAACTTTCCCCATTACAGTATTTTTTTCATATCCAAAAAATTCTGTTGGTTGTATTTTTTCTTTTATCTCAAAATAAATCTTGCTATTTCTTTTATCTCCACTTCCAACCCAAGATTCTTTTGCTTTTTTCTTTTGTCTAGCCATCTCTTCCTCAAATTCTTCAACGTTAACATCAATACCTTTTTCTCTTAAAATAGCTTGTGTTAAGTCTAACGGAAAACCATATGTATCATACAAAGTAAAAGCAACCTTACCACTAAAAAGTGGTTTTTTATCATTATTTTTTATATTTTCCGTCATAAAACTCCTTTTAAACAATTCTTTAATTTAATAAAGTAATATTTATGCAATAAAATACATAAATATTACTTAAATATTATTTACTTGCTATAACTTCAATTTCAACCAAACCGCCTTTTGGTAAAGCGGCAATTTGTATTGCTGATCTTGCTGGAAAACCTTCCACAAAATACTTAGCATAAACATCATTGATTTTTGTAAAATCAGCAATATCTTTCATAAAAATTGTAGTTTTTACAATATCGGACACTGTTAAGCCTGCTTCTTTTAAAATGGCCAATATATTTTCCATAGCTTGTTCTGTTTGTTCTTCAACTCCACCTTCAACCATTTTTCCGGTTTTTGGATCAAGGCCTAATTGTCCAGATAAAAATACAAAGCTATCAGTTTCTATTGCCTGAGAATATGCACCTATTGCTTGTGGTGCTTCATATGTTGATAAAATATTTTTCATATCAAAATTAATTATTAATAATTAAAAACACCTTTTACAATACCAAAAAATTCTTCACCTTTCATACTTGCTCCACCAACTAAAACTCCGTTTACATTTTTCAATGATAAAATTTCTTTTGCGTTTGAAGATTTTACGGAACCGCCATATACAACAGTTAATTTGCTTGTTTCAATATGTCTCATTTTATGTAATATATCTTTGATATATCCTTCCATTTCGTCAATTTCAGCTGTTGTAGGTACTTTTCCAGTTCCAATAGCCCATACTGGTTCGTAAGCTATAATTACATTTTCTAAATCAACATTATTTGTAGAATTTAATACTTGTTCACCAACAAATTCTAAATGCTTTTGCGCTTCTCTTGTTGCTAAATCTTCACCGATACAAATTAATGGTGTAATTCCATAGCTTAAACATTTTGTAGCTTTTTTAGCAACTAAGGAGTCGCTTTCATGTTGATATTGTCTTCTTTCAGAATGTCCAACCAATGAGTATTTACAATCTAATTCCTTTAAAAATGCTGGACTTGTATTACCTGTAAAAGCTCCTTTTTCTTCATAATAAGCATCCTCAGCACCAATAAATACCTTAAAGTATTTTGTTTTTTTATTATATTCGTTAGCTTTTTTCATAGCATATTCAATATAAATATCCGGAACACAGATTAATATTAAAGGTACTTTATCTTGATCTAATGAATGACTTTTTTCAAATTCAACTGCACTTTTTGAAAAATCCTCAAACCATTGATCTATCATAGGCTTTGAGCCGTTCATTTTCCAATTTCCAGAAATTACTGTTCTCATTGTAAATTTTATTTATTATCAATATTTTTCATAATACAAATACATTAATTAATTTTCAAATTATTTTTAAATTTATTTATATTTTGGACTTTTGAATTATAAAAATTATTTGACATTTTTACTATTATATACAATTAGTGTTAAATTAAAAATTACTTTAAATTTTTCTTGCAAAATAAATAACTGTTTACTAAAATAGTATCAGAGATAAGTAGGTGGATGGTTTAATAATCCAGACAGATCCGAAAGGAAGCATCTGTACTTAAATTTATTCAGGTTGCTTATCTCGCTTACTAAATATTTTCTTGCTTTTTTTATTTATTTGAAATAACTTATTTATAGCTTGTAATAATTCTTTGAATATGTTTAAAAAACTTTGTTTTTTATTTTTTGCATTTTTTTTGTTAAATGCTAATGCAGAACAAAATATAGTTAGTACAAATAAACAAAATAATGAACCATTACCAGAAAATACTCTATATATAGAGCTAAAAGATGGTGTTGTGATAGCTGAATTATTTCCAAAATTAGCACCAATGCATGTTCAGAGAATTAAAATTTTAACAAAAGATGGTTTTTATGATAATGTAAAATTTCATAGGGTTATTGGTGGTTTTATAGCTCAGACTGGTGATCCGACCGGAACTGGTAAGGGCGGTAGTAGGTTAGGAAAATTATATGCAGAGTTCAATAATGAACATCACACAAGAGGAACATTGTCTATGGCAAGAGCATCAGATCCAAATAGCGCAAATAGCCAATTTTTTATTGTTATTGGTGATTTTTTTCCTGAATTAGATGGACAATATACTATTTTTGGTAGGGTTATAGATGGTATGAAATATGTGGATAAAATTAAAGTTGGTAATACTGAAAATAATGGTATAGTTGAAAATCCTGATACTATGATAAAAGTTATAACTGGTGATATGTTGAATGATAAATCTGTTGCTAGAATTAAAGAAGAGATTAAGCTTATAAATAAAGTTCAAAATGATAGATTAAAGGAGAATCCAAATTATCAGAAAAAATCCGTCTTAGATTTATTGGTTCAAACAAAAGATATAGTTGCAGAGAATAAAAAAAATAATGTTTCCAATAATAAACAAAATGAATTAAAAAAAGAAGTACAAAATGAACAACAAAATGAGCAACAGAATAATATTCAAAATGTTCAAGAACAAAACAATGAACAAAATATAAATAATGTAAGTAATGAAGCCGTAAATACGCCGAATAATGATCCGATAGCAAATCAAGCAAAAAATACGCAAAATAATGATGCGGTGTCTGATAAAATAATAAATGTAAATAATGAAACTGCTAATAGTACTCCTGAGGTTCCAGAAGTTCCATCAAATATTGAAGTACCTTCATTACCAAGCGATAAAGATGATATTTCAGTTCAACCATCAGTACCAGAATTGCCAACATCTTTTGAGATTCCTTCTGTTCCTGATATTCCAGCGTTTAATGGTCAAGAAAATGATAATAAAGAGGATAATAAAAATAATAATGATAATCCACTATCTGGACTAGATGATTTAGGGCTTGGTTTACCATCACCTTATCAAAATAAATAATAATCAAAGGACTTGTTATGAGTAATTTTAAATCAAAATTCTTACAAGAATGTGAAAAAAGAGGATTTTTAAATCAATGTACGAACATTGAAGAATTAGATAAACAATTATGCAGTGGTAAACCAATTATAGCATATTGGGGTACGGATCCAACTGGAGCATCATTGCATGTTGGGCATTTATTTTCTTTAATGATGATTAGATTATTTCAAAGATGTGGAAATAAGCCAATAATTTTGTTAGGTGGAGCAACTGGACAAGTTGGTGATCCTAGTGGAAAGGATAAGACCAGACCAATGATGAGTTTGGAAACATTACAGGAAAACAAAAAAAATATAAAAAAATCAATTGAAAAATTTATAAAATTTGGAGATGGTGAGACAGACGCTATTTTAGTTGATAATTATGATTGGTGGAAGGACGTTAATTATTTAAGCCTTTTAAGGGATATTGCGCCACATATTTCTGTCAATAGAATGCTTACTTTTGAATCTGTAAAGCAAAGACTTTCAAAAGAAGAACATATGAGTTTCCTAGAGTTTAATTATATGATTTTACAAGCCTATGATTTTTATCATTTGTACAAGACATATAATTGTACATTACAATTATGCGGAGCTGATCAATGGGGCAATGTATGCGCTGGTGTTGAATTAACAAGAAAATTACAGTTCTTAAACAATGCTGTTGAAAAAGGCGAAAAAACTGAAGTATTGGGTTTTTCTACACCATTATTATTGGATAGTAATGGAAAGAAGTTAGGAAAATCAGAAGGTAATGCTGTATGGGTAAATGAAGAATTATTAAGTCCTTATGATTACTATCAATATTTTAGAAATATTAACGATGCCGACGTTGTAAAATTATTAAAAACCTATACTGATTTGGCGGTAGAAGATATTGAAAATTTACAGGAAAAATACAAAGACAATATAAATGAATTAAAAAAGATTTTAGCTTTTGAAACTACAAAAATATGTCATGGTGAAGAGAAAGCAAAAAAAGCTATGGATCAAGCTCAAAGTATCTTTGAAGGAAATTCAATTGATAGTTTGCCGAAGTTGGAATATAACATTCAAAATGACGAGAAATCTATTTTTCAGCTTATTAAAAATTTAGGTTTAGCATCTTCTGGTGGTGAAGCTAAAAAATTAATAAGGGGTGGTGGAGTAAAAATTAACGATGAAAAAGTTGAAGACGAAAATTTGGATATATCAAAAATTGGTGAATTTAAATTATCAGTAGGTAAGAAAAAGCATTATTTAATTATTATAAAATAATTATTATTTTATTGAAAAATTTTGCAATTTTGACTTATTTTTATGTTTTATAGTTAAGTTGATTGTTCGTTTTTTAAAGGTAAGTTAGTAAACTAATTACTTTAATAAGTAATAAAAATCTTTAAAAATTACTTGCAATTATGATGAAGTGGTATTATAAATGTTTTTAGATACTTACAAAAAAGATATAAAACAAATTAAAAATGCAAGCTGATTTTATTGATATTGTTGGTGCAAGACAAAATAATTTAAAAAATATAAACATAAAAATACCAAAAAATAAATTAACAGTTATTACGGGACTTTCGGGTTCTGGTAAATCATCGTTAGCTTTTGATACTATTTATGCGGAAGGACAGAGAAGATATATAGAAAGTTTGTCTACATATGCTAGACAATTTTTAAATGTTCAAAATAAACCAGAAGTTGAAAGTATTACTGGATTATCGCCAGCTATTGCCATTGATCAAAAGGTAATGGGCAAAAATCCAAGATCTACTGTTGGTACTGTTACGGAAATATATGACTATTTAAGATTGCTCTTTGCTAGGATTGGGGTTCCATACTCACCTAAAACTGGCAAACCTTTACAAAGTCAAACACCAGAAGATATGGCAAGATGTATAGCTTCATTGCCTATTGGTACAAAAATTAATGTTTTAGCGCCAGTTGTAAAAAGTTCAAGAGGAGAGCATAGAAAGGAGCTTATAAAAATTAGAAAACAAGGATATACAAAGATTAAAGTAGATGGCGATATTTATGATGTTCATAATTCATTACCAAAGCTTGATAGAACAGTGAAGCATGATATTGATGTTGTTTTGGATACTTTAACCGTAAATAATGATACAGAAGAAAATGTACTTAAAAAAATTAGGTCTGGTCTTGAAATTTCTGATGGGATAATTTTAGTTGATTTAATTTCCTTGGCCAAGAAAGCGAAGACTGTTGTTTTAAGGAATAAAGAATATGAAAAAGGCGAGCAAATTAGATTTTCTAGAAAATATACAGATCCAGAAACTGGTTTAACCATTGATAATATTGAGCCTAAATTGTTTTCTTTTAATAATCCTTTTGGTGCTTGTCATAAGTGTGATGGTTTGGGAACTGAATCATTTTTTAATCCAGATTTAGTGATAATGGATAAAAATCTAACAATAAGAGAAGGAGCTATTGATCCATGGAAAACCGATGCAAATGCAAAGATTTATATCCAAATGATTCAACAATTAGGGAAAATCTATAATTTTAATATAGATACACCATATTATAAGTATCCAGAAAAAATAAAAGATATAATATTGTATGGTAGTAAAGAAGAAATCGTTATTGAAAAGGAAACTGGTTTGAATACATTTTCCACAAAAACAAAATTTGATGGTGTTATAAATATACTTTTAGAAAAATATCAAAGGAATAAAGACGAATTATTAAGAGATGAATTATCAAAATATCAAAGTTTAAGACCTTGCAGTGAATGTCATGGATATAGATTAAATGAAGAAGCTCTTAGTGTTAAAATTTTAGGCAAGAATATAGGTGAAGTTTGTGAATTATCAATTCAAAAAGCAATAGATTTTTTTACAGATTTGCCAAACCATTTAAATGATAGTGAAAAGATAATTGCTGATAAAATTGTTACCGAAATTACAAATAGATTGACTTTTTTAACTAATGTTGGTTTAGACTATCTAACTTTAAATAGAGAATCAAGTACTTTGTCTGGTGGTGAGAGTCAGAGAATAAGACTTGCTACGCAAATTGGTACTGGTTTGTCTGGTGTGCTTTATGTTCTTGATGAACCATCTATTGGTTTACATCAGTCGGATAATAGAAAATTAATAGAAACATTAAAAAAATTAAGAGATTTAGGAAATACGGTTATTGTTGTGGAACACGATGAAGAGACAATGATGGAGGCTGATTGGTTGATTGATATTGGACCTGGTGCTGGTATTCATGGTGGACAAGTTATGGCAGAAGGAACGCCAGAAGAGGTTTTAAATAACCCAAATAGTATTACTGGTGCATATTTAAGAGGCAGAAAGTGTATTCCAGTTCCACCTTATAGAAGAAAATTTAATCCTAAAAAATGCATAAAGATAGTTAATGCAAGAGGCCATAATTTAAAAAATGTAGATGTATCATTTCCAACTGGTGTATTTTGTTCTATCACTGGCGTTTCAGGTGGTGGTAAATCAACACTTGTTTTGCATACACTATATAAAGCTTTAACTAGAATTTTAAATAATACAAAAGTAACGCCAGAGCCTTTTGATAGAATTGAAGGTATTTCAAATGTTGATAAAGTTATACAAATAGATCAATCTCCAATTGGTAGAACTCCAAGATCAAATCCTTGTACATATGTTGGCGCATTTACACATATTCGTGATTTATTTGTTAATACAGAGGAAGCAATCAATAGGGATTATAAATTAAACAGATTTTCGTTTAATGTAAAAGGTGGTAGATGTGAAAATTGTCAAGGTGATGGAAGTATAAAAATTGAAATGCATTTCTTGCCAGATGTTTACATTACTTGTCCTATTTGTGGTGGAAAGAGATATAATAGTGAGACTTTGGAAATTGAATTTAATGGTAAAAATATTGCAGATGTTTTAGATATGACTGTTGAAGAAGCTTGCAGTTTCTTTAAAGAAATACCTTTGATTTATGATAAATTTAAAGCTTTAAAGGACGTTGGTTTAGGATATATTAAAATAGGTCAGTCAGCTACTACATTGTCTGGTGGTGAAGCTCAGAGAATTAAACTTGCAAAGGAATTAAGCAAGAAAGATACTGGAAATACAGTATATATTCTTGATGAACCTACTACTGGTTTGCATTCTGATGATATTAGAAAATTGTTGTGTGTTTTGCATAAATTGGTAGAGCAGGGTAATACAGTTATTGTTATTGAACATAATCTTGATGTTATAAAAACATCTGATTGGATTATAGATGTTGGACCACATGGTGGTGAGAAGGGTGGCTATATTGTTGCTACTGGAACACCAGAGGATATTTGTCAAAATGCAAATAGTTTGACAGGGAAGTTCTTAAAGGGAGTAATAGAAAAATATCATGCTTGCAAAAACGAATTGGAAAATAAATAAAAATAGGGGTTTTTATGTCAATAAAAAGTTTGGAAGAAGCACAAGAAATTCTAAAAAAACATTATACATCGCAACAAAAAGTTGTTGACGAGTCTGGTGCCAAAATGGATATGTTATGGGTTTCAATGAAATACACCCACTCGCAAGATGTTTTTAAAATATCTCAATATTTAATAGAAAATGATGAAGTATTAAAAAAACTTGATAACAAATATAAATTATATGGGCAACTATCAGCATTATTACATGATATAGGCAGAGCTTATGAAGTTGGAGATATGAAAGAAAAAGTAAAACCTCATGGATATTATGGTGCTGATATTGTATTAAAACAAGTAGAAAAAGAAAATAATCCATTTATACTTATTCCAGTAAAATATCATGGCGATTTAAAAGCAGAAGAAAATGCAAGAAAAGAATTAGAAGAAATTGATAATTTATCAGATGAAGAAAAAGAAATAGTTATAATGTTATTAAAACTTGTTATGGATAGTGATAAGTTGGCAAATTTTGAATTGTTTAAAATAATCAGTGAAGAAAAATATTTTTTATCTAAAAAACAAGAGTTATTGATAACTGATGCATGTTATGAATGTTTTTTAAAAAGGGGTTTAGTTAAAAGGGGGGAATTACAAACAATTTTTGATGAAATTTTATTTTATCTTGGTTGGATTTATGACTTAAATTACGAAGCTTCAAAGAAATTGATTTTTGAAGAAAAACTAGCACAAGCATATGTAGATAGAATGGAAACAAAAATTAATATTCTTGCAAAAAATAGTAGTCCAGAACAAGTTAAAAAAATAAATAAACAATTTGAACAAGTTAAAAAGCAATTAATTGAGGATAAACTTATATAATAATATATAATAAAGGAATGGGCATATGAAAACATTGCAAGAAGGTGAAGAACTATTAAAAAAACATTATACCTTACAGTATGAAAAGATGGATGGTCTATCAAATGTTAAAGATAGAGATTGGATTAAAGCAAAATACACCCACTCGCAAGATGTTTTTAAAATATCTCAATATTTAATAGAAAATGATGAAGTATTAAAAAAACTTGATAACAAATATAAATTATATGGGCAACTATCAGCATTATTACATGATATAGGCAGAGCTTATGAAGTTGGAGATATGAAAGAAAAAGTAAAACCTCATGGATATTATGGTGCTGATATTGTATTAAAACAAGTAGAAAAAGAAAATAATCCATTTATACTTATTCCAGTAAAATATCATGGCGATTTAAAAGCAGAAGAAAATGCAAGAAAAGAATTAGAAGAAATTGATAATTTATCAGATGAAGAAAAAGAAATAGTTATAATGTTATTAAAACTTGTTATGGACAGTGATAAGTTGGCAAATTTTGAATTGTTTAAAAAAGCTGATAAGAAGTATTTTAATTTAATAGGATTGGATGAAAAACCGTATATTAGTGATGAATGTTTTGAAAGCTTTAAAAATAGAGAATTAGTTAAATTAAAAGACAGAAAGACTGTTTTAGACAAAATTCTTTTAACTATATGTTGGATTTATGATTTAAATTATAAAGCTTCAATAGATTTAGCAAAAAAAGAAAATCATTTAGAAGATTATTTGAATTTGTTTGAAAAATATATTGATAATAATCAAAAGACAAAGGATACCGAAAATAAAATAAATTTTATTAAGCAACAACTTATTGAAGACAATTTAATATGATTTTAGAAGAATTGAATAATATTTTTAATATTATTAATACGCAAAAAGTTATTAACATTAAAGTAATTACTAAAAGTTCGGTTAATAAAATATATTTTGAAAATAATATAATAAAAGTAAAAATTAGAGAAATACCAGAAAATGGGAAAGCAAATAGTTCTATAATTGATTTATTTAGTAAAACTTTTAAAATACCAAAGAAAAATATATTAATTATAAAAGGATTAAAATCATCAAATAAAACTATTCAATTTTTGTTATAACAAGCACATTAAATACCGTATTGGCATTTTCATTCATTATGACTTTAATTTTACCATTTTCTTTTTTAATTTTTCCAATTGGAATACCATCTGGAATTATATCTGAATCACCTGATGTTAAAACTAAATCGCCATCTATAATCTCTGGATTTTTTGAGTTATAATGAGATATTTCCAAAAAATTTGAATTAGTACCAGATAAAATAAATTTTTCGCCAGTATCAACTGTTCTTGCTGGAATATTTGAATTTACATCACTCAACAACAAAACTTTTGCTTTTGTATCACTAACATTAATAACTCTTCCGATAACATTTTTATTTATACCAAGAACTAAATCGCCTTCTTTAATATTATTTTTACTTCCAATATTTAAGATTACGGCATTTACAATTGAATTTTTTGGTTCTAAATATATTTTTGAAGTTGTATAATTATATTCATTTTTAAAGTCGTCTACATAATTCAACATGCTTTTTAGATTCTCGTTTTCTTTCTTTATATCTAAACTCTTTGTATATAAATCTTTTAAGATTATATTTTCTTCAAGCAATCTTTTATTTATAGAATTTGTTAAAAGAATATTTTTAATACTTCTACCTAAGTCAAATAATAAATTAAATGGAGCTTCGGCAACTACATAAAATGGTTTAAAAGTAAAAAATATTTTATTTCTAAGGGTGTTATCAAATTTTTTACTAGAAGAACTTAGATTTATGGAAATAATACTCAATATAATAAAAACCAAAAACGATATTCTTAAAAAGAATGTGTAAAAGTAATACTTTATTGCCTTTACACTTTCGTTTGAGTTTTTATTATTATAGTATCTGTTATTCATAATTAACCTTGTTTAAACAAAACACCTCTAAAAGTCTTCATGTCTGTTAAAACTCTTCTGATGCCATTTACGACACATAACAATGGATCTTCTGCTACATTAACTGATAATCCAGTTGCTTTTGAAATTACGTAATCTAAATTTTTTAATAATGCACCACCGCCAGATAATACAATACCTCTTTCTACCATATCTGATGATAATTCTGGTGGTACGCACTCTAATGCAACTCTAATTGCTTCAACTATTTGTGATACCGGCTCAGCAACGCTCTCAGAAATTTGTTTTTCTGTTAGAATCATTTCTTTTGGAACTCCATTATTTAAATCCCTTCCTCTAACTTCCATTTGATCACCATCGCTACCATCCAAAGGAGCGCAAGCTGCACCTATTGTCATTTTAATTCTTTCAGCGGTTGTTTCGCCGATTAACAAATTGAAGTTCTTTCTCATATAATTGATAATAGCTTCATCTAATTTATCACCAGCAACCCTTAAAGATTTTCCATAAACCAAACCGCCAAGTGAAATAACACCAATTTCTGATGTACCGCCACCAATATCAACTATTATGGAGCCAGTAGGCTCTAATACTGGCAAATTAGCACCAATAGCGGATGCCATAGGTTCTTCTATTAAAAATACTTCTCTTGCGCCAGATGCTTCTGCTGCCTCTTGAATGGCTTTTCTTTCTACTGGTGTAGAGCCAGACGGCACGCAAACAATAATCAATGGACCAAACCAAGATTTTGAAGAATTAACTGAGTGTATGAAATATTTAATCATATCACCAGCAACTCTAAAATCAGCAATAACACCATCTTTCATAGGTCTTATTGCATCTATTTTTGCAGGCGTTCTACCCAACATTGATTTTGCTTCTCTACCGAAAGCATATGGTGTCTTTTTGCCATCTTCGTCCAATAAAGCAACAACTGATGGTTCATTTAATATAACACCGTCTTCAACCGAGCAAACAACAGTGTTTGCAGTACCTAAATCTATACCTATGTCTTTTGACATAACAGAAAACAGCTTAAACATAAAATTCCCTTAATTATAATAAACGTATTAATTACAAATTAAAGATACAATACAAATTTTTTATTTACAATAATAAAATTAATTTTTTTAAGAAAAAATAATAATTAATATTCCTATTAAAAATATTGCTATATTATTAAATGCATTTATATTAATTTTTTTATTATTTTTTATAATTTTATCAAATATTTTAATAATAAAAACTATTATTAATGATAATACGAAGATATAAATAAAACAAAAATAGTTAAACATATTTTGCTTTAAAGTTATTAAAAATTTTGTATTTATAGACATAAGTATAAATGATACGAGTACCATCAAAAAAATTAATGGGATTGAGACATCAATCTTAATATTTTTCTTCAAATTAACAGTAGTAATTTGATTAAATAATTTATTTATGCCACAAACTACCGCTATTAATCCAGTAATCAATATTCCAATCCAAATAAAATTTGAGAATAAATATATTGGTATAAAATTAGTTATAAATAATAGAAAAAATAAAATATTAGATATAATAAATGATTTTAATAAAAAATTTTGTCTTTTTCTATCAATATAAATATTTTTTATTAAAAATGCATAGAAAATAAGTAATAAAGAAGAAAAAATAACTTTATTATCAATAATTATTTGTTTTTCTTCTTCAATATAGTTTTTTAATTTTTTTTTTCGTTAATTTGGTCAATTAATTCTTGTTTTTTTTCTTCTCCAAAACCAATTATATATTTATCACCTATTACAAAAATTGGCGTACCTAAATTTTCTCTTGGAATATTCAGTCTGGATATTTCTTTAAGTAATAGGTTTACAGAATTGTTATATTTTAAGTTGTAATATACAACATTGATATTATCAAATTTATTATTATTTAAAAATTCTTCTGCATGTTCACAGTGAATGCAACCATCCTGTATAAATACCAATAATTCGTTTGAATTATTGCTTAAACTTTCAGCATTTTTTGAATTACTTTTAAATTTTACCAAGGCAAAAAACGCAATAATAGCCAAAAATATAGAAATATATAATAATGGTTTATTTTTTATGTTCTTAATCTGATCATCAATAAATTTCATCTTTAATATCTTGTTTAACCTTAAATAAAATATTGGGTTTAATTTTAAAAAACAATATTTTTTATATTTAATATAATACTAATAAATTATATATGAATAAAACTTTTTCTATGGTATTTACAAATACCATATTTTTTTATTGCTTCAATGTGTTCTTTTGTTCCGTAGCCTTTATTTTTTTTCCAATTATATTCTGGAAATTCTCTATCCATATCTAATAGTAATTTATCCCTACTAACCTTTGCTATTATTGACGCCGTAGCAATTGAAATACTTTTTTGATCACCCTTTATGATAAATTGTGATGGTATTGGAATTTCTGGCGTAAAATTACCATCAATTATTGCAAAATCAACATTTATTAAATATTTTGATAAAAGATTTTCATAAGATCTTTTCATTGCTAATTTTGTGGCGTTTCTGATATTTAATTTTTCTATTTCCTCTACACTTGCGGTTCCAATTCCGAAAAATATTTTATCCTGCTTTTCTAATTGTAAAATCTCTTCAAAAATCTCTTCTCTGTTTTTTTCTGTTAATTTTTTGGAATCATTGACATTTTTTGGATAATATTTTTTATGTACAACTGCACAACCAGCAAAAACTGGTCCGCATAAAGGTCCTCTGCCTGCTTCGTCTATTCCAGCTATAACTTTATAATTAATACTATTTTCTATATCAAAATTAGGATACATATTCAATTTTACCAAAACTTGTCCATAAAATATAACAATTAATCTTTTTATTTTTATATATTTTTTCAAGTAATTTTTTATATAAATCTAATTGTACTTTATATTTTTCCGGTACTCTTTCTGGTAAATAATTCGTATTTTTATAATCAACGATATAAACATTATTTTCATCAATAGATATTCTATCAATTTGTCCAGAAATTATATCTTTATCAATTTTTCCAAAAATTGGTACTTCTGCTTTTGAATTTTTGGAAAATAAAAAATCAAAATCTTTATTATTTAAAATATCAAGAACTATTTCTTTAATTCTTATTTTATTTTCTGCATTTTTTAAATAAATATTGATAATATCATTCCATTCTTCTCTATTTGTATCTGGTAAAATTTCTAATAGTTTATGAACCATCTTTCCATTTTCTACATTTTGATTATTTTCTATTGGATTTTTTATTACGGTTTCTTGATAATATAATGATGGATTAATTATTTTAATTTCATTTTTCTGATTATTATCTTGATTGATTATTGATATTATTTTTTCTATATTTTGTATATCTTGTTGTTTATTTTCTTCCTTATTTTCTTTTTGAAGTGTATTATTATCATATATATTTTCATCTCCAACATATAAAATATCACCATCAATAAATTCACTTTTTCTAATTTTTTTATCTTTATTATTTTGTAATACATTCAATAGTATTGAATACCAAGAGTTCTCTTTTGGCTTATTATTTTTTTTGTAATCGCATACATATAATTCATTTTCGGCTCTTGTCATTGCTACATACAACAACCTTAAATATTCTTCTTCCGTCTCTTCTTTCATATAATCTTTTACTTTTTCTAGTAATTCTGTTTTTTCCTTCTGTAAAATTGGAATATAATAATTATCTCCTCTTTCTCTATATTGTAGTATTTCATCTATTTTTTTAATTGTTTGCGCAGTATGGTTTGTATCTGGAAGAATAATAATTGGACTCTCCATGCCTTTTGATGCGTGAACTGTTAATATTTTTATTTCGTTTGTAGTTTGTTCTATATCTCTTTTAATTTCCAAATTGGTTGTTTCTAAAAAATTAATAAAATTTAATATGGTTGTGTTATTATGAGAATTTTCGTAATCACTCGCTAAATTTAAAAATTCTTTTATTATTTCATCAGCAATATATGGAAATCTTTTTTTAAATGCTGTTCTCTTGTCTTTTTTATTAAAAATGAATAATAATAATTCATAAATCGTAGAATTATTACTTTTTTCAATTATTTCTTTTAAAAATTTTGCTTGGGTGCTATATTTCTCAATATTTTGTAAAGCTTGCCATAAAGTAGATTTTTTATCATTTTTATAATCGCAAATTGCATATAAATCATCCTCGTTCAAATTCAAAAACGGTGATTTCATTATATTTGCCAGTGATAAATCGTCATCATTAAATACTAAAAAATTCAATAATGCTATTATATCTTGTGAAATAATATTATCAATCAGATCAAATTTGTCATTACCCATTATTGGAATATTTTTTCTATTAAATTGTCTTATTAAATAATTTATAAAATCTTTATCACGTTTTTTTACTAGAATCATTATATCTGAGTATTTTAATTTTCGTAATTGCTTTGTTTTTCTATCATAAATAAGCCTTCCTTTGTAAAACCAACTAGATACTTCATTAGCTATTGTTTCTGCAAGTTTTTGCTTATTTGATAGTTCTATTTTTTCCAAATAATTTATTTCCCAGTCTTTTGCTTGGTTTTTAACCTTATTTTCTTTATTAATTTTATTATTTTTTTCTTCTTCTGTTAATTTTTCTTCATCAATTAAAGGCCAAACCTCAACTTTACCGCAAGCTTCATTTCTAGCAAATTTATGCTGAATTTTATCAACTAATTTTGTAATTGATGTTCTTCTTGCTGGATCTTCAAAAACGCCGTCAACTGTGTTTAATATTGCTTTTAATGACCTAAATGATGTGTTTAAAAAAATACTATCAAAATTTTTGCCACAAAGTTGTATTTTCTGTTCATAATCTTTTAAAGTTAAATGAAAAATATCCGGTTCAGCTCCCTGAAAACTAAATATAGATTGTTTCTCATCTCCAACAACAAATATTGTTCTGTTTTTATCACTCTTGCTACCATATCCAGAGAAAAATTCGCTTGTAATTGACCTTACAATATTCCATTGCAAAGGACTTGTATCTTGCGCTTCATCTATTAATATATGATCTATACCTTCATCTAGCTTATAATTAATCCAACCAGAAAAATCGCTTCTATCAAGTAATTTACTTGTTTCAAAAATTAAATCACTATAATCAAGGCAACCTTTTTGTTTTTTTAAGAATGCATATATTTCAAAAATGTAATACACGACATTTAAAAAAGATGAGGTAAAATTAAAATTTGCCAAATTATTAAGATACTCACTCATTTGCTTGCTTCTTTCTGTCTCGGACATTATAAAATTATTTAATTCTGGAAAAAGTTTTTGCATGCCAACTGAAAGTAAACGTGTTTTCATTTTTCCATCTCCCGTCAAAAAGCAGGAGATATAATCTTCTATTAAGTTTTTATTATTTTTATATTTTTGTATTATTTCTATAAATTTTTGGTCAAATTGTTTTCCATCTGTTTTTAGGGTATCTTTTATTTCTTGACTAATTATTGTAAAATCTGTTTCATTATAAAAATTCTCTTTTATTTCTTCAATTTTTAAATTTTTTATATCAAAAACTTTTTTTAATTCGTCTATTATACCTTGCACACTAACGAATCTGTTTTTTAAATACAATAAACTATCTTTTTGGTCTATTGCTTGTTTTAATAGTTTTATAAATTGATCTTCATTAATGAAAGTAAAAATATAATTTATTGATTTTTTTATTTCTTCATTTTGTGTTTTTAGTAATTCTTTTTCGGATTGAATTAACAATTCAGAAGCTAAAATTTCATCGGCAATTTGGAAATTTGGAATTATACCTGCTTCTAATGGAAATCTTTTAATTATTTGTTGGCAAAATGAATGTATAGTTAATATTTTAAAATCATTGCTATTATCAAGAATTTTTGCAAATAATGTTCTGGCAATTTTAAGTTTTTCGTTTATATTATTGTTATTACCTTCAAGCTTAATTATTTCTTTTTCTAAGTCTTCATTATTCATTGTTGTCCATTCTGATAGCTTTGAATTTATTCTATTTCTCATTTCAGCAGAGCCGGTATTTGTAAAAGTGATACATAATATTTTTGATGGTTCTATACCACTTAATAGCATCCTAAGAAGTCTTTTTACTAAAACTGTTGTTTTTCCAGAACCAGCTGACGCGCTTGTCCATATTGAGTATGTCGGATCGGAGGCTTTTTGTTGTTTTTTTTCAACTTCTTCAATAGAAAACATAACTAAATAATAATTTTTCTTTTTATAATATAAAACAAAAATTTTAATATGTAAGTAAAAATGATATTGATTTTTAATACTATAATTTTATGATAATTTGTATATTATTTTGTTAAAAATATGTTTAGAAAAAAGGTTTTAATTGCTTGCTATTCAAAATCCTCAATGGACAGAATAAAAATTATATTAAAAGAATATAGTTTAAAATCAGAAGTAATTGAAAATTTTGATGGTTTAAAAAAAATAGATTTTGATACAATTGCAGTTGCGAATATTATAATTAAAAATGGTTTTGAAAGCGAAGACTTAATTATAATAACCGAACAAGATTTATTTGGTGAAAAAATTATCAAACTTGATGATAATGATAGCGGTAGGGAATTAGAAAAAATAATAAAAGAACAAAATAATATCAATATTGGTGATTTAGTTATACATAAAGATTATGGGCTCGGAAGATTTATTGGATTAGAAACGATTGACACAAGCAATTTAAAAAATGATTATTTAAAAATTGAATATGCAAATAATTCTCATTTATTTATACCGATAGAAGATTTTGACTTAGTGTCTAAATATGCTGATTATAATAGTGATATTATTTTAGATAGACTTGGTTCTGAAAAATGGGCATTAAAGAAAAATAAAATTAGGGAAAAATTAGAAAGTATAGCAAAAGAACTTATTAAAATTGCGTCTTTTAGAAAATTATCAAAAGCTCCAATTTTGGTACCAAACGAAAATGAATATAGGGAATTTTGTGCCAGATTTGAATATACCGAAACAAAAGACCAATTAAAAGCAATAAAAGATATTGAAAAAGATTTAGCAAAAGGAGTACCTGCTGATAGGCTTATTTGTGGTGATGTTGGATTTGGAAAAACAGAAGTAGCTTTAAGAGCTGGATTTATTGCATCAAATAGTAATGGAAATGCAGTTCAAGTTGCTGTAATATCACCAACAACTTTATTATGTAGACAGCATTATAATCTTTTTAAGGAAAGATTTAGATATACAGGCATAAATGTTGCAATGATTTCTAGATTAACAAAGGCAACCGAAAATAAAAAAACAAAAGAAAAATTGGAAAATGGTGGTGTTGATATAGTTGTTGGAACGCATGCTTTACTATCAGATAAAGTAAAATTCAAAAATTTAGGACTTTTAATTATAGACGAAGAACAAAGATTTGGTGTTAAACAAAAAGAAAAGTTAAAAGAAATAAGTAGCGGAGTACATTTAATTTCTTTATCTGCAACACCAATACCTAGAACATTACAAATGGCGATGACTGGTATAAGGGATTTAAGTTTAATTACAACACCACCAGTTGATAGATTAAATATCAATACATATGTGATGGATTTTGATGAAATGGTGTTAAGAGAAGCTATAAATAGAGAATTGAACAGAAAGGGTAAAGTCATAATTGTTGTTCCTAGAATTTCTGATATAGCACAAATAGAAATGAAACTTGCTAACACTCTAAGAAATGTTAAGTATAATATTGCTCACGGACAAATGAGTAGTAATAATTTAGATAGAATAATTAATGATTTTTATGATGGACAATTTCAAATACTTATAGCTACAACAATTATTGAGAGTGGTCTTGATATTCCAAATGCCAATACAATAATAATATATAGAGCTGATAGGTTTGGATTATCGCAATTACATCAGTTAAGAGGTAGAGTTGGAAGAGGGAAGGAAAAAGCTTATGCTTACCTGACAACCAATCCAACGGATACAATTAGTATTAATGCAAAAAAGAGATTAAGATCAATAGAAAATGTACAAGAGGTTGGGGGTGGTTTTGCGATAGCTAGTGATGATATGGAAATTAGAGGTAGTGGAAATATTGTTGGGGAAGAACAGTCTGGACATATTAAAGAAGTTGGCGTAGAATTATACAATCAAATGTTAGTAGAGGCGGTGAATAAAATTAAAAATAAAGAGACTTTAAATTTGCAAGAGTACGACTTTTCTACACAAGTGAAATTAAATATTTCAACAACAATAGATAAAAATTATATTAATGATATTGCATTAAGGTTAAGTTATTATAAGAAATTATCAGATATTAAAACAGAAGAGGAAAAAAATAAAATTTTGCAAGAATTAGAAAATAGATTCGGTAAAATACCAGAAGAAATTTACAATATTTTGGAAATAACTAAAATTAAACTTTTATGTAAGAAAATTGGTATAGTAAGTTTGGAGATGAATGATAATATTATGAATATTAAATTCTTTAATGATAAGTTTAGTAATCCAGATTATTTAATAAAATTAATGCAGGAAGGAAAAGCTCAAATGAAAAAACAAAATATATTGAGTTTTTATATTAGAAAAATTGCCTTTTTTGATGATATTAATGGTGTTCTAAATGATTTATGCCAACATCTATAATATTTTTAGACGTATTATATTAGATAGACTTTTTTATTTTTTAATTAAACAATACTAATTTACCCCTGTTAGATAATAACAGGGGTAAAGATAAGTTTTAAATTATTTAACGGTAAAAAAGTTTACTTAAAATTCCCATCTTCCACCAATTGTAGCGCCTAAATCCTTATAATCTGAATTAAATTGATAAGTACCATCTACATATAGTGAGAACATTTTATTAAATTTAGCATCAAATCCAATACCTAATTCAAGTCTGCCACCTTTATTCTTGATTTTATCTCTTAAAGTATCGGAGGTTAATTTTACTTGTGAATTTGTTTCATATAAGTAATTTACTTTTCCATAGAATTGGGTTTTTAATGAATTTTCGTCTTCTAAATTCATAAATCTCTTTCCAAACATAAATCCACCAGAGAAAGTATAAGTATTATTGTCTCTAATTTTGATTGATGTATTGTTTATATTAACCTTATCGGCACCTATATGAAATACATCAAATTTAATTTTTGGAATAAAGAAATATTCACCATAACAACTATTGCTTGCTACTTCTGGTTTGAAATTAATAAAATCATCCAAAGCTTTTACGCTTGATTTTGCAATCTTATTTCCTTGATTATTATCTTTTACTCTAATTAATTTGTAAGCTAAAGATCTTTCAATTTCTTTTGTTCCATTGCCAAAAACTAACTCTCTACCAAGTTCTAAGCTTGCTGTTGTAGCATTTTGTTTTGATTTATATTTAACATTAAGTGTATCAGCTCTTTGTTCTATAATATGTTGTCTAACAACTAAGTCTGCAAAATAACCACCTTTACCTAACCACATACCATATAAACCTAATGATTTAGTTCTCATATCTAAATCACTTTTAATTCTTGCTCTATCTGTTGCGGTTGGTGATGATTTTGAAAATTGAGCTAATGCACCAACAAATCCTTTTCTGGATTCACCATTAAATATCATTCTATCATAACCAAATTCAAAAACTGGAAGTGTATTTTTTACTTTATTATCGTTTGAACCAGTTCTAGAAATTGTATATCTTCCAATATTTGCTCTTGTCCAGAAAGCATTATTTTCGTGATTAATTCCATTTTCTTTATTGTTATATTGCCATAACAATTCGCCAACCCTTGTATACATTGAATCACTTAAAGAATAAATACCTCTTGAAGTATTAACACCAAGTCCAGCCACATTTTCCATTTCAGTAGCCTGTAAGCCACTTGTCATTGTTGCTGAAATCAATGAAATAGCTAATATATTTTTAATTTTACTCTTACTTTTCATTTTATTATAAAAATTATTTCTACACAAGATAACTTATAATGCTTTCTTCTAAAAAGTCAATAAAAAATCATAATATATACTTAAAGTAGTAATATATCTATTCATAATTTTTGATAATAATTTTTAAAGCATCGTTTAAATTGTTAACTGGAATAATATTTAAACCTTCCTTTACGTTATTTGGAATTTCAGCTAAATCCTTTTTATTTGCTTCTGGAATTACAACTGTTTTTATATTACCCCTTAAAGCAGCTAATAATTTTTCTTTCAAACCACCAATAGGCATAACTTGTCCCGTTAATGATATTTCACCAGTCATAGCTACATCTTTATTTATTTTCTTACCAGTCATTGATGACAATAAACTTGCCGTAATAGCTACACCGGCTGATGGTCCATCCTTAGGCGTTGCACCTTCTGGTACATGCAAATGAAAATCATATTTGTTAAACTCTTTTGCTGTGATATTAAACTTATCAGCTATTGATCTAACATAGCTAAATGCAGCCTGTGCGGATTCTTTCATGACATCACCAAGTTTTCCGGTAGTAATGAGTTTCCCGTTTCCAGAAAATTTTAATGATTCAATATTTAATAAATCACCACCAAAATCAGTATAAGCAAGACCAACCGCTACGCCAACCTTATCGTCTTTTGATACTCTATTGTAATCGAAAATTTCAACGCCCAAAAATTCTTCTAAATTCTTTATATCAACTTTTACATGCTTTACTCTGTTGTTGGTTATTATCTTTTTTAACGTTTTTCTTATAATTTGAGCTAATTTTCTTTCTAAATTTCTAACACCAGCTTCAAAAGTATATTTTCTAATTATTTCAATTATAGCTCTATCAGTTATTGAAAATTCTTCTTCTTTTAACCCATATTCTTTTAATTCTTTTGGAATTAAATGCTGTTTTGCTATATTTAATTTCTCTTCCTCAGTATAACCAGATATTTTTATAATTTCCATTCTATCTCGTAAAGGAATAGGGATATTCGATATGTTGTTTGCGGTTGTAATAAACATTACATCCGATAAATCAAAATCAAGATCTAAATAGTGATCTTCAAAATTTTTATTTTGTTCAGGATCTAAAACTTCAAGTAAAGCGCTTGCTGGATCTCCTCTAAAATCAGAACCCATTTTGTCAATTTCATCTAATAAAATTAATGGATTACTTGTGCCAGCTTTTTTCAATGAATTAATAATTTTACCGGGCATGGAACCAATATAAGTTTTTCTATGTCCTCTTATTTCTGCTTCATCTCTAACACCACCCAATGAAACTTTAACGTATTTTCTATTTAAAGCCTCAGCTATTGATTTTGCTAATGATGTCTTACCAACACCAGGCGCGCCAGCTAAGCAAATAATCTGACCACTTATTGAATTTTTTCTTTTATAAACAGCTAAAAATTCCAATATTCTTTCTTTTACTTTATCCAATCCATAATGATCTCTATTTAAAATTTGTTCTGCTTTTTTTAGATCTGTATCGTTCTCAGACTTTATACCCCAAGGTAAACTTAAAACCAAATCAAGATAATTTTTAATAACTTGATATTCACTGGAATATGGAAGCATTCCATCCATCTTTTTTAATTCTTCAATGCATTTCTGTTTAGCTTCGCTTGATAATTTAACCTTATTAATTTTTTTCTTTAAATCAGAAATTTCTTTATTATCTTCTCCGTTGGCAAAATCATCGCCAAGTTCTTTCTTAATCATTTTTATTTTTTCATTTAAAAAAATCTTTTTTTGACTTTTTAAAAATTTTTTCTCTACATTGCTACTTATTTTTTTATCTATGTTAATAAGAGATAATTCAACATCTATAAATTCTATTAATTTCTTGATTTTTTTTAAATCGCTATTTTCTTCAAGTAATAATTGTCTTTTTTCTAATGATAAAGGTAAAACGGATGAAGAATAAAAAACTATTTCATCTATACTTTTAAAAAACTCTAATGTCATTAAAATATCATCACTATTTTTTCCAATTAATGGCATAAATTGTTTTAATTTTGATAATAATAGTTGTTTTAAAACCTCGCACTCGTTAGCTTGTTTTTCTGTTAATTTTTTATCTTCTATTTCTTTTACTTTACATAAAAAATATCTTTCGTTATTTATGATTTCAAGTAGTTCAGCTTTTTGTACACCTTCTATAATAATTCTTTTTTGATTATTTTCTGCATCTATTTTTTGTAATACTCTACACAAAACACCAATAGTATTTAAATTGTTTAATGTTATATTATTTGAGGCATTATTTTTCTGTGATACTATAAATATTAAATCTTCGCTTATATTTATATCTTGCAAAATATTTAATGATTTTTCTCTTCCAATCATAACACTAGTAATTGATTTAGGAAATACAACCAAATCCCTTACTGGCAATAAAAATCTTATACCTTTATCCATTATTATCTTAATCGTTTTACATCCTTCTTATAAATATAGTTAAAAAATAACAAAAAACAACTATTTAAATTTATATAATGAATTATTATAGACGCATACAACATCACCACCGCTTCTCAATGTAAATTGTCCTGCAACTTGTTCTATAACAAGATATTCATCAACAATTCTAAAATTAACAATAGCCTCATATCCTTGATCATTTACCACAAAAATAGCGGGTATTTCAGCATTTTCATTTCTAAATTCCATATATGTGAAAACACCATCATCAAAAACTTTTACAGGAGCAATATTTGGGGTTCCAGCAAACTCATAGTTAAAATTATATTTACTTAAATCAGTCAAGTCAGGATAATCGTCCCTTTTCTTTTTAACATTAAATTTAACTATATTTTTATCACTGCTACTTGGATAAGTAAATTTTATAAAAAACGGAATATTGTTAGGATCAACATTGTCTGGTTGTAAGGCGTCAAGCTCAAAGTAATATATTCTTTTATTAGTAAAAACGGTCATAGTGGTTTGTGGATAATCACCAACTGGTTTTAAAAATAATTTATTACCCATTACCTGTTGAGCCCAAGGAACTGTATCGCCCATTGTTATTGTTTGTGGAGTTTCGCCTTCTTCAAACTCAATATAAGCTTGATTATAATAATATCCAACATATCTATAAACATCATTTGGATTATAGACGTAAGTTTGAAATCTTTTTTCTCTACCCAAAGGTCTAGGTAATTGCACTGCAAATAAACATTGCATTCTGCTTAAAAATATAATACAAAAAATAAATAATATTCTTTTCATAAGCTACTTTAAATTATAATTTTTATAACTTGTAACAATAAACTTAATTGGTAAATAATTACCAGTTTTTTTATCAACTTCAACACCAGAAAAATCAAAGGAAATAACCGCTTTTCTCTTTTGTGATACAAGTTTATCACCTATTTTTGTGTTAAGAGTATAAAAAATTTCTGCTCTTATTGGCAATAACTTTATGTTAAAATAATCTTTTACCTTGCTAAAAATGCTATCCCTTTGCACCCTGATAAATTCAAAAGAGTCAATAACAACGCTAGTCTCAACATTTTTTCCAAAAAAGTAAAAAGGACCATTTGTGTTATTTTTACTCATAAAGTTTCTAAATTCATTATAAACGTCAACAGAAGAGTTATTTTCAATAATTTTTAATTTTTTATTAAAATCTTTAATATTTGCTGTCTTATAATTATGACTTTCTCTTTCTTCAACATAATTAATTAATAAATATCTTAATATATCCTCATCAGTTGTTTTTGCATCTTCGGTTTTAGATATATCTTTAACAATCGTTTGATATTTTGATAAATCTTTTTCTCTTATTACTATATATATATCCTCTTTTAAAGGTAATAAAGACAAGATTAAATTAACAACATTATAAATAATAAATACAGATAAAACAAAAGCAAAAATTAATGAAGTCCTATCAACAGATGGTTTGATATAAACAGTATTATACCAACTAAATGCGTCCTTAAAGTAATTTCCACTATCAATAGAAAACTTTACGGATTCTTTATATTCATCATTAAAGTTTTTGTAATTGCTTGGTTCTTCCATTTAATACTTCTTTTTCTCACATAATAATTGTGCATTTAAAAATATAAAATTCAATGTTTTTATAAAAATATATTGCTACTTTATTTTTTTGTAATATTTTTAAGAAATCTATTATCATAGAGAATAATGAAATTTTTAGAAACTATTATAAAATTAATTTTTCCACCAAAATGCATACTATGTGAAAAAATAGTAGAGCAAGACAATACATTATGTGAAAAATGTTGGGAAAAAATTAAATTTATAAAAGAGCCGTTTTGCGATAAATGTTCATCACCACTTGAATATAAAGTATCAGATAAAGTTATTTGTGCTAATTGTATAAAAAATAAACCTCCTTATATAAAATTAAGAAGCGCTGTTGTATATAATTCTTTTAGTTCAAAAATAATATTTAGATTCAAATTTTATGATAAAATTTATTTAAAAAAGTTTATGGCAAAAACAATGGTTCAGTCAGCATCGGATATTATTGATAAAATAGATGTAATAATTTCGGTTCCGCTACATAAAAAACGATTAATTTTCAGAAAATATAACCAGTCGTTATTATTGGCCAATGAAATTGGAAAAATTACAAATAAAAAGGTAATTTATAATTTTTTATTAAAAAACAAACATACAATTCCGCAAGCAAAATTAAATCAGAAAGATAGAATTAAAAACCTAAAAGGTAAATTTTTAATAAATCCAATTTATTTGCAAGAAATAGAAAAATATAAAGATTTAAATTTTGTTTTAATAGACGATGTAATAACAACAGGTTCAACAATAACCGAATGCATAAAAACATTAAATAATGCCGGAATTAAGAATGTTTATGTAATAACTTTTGCAAAAACTAGTTATAATAAATAAATATATTGTTGCATTTTTATAATATGGTAATAATATGCAAAATATAATCAATTTTTATTTAAGGAGCTATATGATTTATAAAAATATTTTAGAGTGTATAGGCCATACACCATTGATTGAATTAACTAAGATAAATAAAACAAAAAGTAGAGTTTTTGTAAAAGCAGAGTTTATGAATCCTGCTGGAAGTATGAAAGATAGACCAGCCTTAAATATGATTGAGGAAGCTGAAAAAAGTGGAGCTTTGAAGAAAGGGCAAACGGTTATGGAGGTAACAAGTGGAAATACTGGTATTGGTTTAGCTATGGTTTGTGCCTTTAAAGGATATAAGTTTAAAGTATTAATGTCAGTTGCAAGTAATCCAGAGAGACAAAAGATTTTAAAAGCTTATGGTGCAGAATTGGTACTTGTACCGCAATGTCCAACAAGTACGCCCGGAATATCAAACGAAGATGATTTTGCAAAAGTAAAAGAATATGGCGAAGAGTTGGCAAAAGATCCAAATATTTTTTATGTTAGACAATTTACTAATGAAAATAATTCAAAAGCTTACGAAAAAACATTGGCAAAAGAAATTGTAGAACAATTAGGAAGAAGTCCTGATTACTTTACCACTGTGGTTGGTACAGCTGGAAATTTTATAGGTACAGCAAGCGGATTAAAAGCTATTAATAAAAATACAAAATGCATAGTTGCGGAATCTGATGGTATGGAGATAATAGCAGGAAAAGAAATAAAAAGAAAATCAACAAAATTACAAGGTGCTGCTCATATTTCAGTTCCAAAATTATGGAAAAAAGAAGTGAATGATGATTGCATTGTTGTTAGCGACGAAGAAGCTAAAATTTGGGCTAATAAATTAGCAAAAGAAGAAGGAATTTTAGTTGGATATACGTCTGGTGCCAATGTAGCAGCAGCTATGAAACTTGCCGAAAAAGCAAAAGAAGGTAGTTATATTGTTACATTATTGCCAGATAGCGGTTCAAGATATTTTGGTAGCGATTTATTTGATTAATAATTGATATTTTGACTTTCTAGCGTATTTATTTTGCTAATACTTGTTAGTAAGTATCTTTTTTATTGCTTTTATTATTAAGGGTGTAAATTTCTTAATATAAAAATGGGGGGAGCAAGAGATTTTTAGAAAAATAAAATTGATATACAATAAATATAGTATTCTTATTCTAATAAATAGGTTATATATTTAAGGTATTCTGAAATTCTAAAAAATAGCTTTCTCTTCCTTCTTTAATAGCTTTTTCTTGATATCTTGTTTTAATCCACCACTCTGGTTCTTTTTTACAATCTTCCAAACTATTAAATAGAGGTTGAAGCTTACCACTTGCGTAGTTAAAAGTCCATTCTACATAATTACTGATATCACTAGCAAAAAATAATATTCCACCAATTTTTAATTTTTTTCTAACTAAGTCAATAAATTCTCCATTTATTATTCTTCTTTTATTTTGTTTTTTCTTTGGCCAAGGATCTGGAAATAAAATAAAAATTTTATCTATGCTATGATCTGGAATTTTTTCCAACAACAATCTAGCGTCGCCGTTGAATATTTTAATATTATTTATTTTTTCTTTCTCAATTTTGGAAATTATAGATAAAACTCCATTTATATAAGTTTCACAGGCAATGATATTTACTTGTGGATTTAATTTTGCTTGATGTACTGTATGCTCACCGTACCCAAAACCAATTTCAAAAAATGTAATATTTTTAGTGTTAAAAATATTATTTATTTCTTCCTCTTTTAGCTGATATGAAGGTAAAATATTTTCCAAAACGTTTATTTTATTTTCTGTAAGTTTTCTACTTTTTATTCTTCCGAAACTTCTTATTTTTTGCTGATTATTATCAATTTCCATTATATACCCCATATATTTTCTGATTGAACCCAGCCAGTTTTATCTCTTATTTTGATTTTACACCAGTTTTGTGAACATTTTTCAAGTTCAGCCACAACATTTTCTTCAAGTCTAAAAATTGGAACTGACTTCAAATTATTCTTTTTATACATAATTTGTGTTCCATTTTTAATAATTATATGCCTTTTCTTAATGGTTAAATTTTTACTAACCCAACCTTCATCATTATCCTTATCTATAATTTTGTACCATCCTTCGTACTCACCAACAACCTTAATCGGCATTGATTTTATTTTATATATGTATTTTATAGGGTATTCATTACCTGGTCCATTTCTTAAATTTACTTCGTTTGATCTCAAAGATACAAAAAAACTATTTTCAGTAGCATATAGTAAACTAGCTATTAATAAATTGAAATAAAAAATATATTTTATAACAGTTTTCATGGTTATATTTAGTTTAATAAATAATCATAATCTAGCAAATAATTGATTTCATAACATTTATAATCATTTATTTGAGCAATATCATAATCAGAATATGTGCCATCATCTTTTTTACAACTTCCCCTAAGTGTGCCTTTATTATAAATTCCATCATCTAATTTTTTATCTATATTTTTTATTACCTTTGCTGGTATATGGTATTTATTTTTTTCTTTTTTGTTTTTGGAGTTAAATGTTAAATAATTTCCATGCGTTTTATATAATGCGGAATCTGTATCTTCAATACTATCTTTTGCTTGATATTTAAATCGTATAATAAATTCTGGAAAAGCTTTACTAATAGGAGAACCACCATTATCCCAGTCTAATTCACTTTCTGAATTGCTATATTTCTTAGGCTCAAAATCTATATATTTCTTTTGAAATAATTCAACAAGAGGACCAATGCTATCTGTTGGTAAGCCATAATTTTCTTTATTAGAAGTATATGGCTCGCCAAAACTATTATTATCATAAGTTTGTCCAGACGAATAGCCTATTTTTCTACTTCTATTTTTATCACCCGGCCATTTTTTTGTAGTATCTTTGAATATTTTAACTGCTTGCGAATATGTTCTAATTTCATCCATTAATACAACCATTTTTGCATGTTGCTTTAATGTAATACCGGCAACAACCACTGATACTAAAAGTGATATTACTGCTAGAACTATTGCTACTTCTATTAAAGTATAAGCTTCTTTATTATTTTTCATTTTATCCAATAAACAATCCTAATAATAACAATATATTTTAAAAGGCTAAATGTCAATAAAATATTTAAAGATTAAAAATAAGAACTTATTCTATTATAGATAATCTTCTAATGCTTTCATCCTTTCCTAAAACTTTCATTACAGAAAATAAGTCGGGACTATTTTTTCTACCAGTAATTAAGTATCTAAAAATAGCTACAAAATCAGCAACTTTTCCCTTATGAATTTCAGGATTAAACTCTTTATTGTTAATGCAATAGCCATATTTTTCAGCCATAGCTTTGATCTTGTTAAACCAATCGGTATGGTTTTGCATTAAATCGTTATAATTTTCTATATACTCTTTAACTATATTTTTTGCATTATTCAAATCTAAATTTGGCATATCTTGCTTGAAGTTTTCAAGGGTATATCCGTAATCAAAGAAATAGCTAATTTCATTCCAAATGCTTGATAATGTAGAGAAGTCTTTTCTAACTCTATCACAATCTTTTCTTTCAATTTCAAAAATTCTTATAAAGTAGTCCTTTTGGTCTTCCATTTTTTTAGCTAACTCTTTGTCAAAATCATTAGCCCAAGTTAATAATCTATTATAAATTTCTTCAGCGGATAAAGTTGCCATAAAGTCTTTACAAATACTGTCAAGTTTTTTGAAATCAAACAAAGCACCACTTACACCCAATTTTTTAATTTCAAATGGGAAATCTTTAAAATTAGCTTTTGGATTCTCTTTTCTCCAATCTTCGTAATTAGAGTTTGCTAAATTCATTAAATAATCAAGTATTACTTCCTTTGGATAGCCTTTTTCAACAAAAAATTGGAAGTTTGCTTCTGGATCTTTTCTTTTACTTAATTTTCTTTTAGCTCCATTATCCAATTTTTGAATAGGTGCAGGTTGAACATAAACTGGCACTTTCCAACCCATTGCCTGAAATAATTGAATATGTAAAGGAGTTGAAATAAACCATTCATCAGTTCTAACAACATGTGTTGTACCCATTAAATGATCATCAATTAAATGAGCAAAATGATAAGTTGGCAAACCATCACTCTTTAAAATAACTATATCCAAATCATTTTCTGGCAACATTTTTTTGCCTTTTATAGCATCTTCAAAAACAATTCTATTATTAAAATTTCCGTTTGATTTAAAATATATTACATAAGGTTTTCCAGCGTCAAGATTATCAGAAATTTGCTCTTCTGTTAAATTTCTTTCTTTTGCCCACAAACCATACAAACCAGTTCTAATTTTTAATTTGGTTTGTTCCTCTCTCATCCTCTCTAATTCTTCTTTTGTCATAAAGCTTGGATAGGCCAAATCTTTTTTTAGTAATTCTTTTACATAAGCTTTATAAATTTTTTCTCTTTTACTTTGTGTATAAGGCCCATAATTTCCATATTCCTTACCGTCAATTCTTAAACCTTCATCGGTGTTTAAATCGCAATAGTTTAGAGTTTTTAAAATGGCTTCCAACGCACCTTCAACTTCTCTTTTTTGATCTGTATCTTCAATTCTTAAAATAAATACACCATTATCCTTATGAGCTATTCTCTCATCGGTCATAGCGGTCCATACGGTACCAATATGCATGAAACCTGTAGGGCTTGGCGCGATTCTTGTGATAACCTGTCCGTCAGGTCTTTTTGGGTATCTTTTTTCAATTTCTTCAATAGACGGTATATCTTTATCAGGTATTAATCTATCAACTAATTCTTGCTTCATTTTATTTTTTATGTTTATTTATAAAAAAATATATTATTCTTTTTTAAAAAATCAATATATTAACTTTGTTGTAATGTTTGAATTTATTCTTAAAAATTTAATTATTATATGCCCAGTACTATGATATTTTTGTATTGAAAATAAAATATTATATTTTAAAATTGATTATACGATAATGATATTTTTTATATGTTTTTTATTTTATTTTTGAATTTCTTCTTTTTTGGAATTTTAAGTACAACATATGCTAATCCATTGGCTTGTCCAGTTTGCGCTGTTGCGATAGCTGGCGGACTTGGTATATCAAGGGCGTTGGGTGTTGATGATAGCGTTGTTGGGGTATGGCTTGGTGCTATTTTATTAGCTTTGTCTCAATGGACAGCTTATTTTTTTGAGAAGAAAAATATAAAAAACATTTTTGTAAAGATTCTTTGTTATGCATGTTGGTATGCAACAATTATTCCGTTATACTTAGGTTCTACGCCAAAAATTATATTTAATACAAATAAAATAATTGGTATAGATGGCTTTTTACTGTCCATATTGGTTGGTAGTTTAACATTATTTACAAGCGTAAAAGTTTATAGATTTATGAAGGAAAAAAATGGTAAACCACATTTTCCTTATGAAAAAGTTGTTTTACCAATAGTTTCACTATTTGTTGTTAGTTTTATGTTTTATTTAATAACTAAGGCTTAATATGAAAGTAATAGATAATTTAAATGAGTTTGTAGAAAAATTTGATAATATGAAAAAAGTTAATCCTTTGGATTTATCAAGCGATCAGGATTTATCAATAGCTATTATGAATTTAATAAGTATAGAAGAACATTTAATGTTTAGTGGAGCAAAAACACAAGATACTTCATTTTATGATTTAATTGAACCAATCAGAGAAGATAGAAAAAACTTTTTGGGTATGATTATCAAAAGCTATAAAGGTGAAGTTTGGTGTATTTCAAAACATCTTTTAGCAACGTGTATGCGATTAATGGAAGTTGGAACAAAAGCCTTATCTGCTGGTAAAAAAGATGAAGCATATATGTTTTTTGATAAAGCTTATACAATGTATACTTTATTTTGGGGGTTAAATTTAAATGCGTTAGATGAGGATGAAGCAAAAAAAATAATTAAAAATATAGATCCAAAAACGCTTGAAAATATAGATAAGACAAAACAAGAAAACAATCAAGAAAAAACTCAAAATAAAGAAGAAAATATAAAAACAGATAATAAAGACAGTTCTTTTTCCAAATTAAAAAACTTTGTTTCAAAGGCTGTTAATTGTTGTAGAGAATAGTTTTGTAAAATATTGAAGTTTATTTATTGATTTTTATTCACTAATTATATTTAATTTGTGGACTGCATTGGTAGTAAGAATTGACTTGGTAATAAAAATAAAAAATAAAGCTTAATAGCAAAAGAAATATAATAATATACTAGCGAAAAATAATATGAATTTATTGAAAAAAGATTTTATAAGAAAGAGGGTAGGGTGTTTTCAATAAAGGAGTTATAATAAATAAAACAACAAAGGAATCAAAAAGATTCCTTCATATAAGAAATTTGTATAATTAAGGTTTACGAAAATTATTTCATTCCAAATAATTTTTTAAACCAGTTTGTTTTCTTTTGTTTATTGTTATAATTAATCTTATTGTATTTATTATATTTTTTTCTTTCTACTCTTTTTGGTGTTTTCTCATTATTACCATAAGTTTCATCTTCAAACTTGAATTTTTTAATTTCTGCTGTACTTACGGAATAAATACCATCATCGCCAAAATCAAAATTAACTTTTCCAATTTTTTGTTGTGGTTCCAATTCTTTTTTTTCTTCTGGCGTTAATCCTTTTCTTTTTTTAATATTATAATTATTGTCTTCTACATTTTCGCTACTTTCTATAAATACATATATATTATAATCTTTTTCAATATTGCTTATTTCTTTTCTTTTAAAATTAAGTAAATAATCGCATAAATCCGGTGTTGTTTCAATAGCAACAACATTAATTTGTTTGTCGTTTGATGCATATTTAATGGATCTTAAAATACTTAAAGCGACTATTTCTTTGGATTTTATTTTTCCTTTACCTTTACATCTAGGGCAAACTTCGCTACTTCTTTCCATAAAACTTGCACCAAGTCTTTGTCTTGATAATTCCATCAAACCAAAAATACTCAATCTTGCAATTTGTATTCTAGCTCTATCGGTTGACATAGCATCTCTCATAGCTTTTTCAACTAATCTTCTATTTTTTAGTTCAAACATATCTATGTAATCAATTACAACCAATCCGCCTAAATCCCTTAATTTTAACTGTCTTGCAATTTCTTTTGCTGCTTCAATATTTGTAGCAACAGCCATTTCTTCTACATTTTTTTCTTTTGTAGCTTTACCTGAGTTAACATCTATTGCTACCAAAGCTTCTGTTTGATCTATAACTATTGAACCGCCCGATGGTAAATTTACTTTATTATTGTATAAATCCAATAATTGATTTTCAATATTGTATGATTGAAATAAAGGTACTTTATCGGTATGCAATTTAACATTGATTTCCTTTGATGAAGAAATAATTTTAGATAAACTTTTTACAGATTTAAAAGTGTCTTCACCTTCAACTATGATTTCATCAACGTCATCTGTATATAAATCTCTGATTGTTTTTTTGATTATATCATCTTCTGCATGTATAAAAGCAGGAGCTTTTGATTCAAGTGTAGCTTCTTTAATAGCTTTCCACAATTTTGTTAAATATAAATAATCTTTTAAAATTTCTTCTGGCTTTTTGCCGACGCCAGCAGTTCTTAAAATAATAGACTTATCTTGTGGAACATTTAAACTTCTTAAAATGCTTTTTAGTATTTTTCTATCATTAATATTTACAACTTTTTTGGAAACCCCACCTCTTTCTGGTGTATTAACCATAAGAACACAATACTTTCCGGCAATTGAAATGTATGTGGTCATAGCAACACCCTTGTTTCCTCTTTCCTCTTTTAATACTTGAACTAAAAGATATTGCCCTTCTTTTATAACATCTTCAATTTTATATTCTTGTGTGTTATTGTTTGTGTAATTACTTGTCTCTTCCTCTACCGAGTAATTAGGAATAATATCTACACCTTTATCATCTTCTTCATTTAAATTATTTACCAGCTCTTTTTTATCCTCTTCTTTTTTTTCTGGTAAAATATCATTTGCTATATTAGCAGTGCTTTCCTCAACATCAATAATTTTATCAGCTAAAACATCACCATCATTGCTCTTTTTTTCTTCACTCTCTTCTTCTTTTTGAGGGGTCTCATTATTTTCAACATTATTTTTATTTAAGCTTTCCTCATCAATTTCGTCAGTGTTTTGAAAAAACTTTACTTCTTTTAAATTTTTAATTTCTGTTTTTGGAATATTATAATAATCTGGATGTATATCAGAAAAAGGTAAAAAACCATGTCTATCACTTCCATAATCTATAAAAGCAGCCTGTAAAGAAGGTTCTATTCTTGTAACCTTAGCCAAATATATATTACCTTTGAGTTGCTTAAAATTAAAATCCTCCCTATCGTAATCTTGTAAAGTTCCATCCTCTATCAATGCCACCCTAGTCTCTTCCTTAAATGCCCCATCTATCAAAATTTTTTTATTCATCTCTTTTCCCTTTAAACATTGCAAATACAATGTTTGGTCATTCATTCACATTTTAACAAACATACAACAATTTTTGTAAAATCTCTCTATAATCCAATCAACACCAAACACATACACAAATTATTTGCAATGCAATTAATAACATAATAATTAAAATTCTCTTTTATTGCTAAAATATTGCAAATAAACACTAAAATAGTATATATCAAAATATACATAATAAATTTATAACCTTTTATTAAAAAAACAATAAAATATTGATTGATATTTTATTTTTTTTCTTTAAACTATTTTTTATATTTGTGAATAGTGTACTAAATAGCGGGTATGGTGGAATTGGTAGACACGATAGATTTAGGTTCTATTGCCGTAAGGCGTGGGGGTTCAAGTCCCTTTATCCGCACCATTTTAATATAAAAAGGAAATATAATGACTAATATTAAAAAAGTATCTGATAAAGATTTAGAATTAAAGTTTGAAATTAGTGTTTCTGTTGATGAATTAAAGCAAGAAATGGAAAAAGAAGCTGAAAAACAACAAAAAACTCTAAAAATTGATGGTTTTAGAAAAGGTAAAGTTCCTTTAAGCGTAATAAAAAATAAATACTCTGCATTAATTTTATCAGAATCAGCTGAAAATTTGGTTGAAAATACAATTAATAAAATAATAGATGAAAATAAATATGCTTTAATTAGCAGACCAAAAATTGAAATCAAAACATTGGAATCAGATAAAGATTTTGAATTTACAGCTACATTGGAATTATATCCAGAAATACCAGCTATTGACTACAAAAAAATGAAATTAGAAAAAGAGAAAGTAGAAATTAGTGATAAAGAAATAGAAGAATCTCAAAAAAGAATATTAAAAAATTTCTTACAATGGGTAGAGCAAGAAAATAGTTATAAAGCAGAAAAAGGAGATAAAGTAAATATCAATTTTCTTGGTAAAATTGATGGCAAACCTTTTGATGGTGGTAAGGCTGAAAATTATGATTTGGAGCTTGGAAGTAAAAGCTTTATAGATACTTTTGAGGATCAACTAATTGGTGCAAAAACAGGTGATGAAATAACGGTTAAAGTTTCATTCCCTGAGAATTATCATAGCAAAGAATTAGCTGGTAAACCTGCAACATTTGATGTTAAAATAAATTCTGTAAGTACACCAGGTGAACAGGAAGTTAATGATGAATTTATTAAGAAAAATTTAAATATAGAAAGCTTAGAAAAATTCCACGAAATGATTAAAAAAGAATTAACTTCTATATATGAAAGAGGTAGCAAAAATAAAATAAAAAATGCTATTTTTGAATGGTTAAAGAAAAATGTTAAAATTGAATTACCAAAAACTATTGTAGATGAAGAATTTAACAGACAATGGGCAGAAGTAGAAAGAGATTTATCAAAAAATCCTAATAAATTCAAAGATGAAAAAGAAAAAGAAGAGGAAAAAGATAAAATTAGAAAAGAAGCTGAAGAATCAATTAAATTAGGATTAATTTTATCACAAATAGGAAAAGAGAATAATATTCAAGTTCAAGAAACTGAAATTATTGAGGAAATTAGAAAAAGAGCCGCTTCTATGCCTGGTCAAGAACAGATGTTTGTAGATTTTTATTTGAAAAATAAACCTGCATTAAATCAAATCACAGGTAGTATACTTGAAGATAAAGTTATTGACTTTATAGCAGACAAAGCTGATACAAAAGAAGTTGTAGTTTCAGTTGAAGATCTTAAAAAAGAATAATCAATTAGATTACAAAAATTTTAAGTGTCCTATTTTTAGGACACTTATTTTTATTATAATATTTTTTAATAATAAAGATAAAACTACATTTTTTTTAATGTGTCTTTTTTAGCTTCATATAAAGCTCTAAAATTAATAGTATCAAGCATCAAAGGTGGCATTGAAGCATCTCTTGTTGTATCGGATATTATTCTTCTAGCATAAGGGAAAAGCAAAGAAGGGCAATATATAAATAGTATTTCTTTTAAGACGTCTTCATCATCTGCATTTTTGATATTAAATATGCCAGCATATGTTAATTCAATTAAAAACATTTTTTTATTATCATCACATTCCGCTGACGCATTTATTATTAGTTCAACTTCAAATAATTCTTCTTGTAATTTTTTTGAATTTATATCTATTGATACGGATATTTTTGGCTTTAAATCCTTTTTTGTGTATATTTCTGGTGCTTGTGGATTTTCAAAAGACAAATCTTTTATATACTGTCCGCTAGCTGTAATTTTTATTTCCTCTTTTTCTGTATTATTTTTTGCTTCTGACATAAAATTAAAATTAATTATTGTATTTTAAATATAGAATATAAAAATATATTGTCAATGGTTTCATTTTGTGTAATGTATTAACGATCAAATACTTTCAATCTACTGTTAACTTTATTTAAATAAATTGCGGTATACCAAGTAATAAATGTACTCAATATAGCTCCAAAAAATACATCCGACAAATAGTGTACATTTAAAATAATTCTACTAATTGAGATTAAAAGTCCGAATAATATTAATATTTTGGAATATTTGTTATCTTTAAAAACAAATAATAAACAAGCAATCAAAGCCCAAATTCCAGAAGAATGCCCAGATGGAAAAGAAACATATTCGTGTTGAAAATTAAAGAAAGTAAACATATTTCCATCATTTAATGCAAAAAAATTAAAAGGTCTAGATCTGCCAAAAATAAATTTTAACAATTGCGTTGCGATTACCGATAGAATTTCACCGCATATACCGTAGATCATCATATAAAATCTTCCTTTATAATTTTTATCATTTTTATGTTTTTTAAACATAAAAAGTAAATAAGAAAATATAACAATATTTATTAAAACAATGTATTTAAATGAGCCAAACAATGTAATAATTGAAAATATTTTATATAGTAATGATGTACTATCGATATTATTTTGAATAAAAGTAGCTAATCTTATATCAATAAAAAAAATCACGAATAATAAAGTTGTAGCTAAAATTATAAACCAAATCAATAAATTATTTTTTAAATTATATTTCATTTTGAATTAAGTCAGTTATTGATCTTGCATATTTTTTATTTTTATATGGATTTTTCATAGCTTTTGATAAAGATATTTTTTTAAGCTCGTCTTTTGTTTTTATTTGTTTTACGTCTACTATTTTTTTATTATTAAGTAATTCTGGATTTTTATCAATTAAAGACAATAATCTTTCGGTTGAAGTTAAATAAGTAAGTTCAATGGTTAAGATTTTTTTATCATCATTTATTCTTTCTATTTCTTTATCTAAGTAGCTTAAATCATTAATCATGTTGAACATTTTATATCTAATATAAAACATTGAACAGCTTAGTAATAGCAACAAAAAAATTAAAATATTTTGCATAAATAATAAAAATTTCCTAAATTTTAACATTTCTTTAAAGCCCTCAATTTAGCTGATCTTGACCTAATATTATTTTGAACTTCGCGGTTATTAGGTGTAATAGCTTTTTTTGTTAATAATTCAAAATCCGCCTTAATAATATTTTTAGAATATTTATCATTCTTCTTACCTTTATTTGTTTCTTGTTTAACAAAATCTTTAACTATTTTATCCTCCAAAGAATGAAAACAAACAACAACCAATCTGCCATCCTTATTTAATACTTTTTTTGATATTTCTAATATTTTTCTTAATTCATTTAATTCATCATTAACAGCAATTCTAATTGCTTGAAAAGTCTTTGTTGCAGGATCAATTTTTCCTTTTTTACCAGTATAAAAAGATCTGACGATGTCCGCTAATTCAAATGTTGTTTCTATTGGTTTTATCTTTCTTAACTCAACAATTTTTTTTGCAATATGTCTGCTTTTTACTTCGTCGCCATAGTTATAAATAATATTTGCTAATTCTTCTTCTGGCGTATTATTGATAATTTCATAAGCTGATATAGAATTATTGCCCATCCTCATATCTAATCTAGAATTTTTTTGAAATGAAAATCCCCTATCACAATTATCAACTTGCATGGAAGATACTCCAACATCCAAAACAATTCCATCAACTTTTCTATCATCTAATATCTTTTCTATATTGCTATATTTATCATTGTAAAACTCAAATCTATCGCCAAATTTTGTTTTTACATCATCAGCAAATATTTTTACAGATTCATCTCTGTCAATCCCAATAAGCTTACAATTAGCTTTTTCAAGTATTTTCCTAGCATAGCCACCTGCTCCAAATGTACAGTCAACAAAAATTTCATCATCTTTTGGATTTAGATATTCCAATACTTCATTTAGCATAACTGGTATATGGTAATCCAAATTATTCATTTTTTATACTTGACTTTTTTTAATAATATTATAACTTATAGGAATAGCGGTAAAGCTAGTTAGAAATCTCCCAAATACTAACTAATTCTCCCAAAAAGTTTTACCGCCCCTATTTTTTCAAAATTCTACCGCCCCTATTTTTTCAAAATTCTACCGCCCCTAAGACAGCTTTTTTATTGAGAAAGGATTATCTTTTATTTGCTTTCTAGCCTCTTCAAGATATTTATTAAACATTTCAGGTTCCCATATCTCAAATGTTTGTCCTTTTCCAATAAATACGGCTTTATCTTTTATTCCAGCAAAGCCCATTAAACTTTTTGGTAAAATAACTCTACCATCAGAGTCAAAAGGCAATTGTGCTGCTCCGCCTAATATTATAGCCGCAAAAGCATCTTTCTCTCTAGATGAAGGATCCAAATCATCAATTACTTCACTTAACTTTTGCATTCTCTCCATAGTACATCCTTCAATGCATTTATGGTTTGATGATTCATAAATCACAACACCAGAAAAATCCTTACCACACATCATACCACGAAATTGAGAAGGCACAGACACCCTGCCTTTACTATCTACTTTATTCTCAAATGTTGACAAAAATAAAGCCATAAACTCCTCATTTTCTTAATATTATCACCATAAATACATTTTATGGTTTTTTATGGTATATTATGGTTTTAATATTAAATTTATGGAATGTCAAGGAAAAAATTTTTATTTTTAATTATGAAGATATTTTAGAAAAACTCAATAAAATGAGTTAATAAATGCAAATTCGGTTTATTATAAAATATATAAATTTAAATTAATAAATTTATCAAAATGATATATTAAATAATCATTGATTTTTATTCTTGTTTTTTTATTTTTGTTATGTATTCACTAAGTGGTAAGTTTGAAAAAATACATAAAGACTTTTTTATTTGGATTATTGGCTGGATTATCTTTTCCGCCACTGTACCTTGTTGTTTTTTTACCATTAAGTTTTTATTATTTATTAACAAAAATAGAAAATGCAACCTCAAATAAAAATGCTTTTTCAAGTGGTTTAATATTTGGTTTTGGTTATTTTTTAGTTCAATTATATTGGATAAGTTTTTCTTTACTTGTAGATATAAAAACATACTTCTGGTTGATACCATTTGCAATTTCAATAATACCACTGATGTGCGGAGCATTTATAGGTTTAACAACGGTAATGTTGTATTTTTTAATCAAGAAATTTAATATAGAAAATAGATGTATTATAACAATTTTATTCGCAATTCTTTATGTATTTTTTGAATATTTGAGAGGTTTGATTTTTCCTTGGAATTTGTTCTCTTACATTGTGGGTTTTTCAAATATTTTAATGCAACCAGTATCTATAATAAATATATATTTTTATGATGTAATATTGGTATTTTTGCTATGTTTTGGCTATGTATTTTTCTCATATAAAGACAAAAATATTATAATAAATAAAAAATACAAGAATTATGTCTACATTTATTTTATAATAATATTAATGATTGTTTTATTTGGATTTGTTAGATTACAAAATGCTAATAATAAAAATTTTAATATAAATGTAAAATTAGTTCAAGCAAATATAAAACAAAATCTAAAATGGGATAAAAATGAAATAAAAAATAATTTACAAAAGCATATAAATTTAAGCAAAGATGATTATTCTGATATAATAATTTGGTCGGAAAGTTCAATACCATATATTGCAAATAAAAATACAAAGATAGATTTTATAAATAATAAAGTATTGATAACTGGGGCTGTTAGGGGTGAATTTGAAGATAATAAATTAAGTAAAATTTGGAATAGTATTTTTATTTTTAAGGATGGAAAAGTTGAAAATTATTATGATAAACATATTTTGGTTCCTTTTGGAGAATATATTCCATTTTCAAAATATCTACCATTTGTTAAAAAAATTACTAATGGAAACATTGATTTTTCAAGTGGAAATATGTACAATAACATAAAAATTAAAGACATTAATTTTAATCCAATTATATGTTATGAAATAGCTTTTCCTAATTATGTTGCAAAAAAGAGTAAAAAAGCGGATATAATTTTAAATTTAACAAACGATGGTTGGTTTGGAATTTCAAGTGGACCATATCAGCATTTAGTAGCATCTAGGTTTAGGGCAGTTGAAAATAAAATTCCTGTTATAAGAGTTTCAAATAGTGGGATAACTGCTTATATAGATGAATATGGACGAACTGTAAAAAAAATAAATCTAAATGTAGAAGGTGTTTTAGATTTAAAAATTTAATAATTAATGTAAAAAATACTCTTGATTTTATTAAAATATTTAATATCTTTATAATTATAAAATAATAATTAAGAAGACGTAATGTTATTATCTAAAATAATAAATTCATTTAAAAATGAATTGGAAATTCTGAATTTTAAAGATCAAGAAATAAATGGAATAGAATCAGATTCTAGATTAATTAAAAAAAATGATATTTTTTTTGCATTGGATGGTTTGACATCAAAAGGTATTGATTTTGCTGACAAAGCAATTGATAATGGTGCTACTGTAATAGTATGTGGTAAGAAATATGATTACAATAATAATAATTTAACTATTATAAAATGTGATGATTCAGTAGAAATGCTTGGCAAGTTCTTAAATGTTTTTTATCCAAATAAACCAAAACATATTGTTGGTATAACTGGTACAAGTGGTAAGACATCAACAGCTGAATTTACTAGACAGATTATTCAAAATTTAGGTCATGACTCTGCATCTATTGGAACACTTGGTGTAAAATTTAAAGATGAAAAAATTAAAAGCGGAACATTAACAATGTTAGAGACTGTTGAATTACATCAGAAACTTAATATGTTGAAGGCAGAAAAAAATATAGATTATGTTTCAATGGAATTTTCAAGTCAAGGAATGCATCAAAGAAGAGGCATAGGAATCAATGTTGACGTGGCGGTATTTCTAAATTTAAGTCCAGAACATTTAGATTATCATAAAACGATGGAAGAGTATTTTAAACAAAAGACAACATTATTTACAAAGATATTGAAAGATGATGGAACTGCTGTATTAAACGCCGATGTTCCTGAGTTTGAAAAGCTTGAAAAAATATGCAATGACAGAGGTGTAAAAATTATTTCTTTTGGTAAAAATGGTGATATTAAAATTAAAGACATTAAACCATTAGCAAAAGGTCAAGATATTACAATTTTATACCAAGGAAAAGAATATTTACTTGAATTACCATTTATTGGAACATTTCAAGCTATGAATGTTTTGGCTGCTATTAGCGCCGTTGTAGCTTTAAATATAGAAAGTTCTTTTGAAAAGATTTTAAAAGCTGTTAATGGAATTAAACAAGCTGAGGGAAGGATGCAATTAGCTGGAATTAAAAGCAATGGGGCTACTATTTATGTAGATTATGCTCACAAACCAGATGCTTTACAAAAAGTATTAGAAGCAACAAGAGAACATATTGATAAAGATAGCGGTTCAAGAATATTTATACTTTTTGGTTGTGGTGGTGATAGAGATAAAACAAAAAGACCTGTTATGGGTAAAATAGCTAATGATTTGGCTGATGTTGTAATTATTACAGATGACAATCCAAGAACGGAAGATGCAACAACAATTAGGCAAGAAGTTGCTTCAACTTGTCCAAAAGCTTACAATATAGGTGGTAGAAAACAAGCAATAGAAAAAGCAATAGATATGCTAGAAAAAGATGATATTTTGATTTTAGCTGGAAAAGGACATGAAAAATATACAATTATAGGAAAAGAATTAAGTCATTTTGATGAATTTGAAATAGTTAGAGACTATTTAAATAAAATAAAATAATTTAAGTTAGTATTGTTTTAAAATTTAAGAGGGATTGATTTCCCTCTTTTATTAATAATAATGTTAGTAAAATTTATTATAAAAAATAATTGATTAAAATTAATGTTGCCTTTTTAAAAAAATATTCTACACTCTATTATAGAGTTTTAACTCACGGAATTTGTTTATTATTAGATTTCTAAAATTTAATAATAAAATTATTGCCTAGTGCATTTTATTATTTTAGAGCTTTAAGCTTACAAAGAGTTTATATTATGAATTTAAATTTAGAAAAATTCAAGAGGGATATTTTATTCCTACCGCTTGGTGGTAGTGGTGAAATAGGGTTAAATTGCAACTTGTATCACTATAATGGAAAATGGTTAATAGTTGATATGGGGGTTGGTTTTACTAGTGAAATACCTGGTGTTGATGTTGTGGCGCCGGATATAGATTTTATTAAGCAAAATATTCAAAATTTTGTTGGAATAGTTATAACACATATTCATGAAGATCATATTGGAGCAATTCAATATTTATGGGATGAATCAAAATTGCCAATTTATGCAACAAAATTTACATCGTTATTTTTGAAAGAAAAATTAAGCGAATATGATTTTGCTGATGAGATGAAAATTATAGAAGTTGATATAGATAAAAAGTTGGTATTAAAACCATTTGAGTTGGAATTTATTAATTTAACTCATTCAACACCGGAGATGAGTGCTATTTTGATAAAAACTCCAAAGGGAAATATTTTACATACTGGTGATTGGAAATTTGAAGATAAACCAATACTTGGAAAAATATCAAATAAAAAAAGACTAAAACAGCTTGGAAATAGAGGTGAAGTTTTAGCTATGGTATCAGAATCAACGAATATTTTTCAATTATCTAATACCAAAAATGAATCGGATTTATTAAAAAATTTAAAGAAAGTAATAAAATCAAATAGAAGTGGTTTAATTGTTTGTACAATTTTTGCATCAAATATTTCAAGAATTATTACTTTATCTCTTGCAGCAAAATCAGCAGGCAGAAAAGTCGGAGTAATTGGTCGTTCCTTATATAGAATAATTAAAGTAGCAAACGAAATGAATTTTTTACCAAAAGGCATTGAATTTGTTGAGGAAGAGGATTTTGGTAAATATTCTAAGAAAGAACTTTTGATAATTGCAACTGGATGTCAGGGAGAGACAACATCTGGTTTATGGAAATTGGCTAATGATTTACAAAAAAATATAAAACTTAATTCAGGAGATACTATAATATTTTCTTCAAGAATTATACCTGGCAATGAAAAAGCTATATATGCTTTGTATAATAAATTGTCAGAAAAAGATGTAAAAATTATAAATTCCGAAAATGAATTTGTCCATTTATCTGGCCATTATACAAGGAATGAATTAATAGAAATGTATAAATTAGTAAGACCGAGAATAGTTATTGCAACGCATGGCGAAGAAATGCATCTAGCTGAACATAAAAGAGTTGCAAAGGAGTGTGGTGTACCTAATACCATAAAAGGAAAGAACGGTGATATAATTAAAATAGATTCAAAGAATCCAGAAAAAACAAAAGTAATAAATCATATAAATTTAACAAATGTTGCGGTTGATGGTAAAAGATTATTGCCTTTAAACAGTCATATCATAGGCGAAAGAAAAAAAATAGCGGAATCTGGCGTTTTTGTAGTAATAATTAAGGTTGATAGATTATTTAAAATGATTGATAATCCAATGATATCCGCTGTTGGTAATTATGATTTATTACATGAAAAATTAACAAAAGAGATGTTTGAAGATGAGATAAAAACAGCTTATAATAATGGTTTAATAAAAATATCAAATCCAGAAAATGGAAATAATTTTGATGATGATGACAAAAAAGAAACTTTCTTGTTAAAGGAAATTAATAAAAAATTAGGCCATATTTTTCAAGTTGATATGGGTAAAAAACCATTTTTTGTTATTAAGATTATAAAGATTTAAACTAAAATTTTCGTCATTTATAAAAAATATTTGATGAAAGTTTTATTCAATTATTTATCTTGAATTAATTAAATATTATTGTAAATTAGTATCAGTTAATAAAAAAGATGTTATGGCGTTTACAATAGCGATAGTTGGTAGACCAAACGTTGGTAAATCAAGTCTATTTAATAAGTTGGTTGGTAGAAAAATAGCAATAGTAAATGATTTTGCTGGCGTTACAAGAGATAGAAAGATAGAAAAAGGCTCTCTTGGACCTATTGAGTTTGATGTAATAGATACCGCTGGTTTAGAATATAATCTAACAAATAAGCAATTAGAAAGTAGAATGGTAAAACAGACAGAAGTTGCTGTTTTTGATGCTGATTTATGCTTATTTTTAGTTGATGGAAAAAGCGGTTTAGAGCCAGCTGATAAATATTTTGCTAAATGGTTAAGAGAAAAAAATATTCCAACGATTTTAGTTGTAAATAAATGTGATTCATTAAAGAATCATGACTTTATATTTGATAGCGAATATTACAAACTTGGGTTAGGTGAACCAATACCAATATCCGCTGAACATAATAATGGTTTCAATATGCTTTATGATGCAATAGAGTCATTTTATGATAAATATCAGGAGCAATATAAAGATATTAGTAATATGGAGGAAAAAATCCAAATTGATACGGAAGAAAATAAAAATAATAAGGAAGATAGAGAAATTACAATTGCTGTTGTTGGAAGGCCTAATGCCGGTAAATCAACGCTTATCAATACACTATTAAACGATGAAAGAGTTTTAACTGGTCCGGAAGCTGGAATTACAAGAGATGCTATTTCCATAAAATGGAAATATAAAAATAGGGATATAAAATTAATAGATACAGCTGGTATTAGAAAGAAACACAATATTGATACGGATTTAGAAAAATTTGCTGTTGAGGATAGTTTTAGAGCCGTTAGATTTGCGCAAATTGTTATTATGATGATAGATTCAACTTCGCCTTTTGATACGCAAGATTTAGCTATTGCAAATATGATAGTTAATGAAGGTAGAGGCATTGTTTTTGCCTTAAACAAATGGGATACTATTCCGGAAAAAGATAAGCACAAATTTATGAATAATTCAATTTCTTTAATAGAGCAAAAAGTAGCACAGGTTAAAGGTTGTCCTATTGTTCCAATATCTGCTTTATATAGTAAAAATATAGATAAATTGGTTGATGCATGCTTAGATGTTTATAAAGATTGGAATGAATACATTAAAACATCGGATTTGAATAATTGGTTAAGGGAAATAGAAAAAGATCACACGCCTCCTTTATTCAAAGGAAATGCCGTAAAATTAAAATATATTACACAAGCAAAAAAAAGACCACCGACATTTGTTTTATTTACAAATAGTCCAGAAAAATTAGAAAAAACGTCTTATTCTAAATTTTTAGTAAATAAATTAAGGGAGGATTTTAATTTAAAAAAGACGATAGTTAGATTGATTTTGAGAAAAGCGGAAAATCCTTATGATAAAAGAAAAAAATAAAATTATTGTAATTTCTGGACCAACAGCTAGTGGAAAAACCAGCTATTCTATTAAATTGGCAAAAGAAAATAATGGAATTATCATAAATGCTGATTCAATGCAAGTTTATAAAGGGTTGCCAATTTTATCCAGTCAACCAACTATTGAAGAAAGAGAAAATATTGAGCATTTACTATTTTCAGTTTTAGAGCCTTATGATAATTGTAATGTTGGTAAATGGCTAAAAATGTGTCAAGAAAAAATAGAATATTGTTTTAATAAAGGAAAAATACCAATAGTTGTAGGTGGTACGGGAATGTATATCTCAAAATTAATAAATGGGTTATCACAAATTCCAGAAATTCCAAGCGATATAAGACAAGATGTACTTGAACTTTATCAAAATATCGGATATGATGAATTTTATAAAATAGTTTTAGATATAGATAAAGATTATGTGGCAAAAATCAATATGAATGATAAACAAAGATTAATGAGGGTTCTTGAAGTATATAAAATAACAGGCAAGAGTATACAATATTTTATTAATCAAGGAAATATTAAACTATATCCAGACGATATGTTTTTTCATATAAATATAAATCCAGACAGACAAAAACTATATGAAAAATGTGAACTAAGATTTAATAAATTTATTGATGAATATAATGCATTAGAAGAAATATCCAACTTTAAGGCGAATAATCAGGAAATTATAAATAATCCACAAAATTATTCAATTTTTAGCACCATAGGACTTAAAGAAGGGATAAAATTTTTAAATAGAGAAATTACAAAAGAGGAATTTATTGAACAATCAATTAAATCAACAAAAAATTATGCCAAAAGACAATATACTTGGTTTAATAATCAATTTAAACATTTTGATTTAAGAATTACAAAAATATAAATTAAATATCACTTTTTTTAATACAATATTGACTAACTATTTCTTCATTTAAATTCACATTAGACCAGCTTACTTCTCTTCCATCGTTCATATATAAACATTGTGTTGACAATTTTTCTGTGTTTGGAGATCTTTCATAACCGTCATTACATTGCAACAACTTTTCTGTTTCTGGGCATGAAAGCCCGTTGGATTTACTTCCATCTTCACATATGCCAATATTTGTTGTAATCCAACTTGCATTATCAACAATAGATAAATCACTATCAGCACACTTTAATGATTCAAAACTACCCCGAGTAATCCAAATACCATTACCATCATTTCCTTCTGTACAAATTGCATAAACTTCATTACCGCCCTTGTATTTATATTTTCTTCCTTCATTTAATTTAATCAATGAACCAATAGCATACCTTCTATTTGTTTCGTCATATTTTGAATTACTTTCTTCAAATGCAACATCCTTAGTTTTTTCCCTGAGGCTTTTATCACTATCAGTAATAAAACTCTCATTAGGTTCTTCTAATTTATTACTAAGTTCACATCCAGCTTTTACATTACATACTTTTTCTAAATTTTCAACGGAACAGGATATTGGTTCACAACTACCATCAGCAGTCCATTTAAGTTCATTTTCCGTTTGATTATAATCGCAAGTATACGAAACAGTATTATTTTTACAATCCTTGCAAGTGAAGTAAAGAGGGCATTGTTTTTCGGTTTTATATCCTAAATATGATTTATTTTTCATTGATAATTTATTATTTTTAAAACCAGAACCCTTAGCAAAATACTGATTATTTGATACATTAAAGAATGAAATGCTTCCGTTTTTACCTAATGCTTTTGTAAAACCACTACATGTTTTTAGTTCGCATGTTGAGGTAATATCACCTTTCCAATCCTTATTTTCTAAAGAACACTGTCCTGTTATTTCACCAGTATAATATTTTGAATCACATAACGACTTAATTTCTACTATCTTTCCTTGTCCAGTTGTATCGTTTATTTTATCTATTGTTAAAGAACTGGAATTTAAAATACCAACTATTTGTTTTTCTTTAATATTATAATTATTTGCAAGATTATAATTAACTATAGTTTTTTCAGGGCAAACTTCATATAATATACAAGGATTATTTATCTTTCCCCAAGTTCCATCTGGCAAACATTCTCTATATGGTCTGCCACCAGTAGTCATTCCGTTTACTTTTGTTTCAGGGGAACCGCTTCTTATAAAGACTATATTTTCTGATGATCTTTGTATACCATTTTTACCAATAATATTTATACCTTTTGAAATAGTAGAATCGCACTCACCAATAGCGTATTGTCCAGCTAATGTTCTTCCCCATTGAGCACCACCAGTATATTTATCACCATATTTGGTACCGCTTTCCTCATTAACATAATAATAATCACTTCTTAGATGTGGTATTTTGTATAATGCATCTATTTGTATTTTGCCTTTACTATCAATGGAAAATTTTGTTCTAAATGGATCAATTGGCTCACAGGCTTTCTTGCATTTATTTTCAATTTCACCCCAAATACCCCATTTATCACACTGTCTTGTTGGTTTTGTAGCGCTTTGTCTATTAGATACAAAATCAAATACCCTTGGATTTCTTTCGTTGCCAGAAAAATTTGAAAATAAATCGGAGTGTTGTTTTGCAAAAGACGAATATCGTGTTTTAAAGACATTATCACTATTTTCTGCTGTTTCTACTTTATCTTCAAACAAAAATTCTGCATCTTTTGGGAAATAACCAGCCAAACTAGAACAATTACCTTCTATTTTTATACTTTCGCCTTTTAATGGGGCAGGTGTTTCATTCCAAGTAGCACCACCAGTATGTCTCCAATATGTAAATTTATTTACTTCATTATTATTAAAATAGTTTATTCTTCCATTTTTGTCATAAGCACCATTCATTTTTAGAGGATATTCATTCAATTTTTCTTCTTCACCAATATCAGCTTCTTCCTTATTTATTGATTGAGGAGTAATATCATTATGTGTAATTTCTTTACAGAATAATCTTTCGCAATATTTTTGTGAATAATCAACGTTTATTCCATATGTATTATTTTCTTCTCTTGCTACACCTCTTTTTCCATATAATCCAACATTAACATATCCAGAACTAGTAAGTTTATTGTGGAAAATTTGATTACTTATATTATAAGGTTCAATTTTAAATCTTGTATAAATATCTTCAACTGGCATCCATTGCCCAATTTGATTACAATATCTAATTGGTAAATGTATTTTTGCGTCATATAATAATGTATTAGACATTATATCTTTTGAAACAAAATCGTCAGTACTAAGAAGCATGTTTTCTATAAAAGCGTCTTTATCAAACTCTTGGTTAATCTCATCCCAAGCATTAAAAGCTACTGGGAAATATTTATATAATATTTTTCCAAAACCTGCTGGCGCATAACCTTGAATACAGCTTTCAGCGGTTCTTTGCTCTATATCATCTCCATGTCCATTTTCAACTTCATCATTTCTAATTGTTTTTGACTCGATATCATATGTACCTTTCTTATAACTTCCCCAATTTGCAAAACCATGAGACAATCCCTTACGATTTGCGGTCAAATAATCTATTTCTGAATTATTTATTTGAGATTTTTCATTATCTGTTGCATAATTTGGATCACCTTCATTTATCATAGGGCAAGAATATCTTTCGCAACCTGTATTTTGGTATAAATTAAAATATCCTGCATAATGACAATAAGCCAAAGGTTTTATAGTTTCTATTGATGTTTTATTTTGACTATCTGTAATTTTTATAACTTTATTTTTCCAAAAACCATTGCATTCACCAGCTACCGCCATTATAGGAATATAGCCATTACCTTCACAAATTGGTGTATCATTATCCAAAATATAATTATGACCACTGTCTTTATTATAGCAGTATAATTTTTGTGTATTATACCAATCTTGGTTATTATCAGATCTTGTTAAATCAAATTCTGCATGTTTTAGGTTTCCAATCCAATAAGTTCCATTAGCATCAAAACTCTTTATTTTATATTTGCCGAGTTTTGTTTGGTTAGTCCTCCATATATTGCTTTTGTATTTATTTTTAATAACATCCAGTTTTTCACCAGCACCACCATCATTATAAACTTTATTCTCGTCATAATATTTTACAGCTTGACAAAATGGAATAGTTCTTAAATTTGCACACAATCCAAGTTCTCTTGGGGTAGCTTTTCTGATTTCTTTTCCGCTCGTATTACTACTGCTTGTATCTAATTCGCATTGACAACTAATATCAAAAGTGTTATCAGCTTTTAAGACTGTTTTGTAATAATTAAATCCTGGTAAAAAACATTCTTCTGGTAAATTTGTATAATTTTCATTATTAGCAGTACAATAAGTATATTTTACACAGCTTATACCATCGGAACAATCACAATCACTCAAACCATTGACACATTTACATTCAAAATCATTATTGTTTGTACAGAAAGAATAAAAACCTTCCCTTCTACACTCTTTTTTAGCTTTACTTTCAGCTGTCAAAACGCATTTTCCGAGTGTATCACCAACTGACGGATTAGCTACAACATTAGGGAAATATTCACTGAATCCACTAGATATACACATGTCATTTGTTGAGCCAACTAAATTATAATTTTTAAATGCAGTTTCAATTGTTGAAGATAATATATTTTCTTCTTTATCTTCATTTTCAATAAGATTTTCAATTAAGTCTGTACAGTAGTTTGAATAATTATTATATTTTGGCTTACCGGTTCTATATAAACGGCATAATCTCATATCACGATAATTGTTTAAAATATTTCCGTTAATATTATTATTAAATACTATGTTTAATACTAAAAAAGTACCATTATTTAAACTATCACAATATTTTTGAGTATTATCTTCACAATTACTAATTTTTTTATTTAAATCTGCTATGTTAGCTTTTAAAACTCTTTGTTCTGTTTCATTATTATTAATCTCTAATCCTTCTAATTCTATTTTTTTGTTGAGTTTTTCTAACTTGTTTTTTTCGTCAATTAAATCAGACCTGTATGCCATACACTCATACTGTAAACTGCTACATCTGCTTCTTTCAATATATATAGGATATTTTTGCGCTTCGCCATATGTATTTGGTTTTAATTTTTCGCCTGATTCCAATATTCTACTTAAAAATTTAATTGAATTATTATCATTTAATGTAATAGGAGAATTATCAGTTTTATTAACCGATTCTTTTTTAATAAAACTAACATTTATATAAGGACCGTCTTCCCGAGTAGATGCTTGTGGTGTTTTAATAATTATACTATCTATTGTTGGATTTTTTCTTTTTAAACACTTAACAACTTCTTCAATATCTTCCGTTTGTTTTCCACTTTTTTCTTTAATAATCCTACTTAAACAAACACTGCCAGATGGTTCTTGAACTCCATCAACTGTTTTTTTAAGCTTGTATTTTATTTTAATTTTTCTACTATTATCCTCTATTTCATTACTTACACTCATTTTATTAAAAGGAATAGTAATATCATCTGTTTGTTTTTTACCAAATCCAATACGTACCGTTGGTTCAAAAAAGTTTAGCCTTATATTATTGTCATCTTCTGTATTTTTTATATCTACAACAGCATTATTATAACTTTTAGCACTAATAATTCTCAATAAAGGTAAGAACATATTTGAAGAATTATTTAATGTAGCATATTTATAAAAGAATTTTGGTGAAGATGGTAATGGTATTGGTATACCTTGTTGTTCCTTATGAAATTTACCTTTTGCATCATAATATCCTCTACAATTTTTAAGACTTCCAACTTCACAATTAGGGTTGCCTTTGGTTGGTTGATTATTTCCTATATATTGAACAATATCCCAAGTTATCCAGTTAGGTTTTGTGTCTTTCTCAATATTTTTGGTTGACATGCTATCGCATTTATTATCCTTATTTTTTGCATCACCGCATTTAAATATTTCATAAAGTTCTTCGCCAAAAACATCCCTATCATCTATTTTTCCATCACCATTATAGTCTATCAAATCATTACTGTCTAGCAAATTTGCATTGGTAATTCTGCCTCTATAAGTAATAATTGAAGCATTTTTACCACCTTTTTGATATGTATCCAAATATGTTGTTTCTACTTTATTACTATTGCTTTTTATTTTTCTCATATCACTACTGTTAGGGCAATTAGACCATCTATTTCTTGTGGCGCCATTAAGAGTCATACCAGAATTATCATCAATAAAGACATACATTTTATTGTTTATTTTTTGCAGTCTAAACCTTACTTGACTGTTTTCTATTTGTTTTATACAATCGTTTTCACTGTTATTAGATAAATTGCAGTCTAATTCGCTTCTCCAAATTAACTCAACACATGTATCCTCACTGCAAGTTTGTTTAAATGCACTACAACCATTAGTATCGCAATTTGTCGCGCTAACCTTACACTCTCTTTCCCCACAACTTCCATATTCATTTCTTTTTCTTAAACATGCATTAACCCTTGCTTCTTCTAATTCTGGTTTATCTGTTTTGTATTTAAATTCAGGCTTACCTTTTATATAATAACTATCAGATCTAGGTGTTGAACATTCGCTATTATTATAAGGTTCTATTACACATAAGGCACCAGTATAACCATAAGAAGAATATGTTGTAGTTGCATTACATAAAGGAATTAAATGGGGGGCATTAAATATTTCAAAATTACCTCTTTTGGGTCCAACAAACCATACTAATCTTCTATCAATACTTGCTCTATAATATTCGCCTTCATTCCATGAACCATTATCGCTACTATCAAGAACAATTTTTCTAAAACCATATTCTTTAAAATCATTATCACTACTCATGCAAATATTTAATCTATTTGTATTATTGATTGTTCCATTAATAATATAATGAAAATAATTTTTTCTATAATTATTTTCAGTACTTAAAAGAGGGAAAAGATGTATATCTAAATGAGTTTTATTTCTGGTCTCACTAATATAACCAGTTGTATTTGGAATATCCGAAGGCAAAGGTTTTGGAGCACCACCTCTCATTAATCTTTTAATAACTGTGATTTTGGAATTCGATGTTTCTGGATTATTAAAAATTTTATCATAAATCTCAGAAGACAATTTTTTACCATCATTACTGTTAGATAACCAAGATTTATCTACATTTAAAATTTCAGTTGTTGCTGGATGTGGATATGGTCTATAAAAATATGATAAAAACACATCACTTGAACCAGCTGAACCAACATATGTTTTACAAAAACCATCATCGGCATTTGCTTCTAATTGACAATCTATTGTTTGTCGGCAAGTATTGTCTTCACTACAAGTTTGAATAGCTCTATTATAACTTATAAATGAATTTCTTAGATTATTATATTGATTTCCAAACTTTCTATCAAATCCGATATATTCATCACAATTAGTATTCAATTCTTCATCGCATGATAATAATCTTGAAGATCTTTCCTTTTGACAATAACCTCCTATATTTTGTGTATCTAGTTGTGTACACGAATTGTATCTCTCATTAATACTTGTATTAGCATTTCCTAAAATTTTTTCCTCATATTTAGTTATATAATCATCGCTCCTTATCCGTTGATTTCCCGATTTATCTGAAAACATCCAAAAGTTAGTTTTACAAAGCGCACTTACATTATTACTAAGTGGACACTGATGTAATAAACATTGATAGACCTGTTCATTATTTATTCCTGTTTTATCTTGTATATTTGGCACTAAATATTCCAACTCTTCTTTTTTGAATTCATTACAGTAAACTTGTTCCGCTTCACTTAAAGCACCAGATCGTGCTGTAATTATTCTGCTATCAGATACTGGTGAATTTGAATATTTTACTGGTTCACAAAATTTATAGTAATGATTTGAAGTTCTTTGATTATTGTATATGGCTTTTAATTCTGCGGTTGTCAAATCTAAACAACTTTTTTTATAACAATTCAGTGTTTGTTCGTTGTTTTCATTATAATCAGGTGTTGTAATATATAGTTCTCCATTTTCATCTAAATCTGAACAATATCTTTTTTTTAAGCAAGTTGGATAATCGCTTAAACCTGTATCACTCAAATTTAATGATGGATAAGTGGTCCAATCAGCACCATCTTTATTATTATCACCACAGTACGCTGGATAATAACTCTTTCTTTCATATGCCCTAGATTGATAATCGCTCTGATACGTGTATCTTTTATTATCATTTGGATTATTATTTGTATCTGCGAACAACAAAAAAGGTACATTTGACAGAAATAAAAGCATTACAAATATTTTTATATAAAATAAACTAAACATTTTATTTCTTATCATATGTACCTCAAATATTTTAAAAGAATAAATATTATTCTTCTACAACTTCAATGCTATTCCATTTAATTGGTTTTCCGTTAGCATCCATTATAATATTGTTTGTTTTAGCATATTTAGCTGACATATATATACCATCACCGGCATACAAACCAACATATTTAATTGGTTCTATTTCTTTGCCATCATACATCTTTTTACCACCAGCTGAACCTTTGTTCTTAGGGTTATTCTTTGTAGCCATTTCTTTTCCTTATATTAATAATATTAAAAATATATACACCATATAATATATCTAAAATTTATTTTTTCAAGAAAAATTAACAACTTAAAAAATATTTTTTTATACCGTTGCTTTTTAAAATATAAGATATATACCAGTAGTGGAGACTAATTATTAATTTAATAATAAAAAAGGTAGTTATTATGACATGCGGATGTGGCTGTGGTACAAAAAAAGAAGAAAAACCAGCAGGCGGTAAAAAAAAATAAATAATTTATTCTTTATTTATTTTCTATAAGTAGCTCACTAATTTTTGTGAGCTACTCTTTTGTTTAATGCTAATGATATTATAAGGAATATTTTTTGATATCATTAATTAACTCTTCTTTTAAAAGCGTTTGATCTGGAATATTTTGTTTTAAAAAGTCTCCAAAATCACACTCAAAATCAATATAAAGTTTATTATTTTTATATAGTTTATTATCAATTATTTCATATTCAATTATATCTTTTTCTAAATTTATAGCTTTTAATTGATTTTCAAAAAACATTTTTTCTATAATTTTATTTAAAAAAGATTTTATTTCGCTTTCGGTTATATTGTTTTTTTGTAATCCTTTTTCCAATAAAAGTTTTGTTTTGGGATTATTTTTACTTTTATTGAGTTCTTCCTCTATATTAAAGTTTTTTAAAAATGAATAGCATTGATTTAAGTTTACAGCCGATCCAGCTAGTGTTTTATACCCGCCTTGCCCTTTTATATATAGATTATATAATTCTTTTTCTGATAATTGTTTATTTTTGATTTTTTCATTATCAGTTTTTGAAAAATCTGTCCAGAAAAAGCTTGGCAATTCATTTTCTTTTTGTTCTACTACTCCAATACTTCCGCCCATTTTGAATAAATTGTTTGTTTTATCAACAATGCAGTTTGCTGGCGAAGCACAGTCTGAAATTATACATATTTTATCATAATAATTCAATAAAGTTGGTATAAGCTCACCGCTTGATGTGTGTTGACCGTCGGTAATAAAACCAAAATAACCATTGAAATAATTCTCCATTAAATATGATGGTATTCCGTCTATATTATCTCTAAAATGTCCTTCAAGCATTGCATTGTGAAAATGTGTAAGCATTAAGAATTTATCATCTTCCAAAATATCTTGAATTTTTTTAAAATCCTCTTTTGTTATTTTTGTATGCCCTGCTGAGGTAGTAATATTTAATTCTTTTTTTAGCTTTTTTATTAATTTTTTATTATCTCCAATGTTTTCTAAAAGCAATTCTGGTGCTATTGTGATGATTATTGGTAAATTACCCAATGGTTTTAATATATTTATAATATCATTAATATTTTTTTCGTTAAAATCCTTTAAAAATTCTTTTGGATGTGTACCTTTATTAGTAATAAAAGGACCTTCTATGTGTATACCCCATAATTTTGGTAAAATTATTGTATTATCATTTATTTTATATTTTTTTTCATTTAAGGATATTCTTTGTAGCAAAATATCAACAAATTTTCCCATTTTTTCATAACTATCAGTTATAAAAGTTGGAATTATAAAACTTTTTCCATATTTTAAATGATTTAATTCAATCTTTAAAAATTCTTCAATATTAGTTATATCATTAAATAATAACCCAGAACCACCATTTACTTGAATATCTATTCTTTTCATAATTTATAGTTTTTTCTAAAAATAAAACTATTTTATGAAAATTCAATATAAAATAGTTGATTTTTGAAAAATAAGACTAATAATATATATCTAGATAAAATTATTTTATGTATTGTGTCATTATTTACAACTTCAAATATTGATGATAAATTGGATAAATCAGCAAGTAAGATAACTTCTGGTTTGTTTGGTATTTTTGCTGGAAAGAAAATAGACGAAGAGTTATTAGAAGAGCTTGAAGAATTACTTATATCTAGCGATCTTGGTATTGATATTACAAATAAAGTTATTAGTGAAGTTAGAAGAAATAAATATTCAAAATCCTCAACCACAGAAGATATTAAAATTGTTTTGTCAAAATATATAAAAGAATTTTTACATAATTCCGAAAGATCATTAAGCATTAATGATAATAGACATCCATATATCTTAATGTTTGTTGGTGTTAACGGTGTTGGTAAAACAACAGTTATAGGAAAAATTGCAAAGAAGTTAAAAGAAGAGGGTAAAAAAGTTCTAATATCTGCTTGTGATACTTTTAGAGCTGGCGCAGTTGAGCAATTGGAAGTTTGGTGTAAAAATATTGGTGTTGATATAGTAAAAGCTGAAAAAGAAGGTATGGATCCATCTTCTGTTGCCTATAAATCACTAGAAAAGGCAAAAAAAGAAAACTATGATGTATTGTTAATTGATACAGCGGGTAGAATGCAAAATAATATTAATTTAATGCAAGAATTGCAAAAAATAGAACGAGTTTTAAAAAAACTTGATGAAAAAGGAGCTGATGAGACAATATTAGTTTTAGATGCATCTATTGGGCAAAATGCAAAGAAACAAGTTGAAATATTTAATAAAATGCTAAATATTTCTGGAATTATAATGAATAAAATGGACGGTACAGCAAAAGGTGGAATTTTGGTTCCAATAGTTCATGAATTTAAAAAACCTATTTATGCAATTGGTATTGGTGAAGGTGTTGATGATTTACAAGAATTTAATGTTGATAATTATATAAAAAGTTTATTAAAATTAGATTAATTTTATTATATGAAAATTATAGCTCAAAATAAAAAAGCAAGACACGACTATGAAATACTCAACGAGTATGAAGCTGGGCTATCTTTGCTTGGTAGTGAGATTAAATCATTGCGAAATGGAAGAGCTAATATTCAAGAGGGATATATTTATATTGATGATAATGGCGATGCTATAATATCAAATATGAATATTCCGGTATATAATATGACTTCTAAATACTTTAATCATAAGCCAACACGAAATAGAAAGCTTTTATTACACAAAAAAGAGATAAATAAATTATCTGGCAGTATAAAAACAAAAGGAACAACAATAATACCATTATCTCTTTATATAAATGATAGAAATAAAGCAAAATTAAAAATTGCAATTGCGAAAGGTAAAAAACTTTATGATAAAAGACAGGATTTAAAAGAAAGAGATTGGAAGAGAGATAAAGAAAGAATGTTGAAGGAAAATAATAGATAAGGAAAATACTATGACTTTTTTAACACCGAAAGATGAATTAGAAACTTATAATGAACTAAATAAATATTATGAAATAGCTGATAATTTATCTGAAAAAGTATCTGAAAGTGTTGAATTATCTATTAAGCAAAAGCAAGATATTTTATATCCGATAATAGATGAAATTAAGGAATATGCTAATATAATGATAGAAAATTATATATTTTATTTAAAAAATAAAGAAGATACAGATAAATTGCTTATAGTAAAAGAAAATATTAATAAAGTTCTAGAAAGAATAGACTTTTTTAAAAATAAAGTTTACGATATTTACGATTCAAATAATAAATAGAAAATGAGTAATATTTTTTTATCTTTTTTTGCTGGATTAACAATAAACCTTATGCCTTGCAATTTCCCGATATTGCTTATTAAAATCTACGATATAGTAAAATATTCACAAACAAAAAATAATAAAAAAAATATTAAAATTAGTGCTATAGCTTCAAGCCTTGGCATAATTTTTATGTTTTTTATTTTTTCTTTATTCAGTATATTTTTTAAATATATGGATAAAACATTTAATCTTGGGTTCCATTTTCAAAATACTTATTTTTTAATCTTTACGACTTTATTGTTATTTTTATTTTTACTAAATTTGTTGGGCTTTTTTCACTTTGATTATTCTCCAAAATTAATAAATTTTTTTCAAAATAAATATAATATTTCAAGAAATTTGGATAAAGGAATTTTTGTAGAAAATTTTTTGACAGCAATATTTATGGTTTTATTTGCTACGCCTTGTTCTGTACCGATTATAGGAACAATAGCAACATTGTCTATTACAAATAATTATTATATCTTTATAATAATTAATTTCATTATGGTTGGAATTGGAATGGCTTTTCCATTTTTATTAATATTAATATATCCAAATACGCTAGATTTTCTAAAAAATAAAGAAAATATTTTAAACAAAACAAAATATATTATAACTTTTGTCATATCAATAACAATTATTTGGTTTTTATATATAATTAAAAGTGTAATAGGATATACAGCCTTGTTTTTGCTGATTTTATTTATGATGACTATACTATTACAATTTAAATTGATCAAAAAATTCAGACAAAACTTGATTATTATTTCATTAATTTCAGTTTTTGCGATAACAATCCCAGTTTCATTTTTTGAAACAGAAAAAGCTAAACTATATCAAAATACATTATGGATTAATAATATAGATTTAGATAAAATTGATAATTATATAAATGAAGGCAAGACAATTTTTGTTAGCATTACAGCAAAATGGTGCATGATATGCAATATAAATGAAATTACAACATTATCAAAGTTTAAAGTGTTAAATTATCTAAAAAATGAAAATACAATTTTAGTAAAAATAGATGCAACACATGATAATATTGAAGCTGATAAGTTTTATAAAAATAAAAATACAATTTCAGTACCAAAATATATAGTATATAATAAAGAAAACAGAGACGGTTGCAGTTTTACTGGTACCTTAAATAGCAATAAATTTATAAAAGAGTTAAATAAATGTGGATATTTTAATAATAATGATAATGAAGTTGATGAAGAATTGCATAATCATCTACATCCGTTTCACTTTTGGCATAAACATTAATATTTAAATTATAATAGAATTTTTATATATATTCTGTAAAATTATTTTTTTGATTTCGTTCGTAATTTTAATATTTTTAATATAATTATTTAAATCAATAAAAATAATTTTATCATCTTTTATGTTTTTATCAAATGTTATTTGAATAATATTTTTTTCTTTGAAGTCAATATATTTATTTGTTTCAAAAATAATTTTTTTATCAGTATAATTTTTTGCAATAATATCAATAAAATTGCATTTTTTATTAATATTTTTATTTATATTCTTTATATTCAAAATACCATTTTCAATGTGTGTCTCAAACTTTAAAATATCCTCATTATTATTTTGATTTAAATATACAATTTCTCCAATATTATTTAAAACAAAAACATCGCCTAAAAACCGATGCCCAATTTTTATATCATATGACAAATTGTTCATATAAATAATATTTTTTTTAGTCCATTTTGCGATTTTAGATAATTGTTGTTGTTTTGCCTTTATATTTTGTTCAAGTTCAGTATCTAAACATAAAATAAAATCTGTATCCCTTTCTTTTATAAATAAAATATTTTTATTTTCGTTGATTTCATCTCCTATTAAAATATCAAAATTATCATTTTCATAAGAAATATCATTTAATATTACATCTTTATCAAAATATTTGTATTCATTAAATAAATTATTTTTATTTATATTTGTTTTATTATGAACATCATTAATATAACTATCGTCTATCAAAATTGCGGAATTATATAATTCAGCATTTTGTATAATTCCATCTTTGGAAATATTTTCTTCTATTGAATATGGACAGCCAAGCAAGATTCTTGCTCTTTTCTTTTTTGTGTAATCTATAATTTTTTCAACAAAATTATTGCTTTTTTTAATAAAACTTTTATCAGATAATTCATTATATATTGGAAATCCAACAATACACATTTCTGGAAATATTAATAAATCGCATCCATCATTCAATGATTTATCATATATCTCTATGATTTTATTATAATTATATTCTATATCTCCAATTTTAAATAAAGACCTACCTAAAAATATTTTCATATATTTATTTTATAATTATAAAAAAATAATAATAGTTATGTTTTTATTTACAAGATATTTTGGTATATAAAAATATCTTATTTGTTTTTTATTAAAAAGTTATATAATAGATAATATTTCTCTTGCTTTATTTTTTTATATAAATAACTTTTATTATAATATGTTATTGTAATTGTATCAAGGTGTTATTTTTAAACAAAGAGAAGTTTTTAGATGGTGGTTCATCGGATAATTTATTATCAAAAAGCAATTTATTGTTTTTGATAGCTGTTCTAATTTTAACACTTATAGTGGCACCATCAAATAAATTGGATTGGATTGGCGTTGTGTTTATGATGTTTAGTACAATGAGTAATGATTCAATTCAAACTCTCGGCACATTTATTACATCAAACAGTAAAAAATCTTGGATAAAATTATGGTTGTATATTTCTATACTATTTTTAACCACGTTAATATTAACTTGGTTTTTTAATGGACATAGGATAGATTTTAATAGATTGCTTTCAATACCATATCAAGACGATAATGACATAATGCATTTTGTTCCGCCTATTTTATTATTAATTTTAACTTATTATAAAATACCTGTTAGCTCTACATTTTTAATTCTATCAGTGTTTGCTTCGCAGAGAGCGATTGGCGCTGTTTTAATAAAGACACTTGGTGGTTATATTGCTGGTTTTATTTTAAGTTATATTTTATGGAGAATATTGCTAAAATTTTGCAAGATTTTTTTATCAAATGAAGGAAGTATAAAAAGGATGAAAAAATGGAAGAATTTACAATGGATTTCAACTGGAATACTATGGATTGCTTGGTTAACAAATAATACTGCAAATGTAGCAGTTTACTTGCCAAGAACATTTTCTATTTATAGTCTTATATTATTTGTATTCATCGGAATAATTTTTATTGGTTTTATTTTTTATAATCATGGCGGACCAATTCAGGAAATAGTTAGTAAAAAGAAGGATATGACTAATACTAGATCCACATCAATAATTAATTTATCGTTTGCATTTATTATTTTTGTTTTTGGGCAAATTAATCATATTCCTATGGCTACGACTTGGGTATTTATTGGAATATTGGCAGGAAGAGAATTGTGCATAGCTCAACTTGAAAACGATGGTGTATTAACACTTAAAGAAAGGTACAAACATGCAAGAAAATTAATATTTAAAGACTTGATTCTTGCTGGACTTGGCATAGCTATTTCTTTATCATTCACAATAATAAATAATAATTATTTTTAATAGGAGATAAAATGGAAAGCAGTTTTTTTATAATATTTTCATTAATATTCGGCGCTGTTTTTGGTAGTTTTATAACTGCTGCAAGTTATCGCTTACCTAAAAATGAAAGTATGCTTACCAGATCACATTGTCCAAAATGCAATCAACCATTAAAAATAAAATCTTTAATACCAATTTTCTCTTGGTTATTTCAAAAAGGAAAATGTTTGAATTGCCAAGCAAAAATTTCAGTAAGATATCCTATAACAGAGTTAACAACATCATTATTGTTTTTAATATCATATTTAAGATTTGGTTTTAACTGGAATACTGTAATTTTTGACTTGATTATAGTGGTATGCTTAATTATGATAATATCAGATCTTGAAACATATATTATTCCAGATTTAATGCAAATATCTTTATTAATTTTAAGCTTGATATTTATTTATTATAATAATTTTGATATTTTATATTCAGTAATATCTGCAATAGTATATTTTGGAATAATTTTTTTATCTGGATTTATTGTCGAAAAATGGAAAAAGAAAGACGCAATAGGTGGTGGGGATATTAAATTTATTACAATAGCTGGTTTAATTTTAGGTGTATCATCGCTTCCATTTTTTTTCCTATTTTCTGGCATATTTGGAGTAATATTTGGATTATTATGGAAAAAAATCAAGAAAAATGAGTATTTTCCATTTGGGCCAGCACTTGTTGTGTCATTTTTATTATTACTTATGCTTTAATAATAGAATTTTTTATAATTTTTTAATTAAATAGTAATAATAAATAAAAATAATATTAATATTTATTCTATTGATTTTTAATGTTTTTTGTTTTACTATGTGGATATTAAACTAATTTTTAGAATATGACAAAAGGCACTATTTTACAAATTCTACCAAGTTTAACATCTGGTGGCATAGAAAGAGGAGTTGTTGAGGTAAATAATTATTTAGTTAAAAACGGATATAAATCATTGGTTTTATCGTCTGGCGGAAAAATGGTTTATCAGGTAGAACAAGGTGGTGGTAAACATATAACTTTAAATGTGGCTACAAAAAATCCATTTAAAATGTGGAAGAACATAAATAAAATTGCAAAGATTATAAAAGATTATGATGTTGATGTAGTTGATGTAAAATCAAGGGCTCCTGCTTGGTCAGCATATTTTGCTTGCAAAAAAACTCATTGCCCACTTGTGTCAAGTATGCATGGAAATTATTCTTTGTCTTCTTTCCCTTTTTCTTTTCTAAAAAAATTATATAATTCCTCTATGGTTAGAGGTAATTATGTTATGTGTGTATCTAATTATGTAAAAGATTATGCTTTTGAAAATTATAAGATTTTTAGAGATAAATTTGCAAATAATAAGGTAAAAATAATACATAGAGGCGTTGATGTTAATGTGTTTAATCCATTATTAGAAGCAAAAGAAAGAATGATTAGATTAACACAAACCATGAATTTACCGGACAATAAATCAATTATTCTGTTGCCGGGTAGACTTACAGAATGGAAAGGTCAACTTTATTTTATGGATGTACTAGCAAAGGTTAAAAATAAGAATTTTATATGCTTAATAGTTGGAGATAGTAAAGGCCATGAGGCGTATAGAGATAGATTAAAAGAAAAAATAAAGCAATTAAAATTGGAAGAGTATGTTAAATTAGAGAACCATGTTTCTGATATGACCGCCCTTTATATGCTATCGGATATAGTTGTATCAAGTAGCATAAGGGGTGAAGCTTTTGGAAGAGTTGTTCCAGAGGCACAAGCTATGGAAAAAATGGTTGTAGGTACAGCAATAGGTGGTTCATTAGAGACCGTGATAGATGGTAAAACTGGTTGGTTGGTAAATCCTAATGATACAGATAAATTTGCCGAAATTATAGATATGTTGTTAAATATGCCTTTGGAAGAAAAAATTAAAATTGGAAAAACGGCTAGACAACATATAGTTGATAATTTTACAACAGAAAAAATGTGTGAAAAGACTGTTGAATTATACGAAGAAGCTATAAAAAGTAATAAAATACATCAATAATTATTATTGTATTGATTTTATAATTATTATTGTTATATTTTGAGTATGAAAATAATATAATATTAAATGACAAAAGCTAGTGTTATAGGAGCTGGGAGATGGGGAACTTTTTTGGCTTGGTATTTATCTGAGTATAATAGAGCCGATGAAGTATATATATATGGGCTTGAAAAATCAAAAACTTTTCAAAAGTTAAGAGAAAATAGAAAAAATGAATATTTGTCATTGCAAAATAATATTGAGTTAACATCAAACTTAGAGTTTACATTACAATCTGATTTTATAATTATATCTATTGATGCGCAGAATTTAAAATTTTTGGCTACTGAAATTAGTAATTATAACGTTGAAGGAAGAACATTTATATTGGCGATGAAGGGAATTGATATAGAAGAGAAAAAAAGATTATCAGAGATAATGTTTGAAAAAATTAATCAGAATATAAATGTAGCAGTATTGCTTGGTCCCGGCCATGTTGAGGATTATACGAAAGGAATACCAAATTGCGCCGTAATTGATAGTAATAATAAGCAAACAAAAGATGCTGTTGTAAATTTAATGCAAAGTAGACTAATAAGACCATATTATGGAAATGATTTAACTGGAAATGAAATAGGGGGAGCCTATAAAAATGTTATAGGAATAGCTGCTGGTATGCTTGATGGTTTAGGGTATTGCAGTCTCAAAGGTGCATTAATGTCTAGATCTGTATTTGAAGTTGGTAAATTTATTGAAAAGTGTGGTGGTAATCCTAGAAGCGCAAGCGGATTGGCTTTTTTGGGCGATTTTGAAGCGACATTATTTTCTCAACATAGTAAGAATAGAATGTTTGGTGAAATGTTTGTAAAAGATAGAAATACAAAAAAAGATTGCGAAGGATATTATACATTAAAAGCTGTTTATGAAATCGGTAAAGATTTGAAGATAGATCTGCCAATCACCAATATTTTATACGAAATTATATACAATAATATGTCATTCCAAGATGGATTAAAAAAATTATTTAAAAGGAACATTACAAAAGAGTTTTAATATTTGAACTCTTATATAGAAGAAGAAAGCTGTTCTATTACAGATTTTTTCCTAAAAAACTTGTATGTTTTTGTTTGATCGTCAAGATTATATTTTTGTATTCCAATTCCTTCATATTTTAAGTTATCATCTCTTGTGTAAGAAATTACCTCAATTGTATTATCTAGTTTATTTATTTCTTTGATAATACCAGCATGACCACCACCACTTTTTCTTGTAAAGCACACTATATCACCAGGCTTAATATCATATTTTCCTATTACTTTTAATTTTTTTCCTGCATTTTTTACTTTATTTTTTAGTTCTCCATACATTTCATCAATAGCTTTTTTATCGTGTATTGTCATCATATCTTTTGTTGATATTCTGTCTATTTTTGCTATTTTTGATACCCATGACGAACAATCCTCTCTCCTGAACTTATCTTTTTCTTCATGTTTCATATCTTTTGATTCTATTGCTGTTTCCTTTGCTTGTAAAGGGAGCTGATATCCACCAAATTCATATCCCTTTCCAATAGTATAAAATTTATTTTCATAGCAAAATGAGTTTTCATTTGAATGAATTTATTCTTTGTCGGATTTAGTTAATAAAATTGGTTTAATTAAACTTACAACTTGTTTATTTTTTCTAAATAATCTTCGTCTTGTGTCATAAAGACAATCATCAGTATTTGAAATTATTTGATTAAATGGCTTGTTGGTCATTTTTGAAATGTTAACCAAATAAACCAAAGCAATCGTCGCAATAGTTCCATCACTAAATTTTCTATCTTCTTCTTTATCAAAATTTGGTATGTATTTTTTCTCTCTAATATTTGGACCAAAATATTCTGTTTCGTTAAAACCGGCACCATCTTTTATAAAATTATAATAATCTTGTTTTGACAATGTTTGAGCTTTTTTTAAAAGAACCAGCATTTTATTTGCTCTTAATTGAGGGAATTTTAATTTTTTTCTATCTACATATTCAATTTCTTCAACCATTTTATCTATTTTTTGCTCAAATTCTTCATATGTTAAAGCATCACTATTAGTCTTTTTTCTCGTTTTTAAAAAATTTCTTTTAAAAACAACAAATCATCATGCACAGCTCTATTAACATTTTGCGCATGTTTTTGAGCTCTCATTAATATCCATCTTCTTCCAATAATTGAATTTCCCATACTTTTTTAAATTGTATTACTATACAATATACTACATATTTTTTATTAACATAATGTAAAAATAAAAAAATTAATAAAATAAATATTTTTCTTGGTTGTAATTGTCCTGTTTTTTCTAAAAATAACTTGACTTTTTTGTGATAAAATACTATTCTAATTTTAGTTTGAACTTATATAATTAAGAATGGATAAGAAATTTACAATAGAAGCAAAACATTTAAGAAATATAGTATTATTTAACCCAGAAGTTGGACATGACGATTTATCAAATGCTGAAAGTAGTATTTTTATTAAGGTTGCCAATAGCGTTTTGACTTTTGAGATTTTATCTTTTAGATATTTATTAACTGGCAATGAGGAAGTTCAATCTAATGAAAATATACAAATAATTCTTCCATTAAAGAGATTACAGGATATAATTAAAAGTTTTTCTGATAATACAAAAATAACTTTTAAAGAAGAAAATGAGAAGACTGTTAGTTTAGAAGCTGACGGAATTAAGTTTAAGATTAAAACATGTGAACAAGAAGGTAGAAATCAAATTGGTGATGATAAAGGTGAAGAATATGAAATTGATAGAGATGAGTTGCTTGATGGTATAAAAAAAGTTAGAATTGCTATGGGCGACGATGAGGTCAGATATTATTTAAATGGTATTAATATTGAGATATATAAAGATACAGAAGGAAAATATCATACTTTTATGGTTGCAACTAATGGTCATATTTTGGCTACTGCTGGCGAGAAGAAAGATGATTATACATTATTACAGAAAGCAATTATGCCTAAAAAAGTAATTCCAGAAATTATTAAAATCTTAGAAAAAGCTGAGGATGAAGTCTCAATTTCTTTTAGTAATAATAAAATGAATTTAAAGACAAAAAATTTAGAAATTTTACTAAAATTAATTGAAGGCGATTTTCCGGATTACAATAAAGTTATTCCTTATAATAATAGCAAAGATATAGTTATTAACACTAATACATTAAAGGATATTGTTGGAAAAGTTTCTATTGTTTCAAATGATAAAACTAAAAACATCAAGATGTTAATCTCATCAAACAATATAGATTTAGAGATTATAAGTTCTGATGGTAATACAGCTAATGGTAATATCAAGATTGATTATTCTGGTGATAATTTGGAAATTATATTAAATGCAAAATATTTAATTGATATTTTGTCCCAAATTTCAAAAGAGAATGTTGTATTTAAGATAGAAGATGGCATTTCTCCATTATTAATCAAACAAGAAAATGACGAGTCTTTACTATTCGTCCTTATGCCTATAAGATTATAATTTTATGCATAGAGTTAACCTCTATGCATTTACAATATTTATTTATATTTATCTGATTTCGTTCAATATTCATATATAGCATCGCTATTTGTGGAGATGTTTCTATTTGTTCTTTAACATTTTTGTTTTTAGTATTAATTTTTTCTATAAATCTGCCTTTTATAACTTGGTTTTTTATTTTATTTTGCAATGTATCAATAGTTTAGTATGTTAATGTAAATAAAGATGTTCTTGTGGCGGTAATATAGGAATGTAGAATTGAGAATTATAATATTATATTATACATTAAATAATTAATAATATTATTTATAATATTAAAGTATTTTGTTAGAGCTTCCCTTTTACTCCAATAGTAGAGTGTACCCACTCTACCATCCATGTAATGGTGTCATTGACGTAGAACGTCTCATCTTTGTTTTAGAGACTTAGTCGCAGAATTTTTTCTTCTTATCTTTCTTTTAAGAGCGGAGTCAATCGCAAGACATATACTCTAAGCTTTCTCCTTGTAAGGGAACTGATGCTAAATACTATATTTTTTGCCCCCTCTTTGTAGAATCCCTCTTTTTATCATTCCTTCGTAAGATGAGCTGATGAAGTCAATAACTCTGACACGCTCCACTTTGTAATGGGAAAACCAAGTAATTTTATGATTCTCTTTTACCACACTTCGTAATGTAGTTAATGCAAAATACTTTTCTTTCTTGCTCACATTTGTAAGAAAGAAGTCAATTATAGAACATTTTCCCCTTATCCCCTTTGTAATGGAAAGCTAACGAAGTTAATACTGCATTTTTGCCCCCCTTCGTAAGGTGGAACTAATGTAGTCAATGTATCCTCTCCTCGCCCCCCTGATAAGGGGGGGAGGGGGGTTGATAGCATCCATTTGTTAAAACAAATGGATAATTAAAAATTGAAAATTGAAATTAAAATATAAAGTCGAGGATTTGAATTTAAGATTTAAAATTAAGAGTTAAGAATTAAGAAATAAGAGTTAAGAGTTAAGAATTAAGAGTTAAGAATTAAGAATTATATAATAATAATTAAAAATTATAATAATAATTAAGAATAGAGTAATATATCTATTTAATAAATAAAATAATAATTAATAATATAATAATTAATAATATAATACTACTACTACATATTACTAAATGCTATAATCACACATTAAATATATTATTAATGTTATATAAATAATATAAACTATTATATATAAAAAATATATAATCAATTAATAATTTTATAAGAATTATAAATTAATATATTATAACATATTATAACATATTATAACATATTATAACATAACATATTATAACATATTAATTTATAAATAATATATCAACATAAAAAACATAGTTTAAAACAATCAAAGTATTTTAACCCCCCTTATCAGGGGGGAATGGAAGGGGAACTTATCAGGTGGGGGATGAGACGGGAACTTATCAAGGTGGGATGGAAAGGTACTTTATCAGGGGGGAATGAAGTGGCTTATCAGGGGCAGGATGAAGGATTACCACTTATTAAGGTGGATGAGAGGACCATTATCAGGGGGGAATGGAAGGGAAACTTATCAGGGGGGTGGAGACCTTATTTGAGGAAATAGAGAGTATCTTTATTATGGTGGAATGAGGGGGTCTCTTATCAGGGAGAGAGGGGGGGTATCATTATCAGATGTGATGGATGAGAATCCTTATCGTGGAGGGGTGGATTGATACTTTATCAGTGTGGATGGATTGATACTTTATCAAGGGGGACGGATTGATACTTTATCAGGCTCCTTGGTATGGAATATGGATTGGTATCCCTTAGCAGGTGAGGAATAAAGGGACCTTATTGGGGGAATTGGGTGAACTTATGGGTGGGGGATGGAGGGGTATTACTTATCAGAGTGTATAGAAGAGTATCTATTATTATGAGGATATAGTGGTACTTCTTAATAGGGGAAAATATAAGGGTATTTCTTAACAGAGAAATGAAGAGATATTGCCTTAGTAGAGAGGATAGGAAGAGTACCATTAGCGGGGGGCGAAGGAGTATTTCTTAGTAGGAAAGGATGAAGGAATATTCTTTAACGGAGGGGTGTGGATGAACTTAGCAGAGGGGTGGTAAGCGAAAAGTATTTAACTGAGAAGTGGAGAAGAAGGTATGGCGAAGAAGTACTTTTATTGGGAGAAGGTGAAAAAATCCTTAATAGAAGGTGGAGTGATATATTAACAGACAAATAAAAAAATGAGTATAGCATATAAGTAAATTGGTATTTCAGATGTAAGACAATATTTTTAGTATAATAGTATAGTGGAATCTTAGAAAGGAAAAAATAAAATTATAGTATACAAATAGAATGGTAGAGTGGCTTTTATTAATATAAGATAAAAACTTAATGTTTAGTATATGTTTTATAAAGAAAATAAACATTAATTACATAATAAATAAATCTAACAGTAATATAAATACAATATAAGTGAATATTCAACAATAAAACAACAGACATTTTTTAGATTAATGTCTGTTGTTAGTAAAAGAATTATATTTATTTATTATATTTATAATAATTTGCAGTTTGCTTACCATCTTTATCTATATCAACCAAACATTGATACTTAACAACTACTCCTGTTTTTTTGTCTTTACCAGTTATAATACCGGTATGAACAATTTTGTAGTTATATTTGCCCCAATCTACATTTGGGAATTTACTTGAAGGGTTATCACATCTTTGTAATTGAATACATTTATGAATAACTCCATTTTCAAATTCCCCATTTTTACCACATCTCCTTGATAACTTATTATTTATTAAATTGCCACTAATATCTCTATTGCTTGATAAATAGTAATAATCTAGCGCTTGCGGATCCGTAAAATCTGGTTTTGATGTAGAACCACCAACTTTTCTTGGGCATTCATTAATTGAATCTACAATTTCGCCATATTTTGCTTTCGGGAAATTAATTATATAATTGTAGCTTTCTGATTCTTCATTTGATGTTGAACTAATTGTTAAATATGTAACTTTTGCTTTTCCATCAAGAGCTGAATTCTCTCTTATTTTTTTTTGTGGAGTATATAATGTTTTCCAGCCATCTTTACCGCGACCATTTACACCAGATCTTCCACCAATGTTTGAAAATATAGCTGTATTTACATATCCGGAGCCACCACCAGAGCCACCTTTTCCCCATGTGCCACTACCACCATAATATCCTCCACCACCAGCTTTTTGTGCTGTACTTTGCCAACATGTAGAAGTATTTTTGTTTTTGTATGCACTACATCCTCCAATACCACGAGTTCCATCACCTATACTACCATTACCACCCATGTTATTTTCTCCACCACCAGCACCACCGTTCTCATTTGGTATAGATGCGCCTCCACCACCACCTCCGACCAGTATTCTAGTGCTTTTTTCTGATGTTTTTCTGAAATCTGTTGCGCCTCCACCACCACCTTCATGTTGTCCGCTTCCAGAGCTTGCTGCACCTCCACCATTCCAACCGCCTGGACTCTCCATGTAATTTGGTCCTTTACCACCAACATAAACAAGTAGTGTTCTGTTCTTAATTCCGTTTTTTGTTAAATCCTTATCCAAGGTACTTAGTGTTCCATAACTATAACCACCTTTGCCACCCACTGGTCTAGGTTTGTTTGATGCAGTACTGTCACCACTGTGTTGTGCGTCTTTTATTACATTACCAGCACTGCCGCCTTCTGCTCCCCAAACTTCTAACTTTGCGGTTGTGACACCTTTTGGAAATTTAAGTGTCTGTGAACGCCCACAACAAGAAGGGGAACCTTTAGGAGTACTGCCTCCAGTTTTTTTAAATTCGTATTCAACTACATCACCACTCTTAATTACATCACCAACTTTCTTACCAGATGGAATACTGTCTCCACTCTCATATTTTACCTCATTCTCTACGACATTATCAACATTTATATTTATTATATAAGAATTATCTTCGCAATCAGGCTCGGATATTTCAATATCTGAATCGCTGTTGTTATTATTCTCCCTAAACGCCTCATGCAAATTATCTATATTCTTATAATATTTTAAATAATTAGTATCCGATATATCTACTTTAAA
>CAKVGI010000004.1 GCA_934747265.1 uncultured Rickettsiales bacterium
ACATATAATGGTGGTTTCTTTAAAAATAAGGAGTATGTAGGCAATAATAAGTGAACAGTGTGCTTATCAGGGGGGGATGGGAGTGGAACTTATCGGGAGTGAATGGGGGGAGCTTATCAGGAGTGGCAAGGAGACCTTATCAAGGGGGGTGAGAGGAACTTATCAGAGGGAGGAAATGAGGGAGTTTATCAGGGGAATGGGAGGACCTTATCAGGGGGTGGTGATAGGTGGCCTTATTAGGGGGGAAGGGACGTATCGTGGAGGAGGATGCTTTTCTTGTGGTGTCGGATTTCCAAATCCGACACATAATATTATCAAATTTCAAATTAATAAATAAGAAATATTATAGTTTATTTTATATTACTTTTATTTTTGTTAGCCTTAGGTGTTGGGTTCGGGGACCCAACACCACACCATCCAATGAGACCCAACACCACAGACAAGAATTTTTAACTATTATAGACTTTTTGCAAATTGTTTTATTTGTTCTTTTTATAACTGCCATTGTTGAGTATGGTTTATTAATAATATCTAAACTATACCACAACAAAGTTATTGAATGGAAGTCTAAACCTACAGAAGTAGAATCATTAACATTTATAATATATAGATTATTTTTCAATATTCAATCAAATTCATTAATTTAATTAAAGTACTATATTATTATAGTTTTATACAATCATACAAAAATTATAATTAAAAATAATTAAAGAAAATTGATGATTCTTTTTTGACATTTTTATCATATCCATATGTTGTTATACCAACACTGCACCCAAAAAGCTCATAAGAACTTATATAATTTTGTTTTTTGCATGAGGCAATAACTTCTTCAAAATCTGGTATTCCTTTGTGATAAATATACCCAATCTCATCTTTTAAAATTTGTTTAGCACATTTTTTTACTGCCCTTTTTCCAAGTGACCAAAATCTTTCTTTACAAACAGTCTCAATACGATCATTTATTTTATTATAATACACATTTTTGCAACTTTCTTTTGAATAAGTTTCTTTACGTCTTCCATGTTTTATATCTTCAAAGGAAAATTCTGACTCAACATTACAATATGCATTTAATGCCAAATTTAGTCTTGTGCTATAATATGTTATATTTAAAAATTTTAATAAAAATATCAAAATAACAACTGCTATAACATAAAATAGTGGATTTATATCTTTGAATTTTTCAATTTTCATACACTTTATAAATTGTTGTTAATAAAATAATTAATAATCAAATCAATTTTTATTTATCTTTATTTTTTATCTACTATTTTTTCTTATTTACTTGTTGCACAATAATTTTGTAAAATAAAATTCAAGTCCAAAGCAGTTGTTGAAGCTTACTGTCTTTGTAAGAGAAAGCTTAGAGTTTATTTGTTTTAATTTTTGTATTACATTTTTATTAAATAAAATGTTAAAATAAAAATATATAGCAGCACAAAAAATGGTCAATAAGAACAAAGGAACAGCTTTTTCTAGCTCATCGTTAAAGTAAAAAAATGCAGAAATAATAAAAAATATAGCACCAAAAAATTCTACTAAACAATTTTCGTCTGGCATATGTTCTCTAGAAATGTAGAAATTAATTTTTCTATGCATTTTATTTCTTTCATCTATAAACTTCCAAAAATCCTTTTCAATTTTAGAAAAATTTTTTATCTCTTCAACTTCAACTTCCTTATCTGTCAATTTGCTTTTTAGAAAAAATAGCTCATTTTTCTCTTGATCATCGCACTCCACAAGAATAACTTTATTATTCTTTAAAGTAATTAAAACTGTGTATTTAGACTCATATGTGCTATATATTTCCGTCTTTCTGTTAAGTAAAGCACCAGTTGCAAATCCAACATCGCCAGCTATAAGACCGCCCAAAATAGCACTTCCAGCACCACTGTTAGTATAAGAATGTATATTTGTTTTGCTATCATTTGAAACTAATTCTATATTTTTTATTGTGTCCTTATTAATTCTTACTAACACTCTTTTATCTTTATCTCTATAATAAAAGCATCTTTTTGTATAAGTTCCATCATCCATTTTTAAAGGTTCAATTTTATCTAATTGATCAAAAATATAAATGGTAGTTCGTAATCGCTGTTTAGTATTATCATTTTATTGCACAAATTGTTGATTTAATATTTTTTTAAAACTAATAAAATCTTGATTAAGCATAAAGCTAAATTTAATTTTATTGTAAAATTCTTCATTTTCAGATGATATTTCCTCTGTTGGTAGCGGCAATGATATATTATCTATTATACTAATACCATTTGTTTCATAATAACCTTCTCCAATAAACAATACTTCTGTAAAATAATTTATTAAGCAAATTAAACCGGCGGTAATTTTATATTGGAGATTTTTATTTAAAATATTGTTAAAAAAATCAAAAGCATGTGCTACTTTATTTCTATTAAAAAACTCACAATAATCTGGTTTGTTTTTATTACGCCAAAAAATTTCTTTTAAATTATTACTTGAATTTAAAAATATAGATATCCAGTTTAAACTTATAAAATATCTTTCTAATCCAATCTTATATGGTAATAAGGATAACTCTTTATTACAAAAACATTCAATTTGTTTATACAATCCCTTTATTGTGTTTTTTTGAATGTTTTTATATGTTATTTTATAAAGTTTACTTTTAAAAAATAATTCCTTTTCGTTATCTCCCATTTTGCTTTTAAAAAATTCATAATTAAATAATGATTTATTAAGATTTTTCTTAAAATTATTATTTAAATATTTATTAGCCTGTTTTTCCAATGGTTCAATCATTAGAGATAATACAGAAATAGCACCAATATAATTATTAAATGATATACATTCTATTGCAGAATTCAGTAAATTACTGAAATTACTAAAATTTCTTAAAAATCTAATTCTGCCAGCTTTTTGTAGTAGTATTCTTGCTATAATTTCTTCTTCTATATCGCTAATAGCAGTTAAATCATTATTAACTATTTTGTTATAAATATCATTAAAATTTTTATTTGTTGTAAAAGAAGTTAAATTACTTAATATAAATGGAAAAACTACAAAGCAATTATTTATTGATCTATTTTTATCTAAAAAGTTATTAATTTTTTTAATTTTTTCAAAGTTTTTTATATTCTCTTCCATTTTATTCTTTAATAATTAATAAATTAAATTAAATTAAATGCAGGTTTAATACATTACTATCTCTTATATTTTTTGGTTCCTTTTTTGCCAGTGTATGGGTTTCTATTACCTTTTGTTGAATAGTTATTACGCTTTAAACTGTCTCTTTTTGTTTTTTGATAGCTTTTTACATACGTTCCGTTTCTTTTTTTGTAGCCACTTACGTGTTTAGCTTCAACGTAACTTGAAAAACAAGATATAAAAGTAATAATTAATAGTAATGCTTTTTTCATACTTATTATTTAAAAATGATACACTTCACATTTTAACATCAAATTAGTTAATAATCTTTACATCCTCTTTTATTTTTTTTCTCAGTCTTACAACCGAAACATCTATACTTCTTTCTTGTATTTCTTAGAATAATAATTCCTCTCTCGTTAATTTTGCATAATGAATTATCCTTTAATGCAAAAAAGACTCACTATTGTGAGTCTAAAATACTTATAGTAAATAAATTATTCGTTTGGAAGTTCAACAACAGTAATATATGTTTTGTCTTTTCTTCCTTTTTTGATAAATTTAACAATACCAGCTATTTTTGCAAATATTGTATGATCTCTACCAATTCCAGTATTTTCGCCTGGATGCCACTTTGTACCTCTTTGTCTGCATAGTATATTTCCAGCTTGAACTAATTGTTCTCCATTCTTTTTAATTCCAAGTCGTCTACCAGCAGAATCTTTCTTTTGACTTGTAGCTCCACCACCTTTCTTATGTGCCATTCTAATTACCTCAATTTTTTATTAAGCAATTTTAATATCTAAAATCTTTAATTGTGTTTTAGTTTGTCTATGACCATTCTTTCTTCTAGAATTTTTTCTTCTTCTTTTTACGAAATCTATAACTTTTTCATCTTTGTATGTATTTACGATTTCAGCTTCAACTTTTACATTTTTTAATAAAGGTTGACCAATTAAAGAATTTTCATCATCTTGTTGAACAAACAAAACATTTTCTAAAATAACTTTTGAGCCTTCTTCGCCCTCAATTTTCTCAACATTTATAGTATTTCCCGGAGCAACTCTATACTGATTACCGCCAGTTTCAATTATTGCAAACATTTTTTCTTCTTACTTTAATACTAAATTAATAATCCCAAAAACGGGAACAACTTAACTTATATTAATATAATTTAAATAATATTTTGTCAAGCAAAAAATAATCGTTTTTTAATTTTTATTTAAAAAAGCATTTAGATCTTTAAATACCTCTTTTGAGTTATGAAAAAAATTCGGTACATTTTTAATATTTAAGTCAATTGTATTCTTATTGAATAATATATTTTCAGTATCAAAATTTATAGTCAAAAATTGACTAATTTTTTCATTAAAAATTTCGCAGTTAATATAAAATAAGTCGGGTTTTATTGGGTTATAAATAACTGAATTTGTTTGTTTTATTTTGCTTTCTTCAAGCCTTAAATTATAATATTTTTCTATGGTTTGCTGATAATGTTTTAATGTAGAAATTGTATTATTTAAAAAACAAATTATACTATTTTGTGGTAAATAATCAAATATTGTTTCCAATTTATTTTCATAAAACAAAGGAAGCCAGTTTTCGCAACCGCTATAAAAAACATTATTAATTATACTTTGATATAGCTTGTCTTGTTGATTTTGAAAATCAAAAAGGCTCATATAATTAATTTTGAAATTTTTTATATTTTTTTCATTAAAAATAACTTCTTTTATTGGCAAAATTAAAATTTCTTCAAAATTATGTAAACTTATTTGCGTTTTTGGATTATATGATTTTATTTGTTCTATCTGATTATTTTTTAATATAATTCTATAAGCTTTTTCGTCAAAAGTAATAACATCAATATTGTTATTGTTAATACTATAATCACCAATTTCACTAGCAGTTTCAACCATAGAATAACAATTTTCTTTTAATATTTCTTTGATATTATCTAGCGTTATTTTTTGTTTTATCTTGAAGTTTATATATTTAAAATCATTGTGATTTATAATTTTTTGCAAAGTAGCCTTTTGCGATATTAAAAATAGTACTTTTTTATTTTTAAATAATTTGTCATAATGCAAAAGCTTATATATTGTTTCATTTCTTGTTGTTTGTATTTTTAATTGTGGTGAATTAATATCATAAGGTATTGTATTCCATTCTGGAAAATCAAGAATTTCTATGTCTTTTGAATAAAAATTTATTTCCTTTTTTACCAACTCTAAATCAAAATTATTATCAACAATATAGCTAACAAAATTGTATTTTGTGTCTTTAAGAATACTAAATATAACATACGGCGCACTATCTTTTGTTATATTTTTGATTATTGTTGATTCTTTTATATTTTTTAATTGCATTGATTTTTCCAAAAAAATCACCAGAAAAATTCTGGTGATAAATTAACTAAAAATTAAGTGAATATGATACCATAACAGCCCAAGAGTCTGCGTGTTTTAACCATTTTTCACCACTTCCAACATTAACAAAGCCGTCAGCTTTTTTAGCGTATCTTTCCCAAACTCTTGCTACATCAAACATTAATCCAAAATCAAATTTATATCCTAATGATAATTGTGTTAAATAACTTGTGTAGTTTTTATATCCATTTTCATGATCATATTTTGTTGTATTTGTAAATATAAAATGCCAATTTTCAATGATTATAGGTAAATATGTTGTAAAATATCCAACATTTCTAGATTTCATACCATCAAAATTATCAAAATAAGCTAACTCCACAAAAGGCATAAAATTTACTTCATAAGGTAATTCAAATAAATATTCTACACCAGCAACAAAGCCTTTCTCTGGTTCTTCTGCATCAAAATCAACATCAAGATATCTAAAACCAAAATTTAATGCTAAATTTTCAAATTTTCCATCATATGTTAAAGAAAAATTATTTAATTTTTCGGTATTTCCAGCTCCGCCCTTGCTTTTATCTTTTTTTAATGAATTAAACATTGTTCTACTTAAATCGGTTGTATCATCAAAAAAAGTATTTAAAGTAATTGTACCAACTGGTAAAATTGCAGAAATATATCCGCCTATCTTTCCAGTCAATTCATATTCTTCTGGCATTAAAGTTCCATAAATTCCGCTAAATCTTGATTTATCAAAAGCTTTACCAAATGTTGGATTTATTTTTCCTAATGCAACAGCTAAATCAGAATTTTTATAGCCAATATTTAAAGTCTCAATACCAAGTCCATAACTTGAAGTTTGAAATTTTCTTTTAACATAATTTTGTCTTCCATAAAAATCGCTATTTAAACTGTTTCCAACAATATATCCGGCATTATTAGCATAAATATCGCCAGTATAAAGTCTGTCATTTACTGGATTTAATTGCCACTTTGTTTCAAGAAAAAATCCTTCTGTAAATCGCAATTTCAACAATGCTTCCGCGTTTAAATAATAATTCATCCTGCTATCTTTTGAATTAACCTTATCTTTGTTGTGAATTAAGGAATTTATATAGTATTCCGCTAACACATGTCCTTCAAATTTTGGGTATAAACTGCTTTTTGTTTGTTGCATATTGTAAGATTGTTTGTCGCTATTATCTACATATATATCATCATTATAGCTTTCCGCAAAAGCTGGCAATGAACCCAATAAAAATAAAGTTAAAATTGCAAATTTTAGTTTCATTTTTTCTCCTAAATTTTAATTTTTTTTGGTTGAAATTTTTCTAACCATACATATAATAATAATTTTGTCAACAACACACCTGAGAATAAAGACGTCAGAATGCCGATTCCCAATACCAAAGCAAAGCCTCTAACTGCACCGCTTCCTAATATATAAAGGATAATTGAAACTATTATTGTTGTAATGTTTGAGTCAAAAATTGTAGCCCAAGCATAATTAAAGCCATTAGCAACAGAGTTATAAACTTTGCCAGTTTCCTTATATTCTTCCTTGATTCTTTCAAAAATTAGTATATTAGTATCAACTGCCATACCTATTGACAAGACTATACCAGCAATTCCTGGTAGTGTTAATGTAGCATTTAATAAGGATAATGATGCTAATGTTAAAACTAAATTTACAGATAGCGTGATGGTTGATATAATGCCAAATAATCTATATAAGAATAGCATAAATATAAATACTATAATTAATCCATAAGCACATGCCTCTAAGCCACTTTTAATAGAATCTTCACCAAGAGAAGGACCAACAACTCTCTCTTCAATTATACTCAAAGGAGCGGGTAGTGCGCCAGCTCTAAGTAATAAAGCGGTTTGGTTAGCTTCCTCTGTTGTAAAATTACCAGTAATTACACCGCTACCGCCAGTTATTGGTGTATTGATTCTTGGCGCTGTAATAACTTCATTATCTAAAACTATTGCTAAAAATCTTCCAATATTATTTTTTGTAATATCAGCAAACTTTTTTGAACCTAAACTATTCATTTTAAAACCAACAGCTGGTTTACCTTCTACATATGTAGCGTTGGCGTCTTGTAATACATCGCCATTTAAAATAACTTGTTTTTCTATATAATATGTATAATCACCATTCATTTCTTTCATTTTTAAGATATTATTTGGTAATGTGTCATCGCCCATAATTGATGTATTAACAAAGTGAAAAGTCATTTTTGCTGTTTTTCCAAGAACTTTTTTCAATTCGTCTGGACTTTCCATGCCTGGTACTTGAACCAAAATTCTATCTCTGCCTTGTGCTTGTATTATAGGTTCTTTAGTTCCTGTCTCATCTATTCTTTTTCTGACTATTTCTATTGATTGTTGCAGTAATTTATATTTAGCTTTATTTATAGCATTTTTATCATATCTAATTTCTATATTATCATTATTTTCGGCAACGATTAAATCTGAATTAAGAGACTTTACTATTTTTTTGATTTCTTTTACATTATTATTGGTAGCTGAAACAACAATATAGGTTTCTTTCTCATTATTTTCATTAACATCAACCTTTAATCTAGGGATAACTCTAATCTTATTTTTCCTAAATTCAGTTCTTAACTCGTCAACTGTAAATTGCAATTGTTCTTTAATATAACCTTCGTAATCAATTTTTAATAATATCTGAGAACCGCCTTTTAAATCAAGACCCAAATGTACTTTATTTTTTGAAAAAATTCCTAAATCAAAAAAATTGCCAAGACTTATCAATAGTCCCAAAATACAAACAACAAGAATAGATATTATCTTTGTCTTTGAAAAATCCATATTAAAATTAAATTTATAAATACTAGAAATAGTTTATAAAGTGTTATTAATTAAAATTCAATAATTTTTATTATTTATGATTTATTTTATCTTTTTAATAAAACAATTTATTTTAATTAAGTGTTTTAATATAAAAAAAGATTTTATTAGAAAAAAATTCTGCAAAATGGTAAAAATTTAAAAAAATACTTGAAATATAACTTACTAAAAATAATAATATAATTATATGTAATCAATAATTGTATAAAATGTTAGTTGCTTTTCCATCGTTAATTTTTGCAATAATCACTCTTTTAATATATTTTACTTATAAAACAAAGACAGAGGCAAAATTGGATGATCTTAAAATGGAATTGTTAGGTGAATCAGAAAATAAAACAAGCTTTGAAGCAAAATATAATCAAGCATTAAGTGAATTAAAAAGATATGAAGATTTAAAAAAAGGCAAAGAACTTGATGAAATACAGTTGTTATTTGCAAAAGTAAATATGTTAGATGATAAGATTACATTTTTAAATAGTTCTTTTAAAAATAAGTTAGATACAATTATATCAATGGTTGAATCAATAAAATCAATTAATGAAGATAATTCTTCCTTGATTAAAAATATTATAATTGATAATAGTGATAATGATGATGAAGAAGATTTAAAAAATAATATTGATAATAGCTTTAATCATATAGCTGATCAAGAGAAACCAGAAAATAATGAAGAAAAAGAAAAACAAAATGTTAGTAATACAGTAATAGAAGATAATAATACAACCAACGATTTAAAGGAAGAGAATAAAGTTGAAGACAATAATAGCAACGTGGCAAATAATATCAATGAGGATAACAGAACAGCTCCAATTTTTGCAACTGGATATGTAAATGATTTCAAGAAAAATGATGATGAAGTTGATGCTAATAAAATTTTCTCGTCGAAGAAAGATGATAATATATTTGATGATCCAAGTTCTTATAGTGATGCTTTTTTAGAAGAAGATGATAATAAAGATGAAGAGACTGAAAAAGCCTATGATTTTAATGATGTTTTTGAACAAGAGCAAGAAAAGGAACATAAAGAAGCAGAAACGGAAGTTAAAACTAATGTAGAGTCTAATAATACAGAAAATACTATTGAAAATTCAACTGATAACGAGAATATGGGTGATTTAGTAAATAATAAAAATAGTGATAATACAATAAGCAGTGAAGATAATAATGAAGAGAATGTAGATAATCATATAATTTCAGATATTACAGCGGATAGTTCTTCAATAACAAACGAAATAAATGATGTGAATGAGCTTGATAATCATGAGGAAGCTATAATGAACAATGTTAAAGAAAAGACTGTAAATGTGGAGAATATGTCCGTAAAACCAAATACAAATATAAGTGATGGTAATACTGATGATGATTGCAAAAATATGGAGATTGATAATTTTGTTGTAAACGCACAAGGAACTCCTTTTGATAATCCAAAATCTTGCGATATTGATATATTAAATAAAAATAAAGAGACTGATGAGCAACAAGAAATAAGTGATAATTCGCAAACAACAACAATTACCGAGCAACAAGGAATGAATAGTGCAAAAACTACTGAAAATACTTTAAACAATGATATTGATGAAGAAGTTAAACAAGTTGTTGATATGCAAAATGCTGAAAGTGAACATGAAGAGGATTTAAAGAAAGAGCCTAATGAAGAACTTGTGAAGGAAGATGAAATAGAAGAAGTTGATAATCAAGAAGAGGACGAAGAGGATGAAAATGAAAATAATAATGAAGGTATGTATAATGATTTTCCTCCTGCACCAGATTATGTTGAAAATAATGATAATAATTTAAATTCTGATAATCAAAAAAAGCAACCAACTACATCAATAAGCAATAATGGTGGTTTTGATATTAAAGAAAGTATAGAAAAATTGAAAGCCCAATTAAACGAGTCGGGCGAATAATAATTAATATAAAAAAATGAGAAAAGCTTTTATATTTTTATTTATTTTGCTTTTTCCATTAATATCTTTTGCGATAGAGAGGATTACGGATTATAATGTGTCTATTTATGTTAATAAAGATGCGACACTTTATGTTATTGAAAATATAAAAGTTTTTGTGGAAGGTAAAAAGATTAAAAGAGGATTGGTTCGTTTTTTACCGAAAAATGGCGCAAAATATGAATTATTGGAAGTAAGAAGAAATGGCAATGAAGAAGATTATTTTACCGAAAATAAAAATGGCAATTTTGTAATTAATACTGGAAATGATAGTTTTTTGCCATTTAATACAGAACAAACTTTTACAATAAAATATAAGGTTTATAATGCTTTGCAGTTTAAAGATAACTTTGCTGAATTATACTGGAATGTCAGTGGAAATGGTTGGGATTTTAGTATAGATAATATCAATGCAAAAGTTGTCTTACCAAAAAATGTAGAAGTTTTTGAAAATTCGGCTTATATTGGAAAATATGGTTCAAAAGAGCAGGGCGGTTATGATTATGATAATAATAAGTTTTATTCCCCAAGAAAATTAATGAAAGGTGAAGGAATTACAATTGTAAAAACTTTTGATGAAAATTATATAAATACAGATGCACGAAATCGTGAAATGAATATTGTATATACAATGTTATTTTTGGCTATAATTTTATGTTTATATTATATTGTTGCTTATTTTTACTTGAATAAACGAGATAGCTTTGGCATACAAAAGACATTTTATCCTCGTTTTGATCCAATAAAGGAAATTACGCCGACTGAGGCTGGATACTTGCTTAATAAAGGAAGTATGGACACAAAATTGAGTATTGTAAGTATTTTTAATATGGCTGTAAATAAATTTTTAAAGATAGGAAATGTTGGAAGAGATTATATAATAAAAAAAACCGATAAAGATCCTAGCAGTTGGGAAGAGGTGGCCTTTGTGGATTCTTGTGGAAGTTCATTAGTCTTAACTGGTAAATATGATGAAGAAGCAGAGAGATTTAATGATAGTTTAAAGTATAATTTATCCAATAATTCTATACCTAATTATATGAATAATAATACATTATTTTTTATTGGTGGAATATTATTATCTATTTTTTTACTTTTTATTTTTTTGTTTATTACTGATAATATGAGTTTTATTTTAGAGCCATTGCAGGGAATAAAAGATGGAACTATAAATTTTAATACAATTGTTATGGGTATAGCTATTGTACTTTATGTATCTTTACATACATTATATTGGACTTCTGGGACAAATATTACTCAATTTCTTTCAATATTCTTTTTATTTTGGTTATCCATATTTGGTTCTTTTGAAATTAGTATAAATACACTTAATACCATGATTTTATCTTTCGGAGCTTTATCCATAACTTTGATTACCTATTCAAGATTTTTCTTAAAAACATTTACTCCTGATGGTGTTGAGATTATTAATCATTTAAAAGGACTGAAATTATTTATCAAAACGACAGATATTGTAAATAGAGATTCTTATAGTCTTGATGATATGGAAAAATTAATACCATATTCAATAATTTTCAATTTAGAAGAACAATGGAGTAGTAAGTTAACACGGCTTATGATGTTATCCGCTTATAACATAGAAAATGCTAATTTCTACAATAACTTTTCATCTTGCAGAAGAATTAGTAGATCTTTTGCTGGTTCATTGATTAGAACGAGAGGCGGTCATGGTTTTGGTGGAAGAGGTTTTTCTGGCGGTGGCTTTGGCGGTGGCGGTGGAGGAGGAAGATAATTTTTATTTTATTATTTATTTATAGGAGAGAAATATGAATATTTTAGCAATTTTATCTGTAATAGTTCTGGTTTTGGTAATTTATGTAATTTTGATTTATAATAAATTTATAACTAAAAATAATTTATGTGAAGAAGGATGGAGTGGTATCAATGTTCAATTAAAGAGAAGATATGATTTGATACCAAACTTGGTAAGTACGGTAAAAGGATATTCAAAACATGAATCCGATGTATTAACAAACGTTATAGAGTTAAGAAATAAAGCTATGGGCGCAACAAGTGTTGAGGATAAAAGCAATTTTGAAAATCAACTATCATTGGGATTAAAAAATTTATTTGCATTGAGCGAGTCTTATCCAGATTTAAAAGCTAGTCAAAATTTTTTATCATTACAATCATCTTTAATGGAAATTGAAGATAATATTCAAAATGCTAGAAGATATTATAATGCAACAGTTAGGGATTTTAATACGTTGGTTCAAGCTTTTCCATCAAATATTATTGCATCAAAATTTGATTTTAAGCAAAAACAATATTTTGAGTTGGAGTCAAATTTAGAAAAAAGTAATCCAAAAGTTGAGTTTTAACTAAAAAATTGCTTAATTTATCTAGTTGGTACAATAGAGTGAATGGTTTCTGATATGGTAGTTCGGAGCCTGTGTCTGTTTGGTGAATTGTGAAAATTCTTTTATATTAAATATTTATAAAGTTGTGAAATTAAATAGTCTGACGGAAAATATATATTATATTTTGCCTATTTTGTTAGACTCTCTCTATATTTTTTATATTCTTCAACTGGTATTGTATATAAAATTTCCCTTTTATAACCTTTAAATCTTTTAATTTTATTATATTTTAATATGTCTGTTTTTCTCAGAAAAGAGATATATTGATTAAATTCACCTGGTTTAAGATAATTTGTTTTGTCTTTAATTGAATTATATTCTTTAAAACATACAAACTCATCTTCACTAATTTTTTCAAATATACATAAATTAAAAGTATATTTTTTAAAATTACTAAAATCTTTTATTTTTGAAGCAAGAATTTTGAATTGTTGAAAGCGTGGTAATGTATTTAAATTACTTATGCTTGTTGTTATTTTTGTAATAAGTCTATATTGAAATTCTTCGTTTAATTTATTAAAATCATTTGCTTTAACTGTATAAAAATTATATTCATTATCATAAGCAATAATTTTGTTTTCTAATTCTGTAATCTGTTCCTCAATAATATCATTTGCTGTTTGAATTGTTTCTATTGTATTATTTATTCTATTAAAAATTAATTCTTTATTGTCAAAAGTATTTAAAAAATTTCTAATTTTATTTCTTAAAAAAGTTTCGTCATTATTGCTTTCGTCTTCTATCCATTTTATCTGATTTTTTATAAGATAGTTTTTTAAATCCTCTTTTTTAAAATACAAAAAAGGTCTAATCAAATAAATATTGTTAATGTTAGATATTTTTTTCATAGATGACAAACCTTTTATACCGCTACCTCTGAAAAGTCTTATAAAAAAGTTTTCAACTTGATCTTGTAAATGATGACCTAGTAATAGTGTATCTATATTATTATTTTTACAGAAATCAAATAAGAGGTTGTATCTGGCTTTTCTAGCGATAGCTTCAATATTAGACTTTGGTTTGTCTGATATCCAAGTAAGTATATGGTGTTCAATATTATATTGGTTATTAAGCAAATTATGAATATAAATGGCTTCTTCCGTTGATGTTGATCTCAATTTGTGGTCAACAGTTAGGCCTATGACTTTAATATTATATTTTTTGCTCCATTCGTTAGCTAGTAATATTAAAGATAAAGAATCTATACCACCGGAAACAGCAACGGCTATTTTTTGTTTATTTTTCAATATATCACAATCATTAAAAGCATTCAAAAAATCACTTAACATAAAATACTTGTAATATAATATTTAGCAAAATCTATTGTATTTTTAATGTTCAATAAAGCTGATGAATCATCTGTTCTTATTTCTTCCCTATCTAAATGAAATGTTAATACTTTTGATAACCATTTAATTGCTCCATCAATTGCACCTTTAATATAATTTTTTAATTCGCTAATATCTCCACTATTCTCAACAAACATATATAGAGCATATATTACAAATATTCCAATAATAAAAAAAATAAATTTAAAAAGTATTCTTAAAGAAAGAAGTTCCAAAATAAATCTAGGCATATGCATTTTATTATTTATATATCATTATCCTATATCATTTTTTAAAAAAAGCAAGTTCGTAATAAATAAATTAATTATATTATTGATTTTTTATGGTATATTTGTAATTATTTATTTAATTTAATTTATATAAGAAAAATGGAAAGAAAACTTAATATTTTATTTGATTTTGATATAATTTTACAAGGATTTTTTAAAACTGAATCAAAGACTGGTATTTTTTGGACTGAATATAGAATTTTAGATGAATTTATTAAAAATCATAGTGATAAATTTAATTTTTACGCTCATTGTTCTTGCACGGAAAAATTTTATAACAATACTTTAATTAAAGCTTTTCCAGAATTTAATTCAGTTAAATTTGTAGATATCTATGCAATGAATAAATTAAATGTTAATAAAATCAATTTTTCTATTAAATATTTTAAGTATAAGTGTAAACATAGTAATTTTTTCGGTAAAATCTTTTATAAAATTTATCCACTTGTATATAAACTAATTAAGGCAACTTTAAATAAAAATGTTTTGGTTAATTGTGATTTATCTTTTATTGATTACTATCAAAGTATATTAGGAACAACAAGTATTCCTGAAATTATTAACAGACAAAATTTTAAGAAATTTGCATTCATTTTTGATGTATTACCTGTAAGTAATCCAGAATATTTTTTTAATCCAAAAAATTATCAAGCTTCCGTAAATTCTTTTAGTAATCAAATAAAATCAATTTCAAAAGATACAACAATATTTTTATCTTCAATTTATTCAAAAAATGAGTTTTTGAAATATTTCCCAGAATATAAAGATAATAATTTGGCTGTTATATATTTAGGCGTTGATAAAAATAGATATTTTAAAATCAATGATGATTTTAATAATAAAAATATCTTAACACAATATAATATTCCAAAGGATAAGAAGTATATTTTAAGTCTATGCTCATTAAATAAAAGAAAGAATTTACCATTTCTAGTTGAAAGTTTTGTTGAATTTTTGGATAAAAATCCGCAAATACAAGATTTGAATTTAGTTTTGGCTGGTTCAAAAGGTTGGCAAGTTCAGGAAATATTTAATAGTATAGAAAATGCGAAAAAATATAAAAATAATATTATTATAACAGGTTTTGTTGAAGATGATGATATAAATAAGATTTATAATTCAGCATATGCTTTCGTTTGTCCTAGTTTAGCAGAAGGTTTTGGGTTGCCAGTTTTAGAAGCTATGCAATGTGGAATACCAGTAATTTCTTCTAATATAACATCATTACCAGAAGTATACGGGGATTCAGCTTTAAGTTTTAATCCATATAAAAAGGATGAATTAATTAAATGTTTGGAAGAAATTTATAGTAATGTTGATTTAAGAAATCAACTAATATCAAAAGGCTTTAAACAAGTTCAGAAATTTAGTTGGGAAAAAACAGTTAATGATATGATTGATAATTACTTAAAATAAATACTTGTTTTTTTAAAAAAATATTGAACAATATAGAAAAATAAATTTATATTTCTTATGATACATAAAAATATTTTTGTTTTTGATATAGAGACAATACCAGATACAGAAGCAGTTGAGTGTCTTACTGGTTTTGAAAGTGATAATGTTGCGGAATTGAGGCAAAAATTAGAAGAGTATCATATAGAGGTATCTGGCGGAAATCCTTTTCCTAGACAACCATTTCATAGGGTTGTGGCAATAAGTTTCTTAGAGGCACAAATTGAAATGTGTCCTAATGGTACTGAAAATTATATTTTAACAGATGTTAGAAGCGGTGGTTTTGTGGAATCAACAGAAGAGGAAATTATCAAGGGTTTTTTTAATTATATGTCAAAAAATCCACCAAGACTTGTAAGTTATAATGGTAGAACTTTTGATTTGCCTGTATTGAAATATAGAGCAATGAAATATGGTATTTCTGCTCCTTGGCTGTATAAAAGTGGTGATAAATGGAATAATTATAACCAAAGATTTTCTTTGGATTGGCACTGCGATTTACTTGAAGCTTTTTCTGATTTTGGAGCGTCTTGTAGATGTAAAATGAACGAAGTTTGTTCAATAATGGGTGTACCCGGAAAAATTGGAACAGATGGATCTCAGGTTGCTGATTTATATGATAATGGTAAGATTAAGGAAATCAGAGATTATTGCGAAACGGATGTGATTAATACTTATCTATTATATTTAATTTTCCAATTTCATAGCGGAAATTTAAGTAAGGAAAATTTTATAAAATGTAATCATGAACTAATAGATTATTTAAAAAGTTTTAAAGATGATAATACTAAACCGCATTTTGCTGAATTTTTGGAGGAGTGGCAAAAATTTGATACAAGGGGCTTATTTAAAAATTAGGTAAGAATATGGAAGCAAATAGAGAACTTGAAAAATTTATGGATAGAAAAAACAAGGAGGCAAGAGGAGAAATAATATTTAATGCAAGGGATGAATATGATGACGAATTATTGACACCATCATTACCAAAAAGTATTAATCAAGAAATACCTATAAATAGGAGATTAACAAACGCAATAACCTTTGCAAGAATTATTTTAAATATATCTTTTGTTATACCAATACTTTTATCCGCAATATTCCTATTTAGCTATATATTTTTAGTTTTTTTACCAGCCGGTGTTATGTTTATAAAAAGACTATTTGTTCTTGTTAGCTCCTTTTTATAATACCGCTAACTTGTGATTTTTCTAATAAAATTGTCAAAATCTTCGGTTGTCTCAAAACTCATATAAACAGATGCAAATCTTATAAAGGAAACTTTGTCTATTCTTTCTAGCGCATCCATAATCATTTGCCCTATATCAGAACTTTTTACTTCATTTGCACCACTGCTTTCTATTCTTTTTACTATATCTTGTGTAATTCCTTCTATTTTTTTGTCTGTTAAGTTTTTACCAGCGCATAATTCTAAAGATCTTATAATTTTATCTTTATCAAATAAAACCTTTTGTCCACTTTTTTTAACTACAAAAATTTCTTTTCTTAAAATTTTTTCTATCGTTGTGAAGCGAGCATCACAATTAGGACACAATCTTCTTCTTTTAATAGCTTCGCCTTCTTCACAAATTCTACTATCTTTAACGGATGTTTCTTCATTTCCGCAGAAAGGACATCTCATAAAATCTCCCTATTTATTTTTAATTTGAAATAATTCTTCTAATTTATAGATATCTCTAACAGCTGGAACAAAAAGATGAACAATGGTATTACCTAAATCTAATATTATCCAGCCATCATTTGCAGTTCCATTGACTGTACTTTCAATGCCTTGTTCGTTTTTTAGATTGATTTTAAGTGTTTCTATTGATGATTCTATATGTTTTCCAGATCTACCATTTCCTATAATTATTTGATCTGCAATAGAACTTATTTTACTTGTATCAATAGATATTATATCTTCAATCTTCATTTCTTCTAATTGTGAAATTATATAATCTTTTAATTCTTCTTTGTTCATTATTTTCTTGATTATTATTTATTCTAAATAGATTATAAACTATTTATTTTAAAATACTATCATTTTTTTAAATTCTCAACATCATCCAATATTATCAAAACTCTTTCATTTTGCTTTTGATTTCCGATTATATTTGTCTTGCCGGTAATAGTATTATAAGTAAATTCTTCTGCAAAAACAGTAATTCCACTTTCAGTTGCTTTAATATTTTTTTTCATTGTTATAATATTTGTCTTTAAATTATATAAGCCTTCATCACTAGTAGCGGTAATCGTATCATTCATAAATTTAACATTTTTCTCTGTTCTTATACTTTCTATATCCATTTTTTTATTCTTTTGTTCTTTATATTTCACTATCATTTTATCGGAATACAAGGTAAACTTATCTTGAACCGCTTTCACATTTCCAATAAAGATTATTTCATTTTTATCTCTTATGATTTTAACTTTATCTGAAGTTATATTTAATGGTTGAGATTTATCAACTTTTATGTTGTTAATTGAATCAGCAAATACAAACCTACTATTGCAAATAACAAAAAGTATAAAAAATGTTTTAATTATTGTCTTTAATATTTTCATCTTCTTTTTGTGAGTTAATAATTAAGTCAAGAATTTTATTAGCTCCGCAATCAGAGGCTTTTATTGTGGAATTATAACCTAATGCTTTGATTACGCTTCTAGTGTCATCTACTTGTTTTTTGGCCATCTGTTTATCTTTTATAATTTTGTGCATCTTATCAGCAATTTGCAGTGGATCAACATTATCAAGAACAAACTCTGGTATAATTTCTTGATTTGCTAATATATTAACTAAATTAGCAAATTTAATTTTTACAACTCTTTTTACCATTTTGTTAGTAAACCAATTAAATGTGTATGTGATAACAAGTGGAACACCGTATATATTAAATTCAAATGTATTTGTTCCAGACTTTGCTAATGCAATATTTGCACAAGATAATATTTTTGCTTTTTCTATTTCGTTTGTGATAATTTTGGTATCAAATTCATACTCATGTGCTGTAAAATCAACCAAATCTTTTGTTGTATTATTTGCAAAAGTGAAAATATGATAATCCCTATATGAATAACTATATCTTTCTTTTAATATATTTATTGATTTTATCATAATTGGATAAATTCTTTCAACTTCACTTTCTCTGCTACCTGGTGTTAATATTATAATAATATCGTCATATGAAACACCATATGTTTTTGCTAAATCATTTCTGTTATATTTGGTTTTATATTTGGTATCATCATCAAAAATTGGATGTCCTATATATTCGGTTTTTAAACCATATTTTTCAAAATATGGTGGTTCAAAAGGTAAAATACATAATAACAGATCATACAGTTTTGATATTTTTCTTGCTCTTTTTTCTTTATAAGCCCAAACACTAGGAGCAATAAGATGTACTTTTTTAATGGAATCGAATAATTTTTTGTTTTTGGATTTTAATTTTTCTATAACTCTAAAACAAAATCCAGGTGAATCTATTGTAAGTATAACATCTGGTTTTTGTTTTATTATTTCATTCACTGTTTCGTTTATTCTATTTAATAATTTAAATACTTTTGGTAATATTTCAAAAAATCCCATTAAAGACAAGTCTTTAATTGGAAAAAGTGATTTTAATCCTTCTTTTTCCATTTTTTCACCACCAATTCCACAAAAATCAATTTTGATATTTTTGTCATTATTTACTAATGACTTCATAATCTTGCTACCGAGCAAATCTCCCGATGCTTCGCCAGCTATTATAAAAATCTTCTTTCTCCCTTCCATTTTCTCACGATACACTAATTATTACACCAAGAACTCTCCTTAAAATACAACAAGTTTTAAAATAAACAACAAAAATTTAAATTTTATTCAATATTCATATTTAAAACATTATTACAATAAGTTATAAAAGGTTTTTTAAAGCTCTTACATAACTTACAGAATGTTTTTTTATTCATATCATTAATTAAAGGCAATAATTCGTCAGTCTTAATATCTTCTACATTTTCATAGCTTTGTATAATTTCATTTAAAGACATGGCAAATTTCTTTCCCATACATTTTCCGCAAGATTCCTTTGCATAAAAACTTCCGAGTCTTTTTAAAAATACTAAAAAATTCCTTTTTGATTTATCAAAAATTTCAATGCTTCCAGCTCCTTCCATGATTATATCATTTAATTGTGATTGATCGTAAATTGAACCACTTGCACTACCACCAATTTGTACATAATAATCAAAATCTGGATTTATATTATTATCTTTCAATATTTCAGCAATTGTTGCATTAATTTTATGTCTTGCGACAAACTTTTTGTCAATACCATCGCCAAAAATGCCAGAAAATCTGCAATTATCATAATCGCCATCCAAAATTCTGCAAACATCATAAAAAGTTTCAACATTATTCATCATTGTAGGTTTACCAAAAAGTCCAGCAACAACGGTTCTTTTGGTTCTAGGTTTTGGTTGGGCTATACCTGTTTCTATAATATTCATTAAAGCACTAGCTTCACCACCAATATAGCAAGGATTCTCAATGCTGATATGGAATTTTACATTACTCCATTTATAATCATTAATATATTTAAATAATTGTGGTTGCAATTCATTTAAATAATCTTGATTTATATGTATATAAACTTCAACTGGGCAATCCAAGAACTTAATAGCATAGTCTACACCGCCAAAGACTTTATCCATGTGATTTCTCCATATATATAAGTCTTTAAAAAGCCCCATTTCTCCTTCTGATGAATTTATAATGATATATTTTAAATCACCATCAGCTTCATTAACACCTTGCCACTTATTGGCTGTTGGATATTCAGCTCCTCCTTTTCCAAAAAGGTTAGCGTTCCTTAATTTTTCAATTACTAATTCTTTATTCATAATAAAAATTTGATTTTTCCTAAGAAAATGATATAACAATTAATTATTATTTCAATAAAAAATATTATTTTATTGTATATTTCTATAAATCATTAATTTTATTAATATAACAATATTTTAATAGTATAAAATAAATAAGTATATCAATATTTTTGACTATTTAATATTTTTATAACATTTTAATATTGTTTCAATATTTGGTCTAAATGGGTTATGTTGTTCCATTTCAAACGTGTAGCCGATTCCCCATTTTTTCAAATTTTCCTTAATTTCAAAAAAATCTTTTGGTGTGTGATATATTGAAATCAACAAAACCGGTTCAAATTCTTTTATTAATTGTTCGCTACCTTCAACTATAATTGAATATTCAGAACCTTCAACATCAAGTTTTAACAGAGATGGCGTGCAATTAGTACCATAGCAAAATTCGTCTGTTTTTATAATTAAAAAGTCCACTTTCTTTTCTGATAGATTAGCGTTGCAAGCCATATTATATTCTGTTATTCCAAGTTGTTTTATTTCAGTTTTTCCGCCCAATCCTTTGTTTATTGGAATGACTTTATTGGCAAGCTTATTAATTTCTATTGTTTTTAATAAAATTGCGTATAGTTCTTCCATTGGTTCAAAAGAAAAAATTCTATTTGGAGAAAAATCTTTTAAAACTACCGCACTATCACCAGTAAATGCTCCAATATCAAAAAAGTCTTTATTTTCAATATATTTTCTTACTTCTTTTGGTAGTGTTGGAATACCGTGTTTATAATAATAGCTGGTAATATCCATGTTATCAGCACACTTGTATTTGGCAAGTTTATTTTTTTGAGTTTTATTATATTCTTGTTGCTCTTTTATATCATCTTGTGTATACAATAAAATATCATATTCATATTCATTTTCAAAGTTATGTTTAATTTTTAAAATATTTGCTAAAAATGGAATACAATACAAATATCTTATCAAAAATAACATTGCATAATTTTTGCTTTTCTCATCAAAATCCGATAAAAAATCAACAATATAGTCAATATTTAAATTACAACAATATAAAATCCAATCATTTGGCCAAGTATTTTTTCCTTCATTTTCATTGAAATTATTAAGAATATCGTTTAAAAAGTCATTATTAAAGTCTAATTCTTTATCAAAATTCTTTTTTACATTTTTTGCAAAATTATTTAAATACTCTTTGATATATGGTTTTTCTCTTAAATAATTGATAATATTAATAACATTAATATAATTCATGATTTTTATTTGAAATTAATATGTTATATATATTTATCAATAATACTTTTTTGTCAAATTATTTTTGATATTGTTAATAAAATAGTCAATATTAAATCTACTTAGGATATTATGGTAATACCACGATAAAAATAATATATTAATAAATATTTATTTATGCAATTTCGCTATTTTCAGCTTCTGTTTTCTCTTCCGTATTATTAATACTTTCTATTTTGCTTTCGTTTATTTTTTGTGATATATTTGGAACTAATTGCATATTTGTTTTTGATATTCTGTATTTTTCATCAGTTATATCTTTTTGTGTAATAACCATTGCTTTTGATTTTTTAAAGAAGCCTTTGGATTTATTTTTTCTTTGTTCAATTAAACTAATAACTGCCCCAATATTTTCAATATCTATATAACATTCATCTAATATAATATTTTCACCTTTTAATTCATAATAATCTTTGCAATCACCAAGATTAATATATGAATCTTTTATGAATAAATTTGAGATAGAAATATGTCCGGAAATTTTACTATTTGTGATTTCGGAATAATTTGAAACTCTTGCACCATTTGAAACTTCGGAAGCATTGTATATTCTTACATTGTAGAATACTTCGGCATTATCAAAAACTTTTGAACCGCCAGAAACTTCAACCCATTCATAAACTTTTGCATTATTGTAAACTTCTGTGTTTATACCATATATCTTTGCGCCATAAGAAACTTTACCGCCGTTATAAACTTTTGCGTTATTATAAACTTCTGCTCTATCTGATATTCTTGTACCTTCACCATAAATAATAGCACCATTATATACTTTGGAATAATCGCATATAATTGCGTAATTATATACTTTGCTATCATATACTTCTGAGAAATTGGAAATAAATACGTGATCATAAATTTCTGCGTTTTGACCAATTAATGCATTATATGAAATATCCGCATAATTGTATACTTTTGAACCACCAAAAATCTTAGCTGAATTGTATATGTTTGCATTGTTGTAAACTTTGGTATTTTTTCCGTATATTTTTGCATCATGAGAAATTTTTGCGCCAGCAAACACTTCTGCTTTATCAAAAACTTGCGCGCCATCGGATACTTGCGTGTTAGCGCCATAGACCTTTGCATAATCAAAAATCTTTGCATTGTGTAAAATTTTTGCATTTGTATATACTTGCGCACCACCAAAAATTTCTACATTATTGTATATATCTGCGCGATCAAAAACCTGTGTATCTTCTCCGTATATTCTTGATTTATGTGATACTTTTGCATAATCGGAAACAACAGCTTTATCAAAAACCTTACTGCTATGAACTTCGGCATAATTTCTAACAACAGCTGATTCATATATTTCTGAATTTTTACCAATCATCGCATGACTTAAAATTTTAGCTGACAAATAAACTTTTGAGCCATAAAATACCTCGGAGCCTTCTGAAACAATAGTGTTTACACCAAAAACTTTTGTGTTTTTTCCATATATTTTAGAATGGTTATTAACCATAGCATAATCAGAAACAATAGCTTTATCAAAAACCTTACTACTATGAATTTTTGCATGCTTCTTAATAATGGCGTGATCATAAATTTCAGAATTTTTATCAACTATGGCATTATTAAATATCTTTGAATAACTTGATATTTTTGAACCATTACATACTTTTGAGTTATTAAATACTTTTGCGTTGTCTATAACTCTACTATTATCACCAGATATTTCGGAATTGTTAAATACTTTCGCATTATAAGAAATTTCTGCATTATTGTATATTTTAGCGCCACCGAAAACTTTTGCGTTATTGTGAATTTTTGCATTGCCATAGATTTTTGTATTATCACCATAAACCTTTGCATTATGAGAAACTTCTGCACCGCCAAATACTTCCGCTTTATTGTATACTTCTGCTTTGTCTGAAATTTTGGTACCTCTTCCATGAATTTTTGCTTTATTATATACTTTACTTCCGTATCTTACTTCTGCAAAATCGTATACTTCTGAATTATTAAATACTTTTGTATGGTTATCAAATATTTTTGCATTATCATAAATTATTGAACCGTTAAGAATTTCGGCTCCGCTAAATACATTTGCTCCATCTCTTATGGTAGAATTATATATTTTTGCATTATGTGAAACTTTTGTATTTCTTCCAGAAATAAAGGATAATTTACCGAGAATTTTTGCGGAATATGAAACTTCTGCACCATTGCATACGGTTGCATAATTGTAGACTTTTGCGCTATCTGTAATTTTTGTATTTCGTCCAAATATTTTAGCTCCACTGAAAACTTTTGCACCATCACATACGGTTGCATAATTATAAACATGTGTATTTTTTCCAGAAATTTCAGCATTATTATAAGACACATTATTAGAAATTGATGCTTCATCAAAAAAATAGCAACTTTCAGTTAATTTAATACCATTTTTATCAAAAAATTCAAAATATGCCTTATCCTTATATAAAGTCATTTTCACAATATATTCATTAATAAAAAATATTATAATTTACAAAAATTATAATACTATAAAATTATACAGAAATTATTCAAATTTTTTAGATTCTTTTTTGATTAATTCCTCCATTTTAAGCAACTTAGCATTTGTTTCATCTAAAATAAAAATTGTTTCTGGAACATATCTTAAATTTATCTTTTCAGCTAGTAATTTTTTGATTACATACATATCATGCTTATTCAGATGTTCCACAACAAGCTTTTTATTTTTTTCATTTTTAATAGAAAAATCAACATATACTTTTAAATTTCTTAAATTAGGGCTAATATCAACATTGGTTATAGAGATTGAAAAACCTTCTCCACCAATAGACATTTCACCCTTGCTAAAAAATTCCAGCATAACATGTTGAATTTTCTCTTGCATTCTTAATTGTAATACACTTTTTGGATTACTACTCATATTTATTTTTTCTTTTTGGTTGTTGCTTCGCTTACTTCACCTAATCCAGCAGTGCCTTCGCTTTCCGCACTAAATTCTTTAAGAACTTGTTCGTCGTTTGAATTTAATGGATCGCAGAAATTGGTTCTGATTTTCGTTTCTATTTTATTCAACATATCAGGGTGTTCTTTTAAGAAAGCTTTAACATTTTCTTTTCCTTGACCAATTCTTTGACTATTATAAGAATACCAAGAACCTGACTTTTCTATAATATTCATATCTGAACCAAGATCTATAATCTCACCAATTTTTGAAATACCTTCACCATAAATAATTTCAAATTTAGCTGTTCTAAATGGCGGAGCTACTTTGTTTTTTACAACCTTAACAGTAGTTTCATTTCCAACAGCTTCATCTTTATCTTTAATTTGAGCAGATCTTCTAACATCCAATCTTACAGATGCATAAAATTTTAAAGCATTACCACCAGTTGTTGTTTCAGGAGAACCAAACATTATACCAATTTTCATTCTAATTTGGTTAATAAAGAAAACTGTACAATTTGTTTTTGAAACGGAACCAGTTAATTTTCTTAAAGCTTTACTCATTAATCTGGCTTGTAGACCCATCTGGTTGTCTTCCATTGCGCCTTCTAACTCAGCCTTAGGTACTAATGCAGCAACGGAATCTACAACTATAACATCGACAGCACCAGATCTAACAAGAGTATCAGCGATTTCCAATGCTTCCTCACCACTGCTTGGTTGTGATATAATTAGTTCATCTAAATTGATACCTAATTTTTTGGCATAAATAGGATCAAAAGCGTGTTCCGCATCAATAAAAGCACAAGTTAATTCTTGTTTTTGAGCCTCTGCGATAGCATGAAGTGTTAAAGTTGTTTTACCAGAACTTTCTGGACCATAAATTTCAATTATTCTTCCTCTTGGATAACCACCAACACCTAATGCCTCGTCTAATGTCAATGAACCAGATGGAATTACTTTTATATTTTCTACTGGTCTTTGACCAAACTTCATAGCTGATCCCTTACCAAATTGCTTATCTATTTGTTGTAAGGCTATTTCTAATGCTTTTTGTTTTTCTGATGATACTGCCATAAAATTTTTCCTTTACTTTATTAAATTAATTACTTTTTCTTTGTGTGTAATTTCTTCTGTGGTTATTGTTTTGTCTTCTTGTATTTTTTTTATTTGCATTTCTTACAGCATTTAATTTATCTTTTTTGTATTGCATTAATATAAAAATTATTAATACACCAAATATTATAGCTAAACCATAAGCTGTTTTTGCACAACCATATTTTGCCAAATCAAAAATTATATACAATACAAAAATTAAAAATGCGGAACCAAAAATTTGTCCATATCTAAAATGAGCTAAATATTTATCTTGCAACTTATGTCTATGTTCTTGCTCTTTTTTAACTAAATCAACTAAATCTTTTGATAATCCTTTTGATATACCTTCATATCTTTCCAACAACTCTGGTGGAGGTAAAAGTGTTTCTTTTTTTTCTTGTTGTAAATTATTCATTTTTTTCCTTTACTTTATTACTTTTTATTATATTTCTGATATCATTACCGATAGTTTTCCAATCATTTCTGTAAATTTCCTCTGGAAAATATCTTATGTCTTTGTCTGACATACTAACAAACGGAAAACAACTTATAAGACCAGATAAAAACCTTCTAAACATCATTTTTCTTTTTATAAACATATTTTTTAATTAATCATAAATACTTTTAAATTGCAAGGTTTTTTATAAAATAGATTTAAGTCATAAATAATACTAATCTTGTATTATATTAAATTTTAAGATAATTACATCTTTTCTACTGCTTCAATTCCTAATAAATACAAACATGTCTCAATATATTTTTTAGTTAAATATATCAAAGATAGTTTTGATTTTTTGTATTCTTTATCTGTTTCAGAATTTATAGGGCAAGCAGAGTAAAAACCACTAAATTTTTTAGCTAAATTATAAACATATTCAGCAATATAATTTGGAGCTCTTTTATCATAAGCTCCTTTTAATGTTTGTGGGAACCTTGTTAATTCAATAGCTAAGTCTTTTTCTTCTTTTGTTTTTAATTCTGTAATTTTGTAATCAAAACTATCATTGCTTGATAAGATTGAGTTAATTCTTACTAAACTATATAGGATATAAGCTCCTGTTTTACCTTCAAAGTTTGTAAATTGTTCCATATCAAAGATATAGCTTGATTCTCTATAATTAATTAAATCAGCAAATTTTAAGCAAGCCACAGCAATTTTTTCAATGGTTTCTCTATCTTTTATTGTTGATTTTTGAGAAATAACTTCAACCATTTCATTAATTAAATCTCTCAATTTTACAACATCACCGCTTCTTGTCTTAAATGGTTTTCCATCCTTACCGTTCATAGTACCAAAGGCAATATGTTCTGCAGTATGTTTATCATCTAAATAGCCACTTCTTCTTGCGGATTCAAAGACTTGTTTAAAATGCAACCCTTGTCTATAATCAACAACATAAAGCATTAAATCAGGATTAAATTTTGTCTTTCTGTCAAGAATTGTAGCCATATCACTACTTGCATACATAACTGCACCATCGCTTTTTTCAATGATTGCTGGTGGCATATCTTTATCACTCAAATCAATAACTTTTGCACCTTGCGAAACAGTAATAATTCCTTTACTTTCAAGGTCTGGTATCATTTTTCTTATTAAATCATGCACACTGCTTTCGCCATTCCATAAATCAAAATGGGTATCTAAAACTTTGTATATTTCTTTCATATCATTTATAGATATATCCCAAAAATATTTCCATAAAGTTCTATATGGTTTATAACCATCCTGTAAGAGTTTTGTAGTTTCTCTAACCTTTTCGGCAAAAAGTTCATCTTCCTTATTTTTTGCGCTTGATGCTTTATAAATTGTAAGCAAATCAGCTGGGGTTAGGTTTAAATCGGTAATCTCATCTTTATCAAAACCTTCTTTGAATACTTCGGCATTTGGATATTTAATTCTAATACCTTCAATTACCATACCCATTGGAGTTCCCCAATCGCCTAAATGATTATCACCAATAACATTATCTCCGGCGAATAAAAATATTCTTCTTAAACTTTCACCAATAACGGTTGATCTTAAATGTCCAACATGCATTTCTTTTGCAACATTAGGACTACTAAAATCTATTACAACAGTCTTTTTATTATTATCATTTGTGTATGACAATTTATCATCATTAAAGTTTGAATTTATTTCTTTTAATAGAATATCATTCTTTAAAACAACATTTATAAATCCGGGTCCATCAACTGTAATTTTTTCAAATAAACCAGTTGCTTCAAGCTCTGGAACTATTAAATTCGCTACGTCTCTTGGTGATTTTTTTAGAATTTTACATAAAGGCATAGCACAATTTGTTTGAAAATCACTCAAATCAGGTCTGTCGGAATATTGAAAAAAAGCATATTTTTTATCAAGTCCAAGCTTATCAAAAATCTTTACTAATTTGTCATTTAAAATATCTAAAATATTCATTTTATTATCCATTTATTTATTTTCAATTCTGGAACTTTTACCCAAATAATAAAACAGTTCCTTTTTACTTTTTTTAACATTTTGTTCAAAACTATCAATGCTATGTTCTGTGTCAAAAATAATAACTTTATTTCCAATATCAATATTGTCAAAATCATCATCTGTTAGTTTTATAACAATTTGATCCATAGAAATTTTTCCGCACAGATAACATTTTGTATAATTTCCATCATTTTTTTTGACATAAACATAACAATTCTTGTTGCTTGCTATTGATGACAATCCATCCAAATATCCTCCAAAAAATGTAGCAAGTTTTTCGTGTTTTTTGATAGTATTTAGTCCGTCGTAGCCAACAATTCCATCTTCATCAACAATTCTTTTTTCTGTAATCTTTGAATAAAACTGGCCCAATTTTGCATTGTATGTGGCTTTAAATTTAGAATCATCTTCCGTTTCCCTTTTTCTAATTGTATTTATAGAGAAACCAGCTGTATCTGTATCGCAATTACTTAAAAATCTAGCAATGGACTCCATTGAACCCACACCTAAATTATCCAAGAATGTTTTTAAATTTAAAGAACCACCTAAGACAACAACTTCTTTTTCAATTAGTGATTTATCTTGTGTGTCTAATATTGTTCTATCTTCAAGAACCTCTTTGATAAATATTTTTACTCCATTATATAATACATAACAATCACCATTGCCGTATTCCGTAAAAATACCATTATTTATACCAAAAGGTAAATATAAATTTATTCCATCTGTTCTGATATTTGACTTGATCGAAATTACATCTTTAAAACCTTCATAATATCCATATAATATTTTACCCGGTCTGCAAGTGTTGCAAAAATCTGACAAGTTAAAGTTTACTATACCATCGCTTGCGGATATACCCTTTAAAATATTTTCATCAGGAAAAAATTCCGAAATCTTTCTAAAATTTTCAATTTGTCTGTCATTTACATTATTTTTAATGTTATCAGCACAAGCAAAATGGCTCATTATCATTAAAACATTGAGTTTACTATTATCAATATATTCCTTTACACTTTTTGTTTGTGATACTTCAAAACCATTTCTATTTAAACCAGTATTAAATTGCAAAACTACGTCTTTTATTGATGTTTTTGATACTAATTTTAATTGTTCAAAATTATTAATAACTGGTGTCAATGAATACTGCTCAAAAAATTTTTCATCACCATCAAATATACTATTGAGCACAAATATTCTTTCTAATTTTGGGAACATTTTTTTAAGCTCAATACCTTCTTTTAAAGCAAAAACAAAATACTTTGTTTGGGGAATATCTAGCCTTAATAATCTATCAACTACATTATAAATACCAATATCATAAGCGTTAGCTTTTACAACGGGAATAGCATTAACTCCATAGCCTGTAATTTCTCTAATCTTTTCAAAGTTATATGCTAAATTTTCTAAATTTAATTCAATTTTTGCTTTTTTCATAATATAATACATTTTTTGCCCCAATTACATCATAATATTAAAACATTATTTTTATTATTTTCAAGAAAATTATGTTAAATTTTAATAATTTAATATTATAACAAAAATACATTTTTATAGTTATTGATATTTTATTTTTTATTTTTTATAATGATTATGTTGGTGTGAATTTTATTTTTTATATGGCTAAATATATCTTTGTTTTATTTTTATTTATATTTTTGCAATCATGTGTTGCTAATAGAGTTATAGAAGTAAAGAGTCCATGTGTTTCTGGCGAAGATGGACCTTGTGGACCAAGAAGAATTATAAATACTTGGTTAAATCAAAATGAATTAAGTTAAAAATGGTAGAGTAAAAATGAAAAAATTAATAGTAATTAATGTATTTTTATTTGTTGTATTTTTATCTATTTATGTTTTAAATAGTTATGTAGGTTTATATATTTTTGGTTCAAAAGACATAGCTTTACTTGCAGATACGGCAAATAATTTGGATTTAGCATTAAAAAAAGAGAAGGCAATCAAAAATAAAAAATCTTATTCAGTGGATAAGGTTGAGAATTATGGTATGTTGTACAATGATGTTGTGAAAATGATTCAAACTGCATACGTTGAAGATGTTGATGAGGATAAGTTTTTTGAGGCTTCATTAAATGGTATGTTGACATCGTTGGATCCACATTCGGCATATTTTTCAAAAGAAGAATACGAACAATTAGTTAATGATACACAAGGTGAATTTAGTGGTTTGGGAATTGAAGTAACCACAGAAAATTCTTTTATTAAAGTTATTACACCAATAGATGATGGTCCTGCTTATAAGGCTGGAATTAAGGCTGGTGATTATATAAATACTATTAATGATAAAGCTGTCATGAACATGACTTTAAGTGAAGCTGTTAAAATGATGAGGGGCAAAAATAGTAAAGATAGAGGTATTGTAAAACTTACTATTTTGAGAGCTGGCGAAAAAGAACCTTTGGAATTTAAAATTAAAAGAGATTTAATAAAGACAGATCCAGTTAAAGCGAGAGCAGAAGGTGATATAATTTATATTCGTATTTCAAGTTTTACAACTCCAACATATGTGAATATGATAAAAGAATTTAATAGAGTTGAAAATGAAATAGGAAAAGAAAATGTAAAAGGTCTAGTACTAGATTTAAGAAATAATCCTGGTGGCCTTTTGGATGCTTCGGTTTTTGTTTCCGATGCTTTCTTAGATAAAGGTAAAAAAATTGTAAGTATTAAGGGTAAAAATGGTACTTTAATGAAAGAGTATAAGTCTTTAAATGATCAAGATCTAATACCAAATTTACCTATGGTTGTATTGATTAACGAGGGATCAGCCTCTGCGTCAGAAATTGTTGCTGGTGCCTTACAAGATAATGGTAGAGCTATAATTGTTGGAAAGCAATCGTTCGGTAAGGGGTCAGTACAATCTGTAATTCCTTTAAATAATGGTGGTGGAATTAAATTAACAATAGCAAAATACTATACACCTAATGATATATCAATACAGGCCGAAGGTATAAAGCCAGATATAGAAGTTGGTTTAGCTAAAATTGAAGAAATAGATGCAAGTAAATGGATAGTTAAAGAAAATGATTTAAAGGGACACTTGGAAAACGATGATGAAAATGATATAGTTCATAAAGAAATGAAAAAACAACTAAAAACCAAAAATGAAAGCATGTATAATAAAGATTATCAATTGGCTAGGGCGTTAGATTTATTATTAGGAATTAGTTTCTACAACCAAAATAATAAAGCAGAATAATTTATGAAAAAAATATTTATTTTCTTTATTTTATTGTTTTTAAATAGCTTTAATTTATTTGCTGGTAATTTTGATGTTGTTGCAAGAGTTAATGATAAAATTATTACAAATTATGACTTGAATAATTATGTAAATATTTCTCAATTATTTTTTAAAGATACAGATAATTCAAAAAATTTTAGACAAGAAATACTAGATTGGATAGTTGATAATATTTTAAAAAAAGAAGCAATAGAAAAAGAAAAAATTGATTTTGATGAAGATGAATTTAAATATTATTTAAAGTCTTTTGAAGAAAAAAATCAAATATCACAATATAATTTTAACAAGGATTTGTATTTGGATATTATAAAAACAAATTTTTTGTGGTTTAAGTTAATTAATCAAAAAATAAAACCAACTGTTAGTATTAGTGAGTCTGAAGTTGATGATTCATTGGAATATTTGATAGATGACTCAATTCGAACTAGATATAATATTTCGCAAATTGTTGTTTATGAAAGAAAAAATGCAAACTCTAATATTATAGCTGATAAAATATATAAAGAAATAAAAGAAAATAATAATTTTGAAAATATCGCTGAAAGATTATCGCAAGATGAAAGTAGCAAAAAGAATAAAGGCTATATTGGTTGGGTTGATGAAATGGAAATAAATGAAAAAATATATAATGAAATAAAAAACTTAAAAGTTGGTGATATTACAAAACCAATATATTTTTCAGATACCAATTCCGGATTTTATTTGATAATCAAACTTAATGATAAAAAAAGAGAAAAAATAGCAAAACAAGATGATATAGCAAGAGCGAAATATTATATTTATGGACAAAAATTAAATATTGCTATTAGGCAATATTTAGATAATCTTTACAATAATTCATTTATTGAAATAATAAATAGATAAGAGGAAGAGAAGGAAAATTTGATAATTAATGCAGAGATTCAGTAAAAAATGTAGAATTTTAATACTAAGAATAAAAATATAAAAAGAATAAACATAAGTATTAGTATGAAATATCTTGCAAAAATAAAATATTTTATTAATATTTTTTTGTAAGAGAAATAAAAATTTTGTATATGAAAATTCTAGGAAATGTTAAAAATGGAACAAATGGCGAAAATGAAAAGATTAATGCAAAACTTATAATAGTTTTGATTATTGCTTTATTAATTTTTGTAGCCTTATTTTTCGGTCTTAAAAGTAAAAAGAATATTTTAGATAAAGGAAAAGAAATAGCTGTTGTTGATGGTGTTAAAATATATGAAGTTGATATACAAAATAGATTGAATGCAATTAGTTCAAATACAAAAATAGATATAGAATTTTTACCGCAAGATGTTTTAAAAGCAATGATATTGGAAGTTAGTGTTAATGATCAAATAGATAAAGAAGCTAAAAAATTGGGTTATTATAAGGATGAAAAAATTAAAAATTTAGTTCAAGAATATAAAAAAGAATTAGTTAGAGAAAAATTTTTAAATGAACAAATTTATTCAAAAATTACAGAAAAAGAGGCGTTAGCTGAGTATGAAAAAATAGCACAACATTTGGAAGGAAAAGAAGAAAGAAAGATAAAACATATTCTTGTTGAAAATGAAGACGAGATAGAAAGAGTTAGAAGAAGCGTTATGAGAAGCGGAAATTTTGAGAAGGTAGCAAAATCAAAATCAATCGACAAAGCAAGCGCTGAGAATGGTGGTGATATAGGATATGTATTGAAAGAAGAGTTAGTACCAGAATTTGGTGATGTTGCTTTTATATTAAAGGTTGGAGAAATTTCTAAGCCAGTTAAGACACAATATGGCTGGCATATTATAAAGGTTGAAGATGTAAGACCTGCAAAATTTTTACCTTTTGATGAAGTAAAAGATGGAATTATTCAAAGTCTGCAACAACAAGCAATTCAAGAATATTTGATGTCTTTGACAAAAGATTTGAAGATTGAAATGAAAATTGATCAAAATTTAGATGCAGCGAGTGTTTCTGATAATACAAATATAACAGAAAATAAAGATAATATTGAGACAAATGTAAATCTTGATAATACAGCAGAAGAAAATAAATAAATACAATATTCAGATGATTAAAAAAAACACAAAAAATGGGGAGCTTTCCAATAAAATATTAATTTATGGGAAGCATCCTTTTTTTTCAATATTAAAAACAGGTAAAAGAAAGATTTATTCAATTTATGTATCAAATAAAAATAAAAAAGAATTTTATGATATTTTAAGTAAGGAGAATATATCAATTAATAGTAAAGTTGAAGTTAATTTTGTAGATAATACTGAAATTGATAAAATATTTAATAATAGAGAAAAAAATCATCAAGGTTATTTAATGAAAGTTGCTGAAAGACAAAAAATTACTTTTGATGATTTTATAAATTCTTTGCAAAATGTAAAAGATTTACCAAAGTTGTTGATTTTGGATCAGATTTTAGATCCTCATAATTTAGGAGCTATAATTAGAACTTCTGTTGCTTTTGGTATTGAAAAAATAATTATTACGTCATACAATTCTGTGAAAGACACTCCAATAGTTTCAAAAGCGTCTGTTGGATTAAATGAATTTGTAGATTTAATTGAGGTTGTAAATTTAAATAATGCTATCAAAAGTTTAAAGAACGTTGGTTATTTTGTTATAGGACTTGATGGTGAAGCTAAAATTACAATAGATAAGATTACAGACAGTAGAAATTTAGCGCTTGTTTTGGGAAATGAAGGAAAAGGTATTAGGGAGCTTGTAAAAAGAAATTGCGACGAGTTAGTTAAGATACCTATGGAAAATTGTGCTGAAAGTTTGAATGTCTCTGTCGCAACGGCTATTGCTATTTATCAATTATGGAGATAAAATGTCAAGAGAATTTTTTACAGCATTAGCATTATTAATATCATACTACGCAAAAATAAAATTTAATCTTACATTTAAAATGTTCTGTGGTGTTTTTTTGCTGGCATTATTATTAATTTATCAAAAAAGATAATATTTATTTATGTATTTTTTTATTAAGAAAGGAGAAAAATTATGGAAAATCAGGAGAATAATGTAGATTTAAAATTGAAGAGATTTGTTGAAAATATAGAAAGGCTTGAAGAAGATAAAAAAGAACTTTCTAGACAAATTTCAGATATTTATAAAGAAGCAAAAGCATTTGGCTTTGATTCAAAAGCTTTAAGAAGAATAATATCTTTAAGAAAGATGAATATAGATAAAAGAGTTGAATTGGAACATTTAGTTGATGTTTATAAAGAAGCGTTGGGAATGTTGGAATAAAAATATGTTTTATATAGATAATACAGAAGATTTAGTTAATATATGCAATGAAATTGTTGCAAATACAAATATAATAGCATTAGATACAGAATTTATTAAACAAAAAGAGTATTTTCCAACTTTATCAATTATACAATTATCATTTTTTAATGGTCAAATAATTAAAAATTGTATTATTGATGTTTTAGCTGAAAATTTTTGTTTGGATTCTTTTTTTGAAATATTATCAAATGAGAAAATTAAAAAAATATTTCATTCTTGCAGTCAAGACTTGGAAGCTTTGTACTTTATAAGTAAAAAGATACCAGTTGGAATTGAAGATACTCAGGTAATGGCTGAATTTTGTGGTATGAAATCAAATTTAAGTTATAAAGATTTGGTAAAAGATACATTGAAGGTTGTAATAGAAAAAAGTAAGAAAGTACAAACAAGCGATTGGTTGCAGAGACCATTAAGTGAAAAACAGTTAAATTATGCAATAGGGGATGTAGATTATTTATTGGAAATGTATATATATTTAGCTCAACAATTAGATAAAAATAAAACTTTCAAGTATTATAAAGCTGAGATGAATGAAAGATATGGAAAAAATATGATACAAAATCTCATTAATAATTCTTGGAAAAAAATGAGATTTAAGTTAGGAAATAAAACAAATATTTACATGATTATCCTAAAACGATTATGCATCCTAAGAGAAAAGATTGCAATGGAAGAAAATGTAATTAAAAATTCAATTTTACCAGATAATTTTTTTAAAGTATTATTGACCGAACAACCAAAAACAATAGCGGAATTAAATGAAGTTTTTGCTGATGATGTTGAAATAATGAATAAGTCAAAAGACATAAAACGTATATTTTTAAACGAATATAATGCAATTTTAGAACAAATAAAATCAGAAAATATTGAAGAAAAACCATATATTACAGAGTTAAAAAATAGATCTTTATTGCAAAAATTGGAAGAAATGAATGATTACATTATTGCCAAATGCAAACAGTTGGATATTAATCCAGAAGTAGTACAAAATAAAGGTGATTTAATTGCATTTCTTACGGATAGTGAAAAAATTGAAGATTTATTTGCAAAATGGAAGATTGAACTTTTTGGTAAAAGATTAAAAGAAATAAAGGCAAGATAAATTAGTTTTTATAAAGTTTTTCGATATTGAGTAATTTTATTTTTAAGTCCAATCCGCAAGAAAAACCGCCGAGTGTTCCATCGGAGTTTATTACCCTGTGGCATGGTATAATTATTGGTATTGGATTCTTGCTATTTGCCATACCTATGGCACGATATCCGTTTTTGCAATTAATAAAATTAGCTAAATCTTTATAGCTTCTAGTTTCTCCATAAGGTATTTTTAATAAACCATTCCAAACTTTCAGTTGAAAATCGGTACCGTGTGGTTTAATAGGTACTGAAAAAACTTTTCTATTTCCATTAAAATATTCTTGTATTTCACTTATGGCTTGTTTTATAAGTTCCGTTTCCTTTTTTGTTATATCATAATTAATTTTTCTATCACTATTTAAAAGTATATCAGTGATATAGCCTTTATTTTCAGCAATAGCTATTTTGCAAATTTTGGTATTATATTCATAAAAATATTTCATTAAATTAAAAATTCCTCTTCTTCTGATGTTTTTAAATTTTTTATTTTTAATTTTCCATTTTTTATCTCGTCTTCACCAACAATGATAGCAAAATCAGCGCCACATTTATTCATCTTTTCCATCTTTTTCTTAAATTTACCAGAATATATTAATTCAATATTTTTCCCTTGATTTCTTAGTTTATTGGCTAAGTCTATGCAATATTCATTTTCATTTTCTGAAACTGGAACAATAGCTAGCAACTCATATTTTTTTTCTATTTTTTTGTCTATTAATAGCATTAATCTTTCAATACCGCCAGCGCAACCAACAGATGGCACTTCTTCATTGCCAATTTCGCCTATTAAATTATCATACCTGCCACCACCACCAACACTTGATTGAGCTCCGAGATCTGTTGTTGTAAATTCAAAAACAGTGGATGTATAATAATCAAGTCCTCTAACTAATAGTGGATTAGAAAAATATTTTATGTTCAAAAAATCCAATGTTTTTAATATATTGGCATAAAAGTCTTTTTCTTCATCTGAATAAAATTCATTAATTTTAGGAGCATCTTTCACTAAAATTTTATCACATTCTTCTTTGCTGTCTAAAATTCTTAATGGATTTTTTTCAAGTCTAATTTTACTATCCTCTGATAATTTATCTTTAAGGTTAGAGAAATATTCTTTTAAAGCATTTTCATATCTTTTTTTACAATCATTAGATCCCAGAGAATTAATTTCTAATGTAATATTTTTTAATCCTAATTCTTGCAATATCTTGTAAAATAAGCAGATAATTTCAACATCTGCAATGTATTCTTTATTTCCAATATACTCAAAGTTTATTTGATTTAATTGTCTGTATCTACCTTTTTGTGGTCTATCGTACCTAAATAATGGTCCATATGAAAATAATTTCTGTGGTAAATTTTGATTTAATTCGCCATTATTTAAAAAACTTCTAGCAACACCAGCGGTAAATTCTGGTCTTAAAGCTAATAAATTACCACCTCTATCTTCAAATTTATATAATTCTTTCATTACTATATCAGAACCATCGCCAACGCTTCTTTCAAAAAGATTACTTTCTTCAATAATTGGAGTTATTATTTCATGAAAATTGTAGGTTTTAGCTACATTTTTAGCTACATCAACAACAAAATTATATTTGTCCATTAAATCATAAAATAAATCTTGCGTTCCTCTTACATTTTGAAAATTTGTTTTCATAAAATACCAAAATTATTACTCCATTTTTCAAAATATAATATCAAATATAATATTCAATTCTTATTTTATTTTTCTTGTTTTTTCAATAAAATATTGCAGAAAATCATTATTATGATACCAAATAATAATATAAAGAAAGCATTTGGGATTATTGTTATTAAAGGTAAATCTTTTACAAAAGTACCCATAATTGTTCGCATATAATAAATAACTGGATATAGTCTAGCTGTAATCTGTCCACTTGTATCTAAACTTGATATAGGGGTTAAAAGCCCAGAATACGTAAAAGATGGTATCATTGTTGCTATAAGTGATATCATAAGTCCAGCAATCTGACTTTTTGCAAAAGAAGATACAAATAAGCCTATTGCGGTTGTTGAAAGGATATAAAGTATAGTTATTAAACTTAAAACTAAAAAACTACCTTTTATTGGAACATCATAAAAAAATACCGCAATAGCTATCAATATCAAGTAAATAATAAAAAATATACCAATATACAATATTTGTTTTCCTATTAAAAATTCAAGTTTTGTTAGTGGGGTAGCATAAAAATTGGTAATAGTACCTTGTTCTTTTTCTTTAACAATGGATAGAGTCATCATAATTGATGGGATCGCTATTAAAATAATACCTATCGCACCAGGTACAAATGAAAACTTACTTTCTGATGCTTGATTATACCAATATCTGCTTTTTATTTTAAATTGAGTAATGTCATCCTTTTGTCCGAATTTTTCTTTTAACATATTTGATAAATATGTCATATTGGTTCCAGAAGTATATCCTTTTATTGTTTCAGATCTGAAAGGTAGTGTTCCATCTATAAAAGTTCCAACTTGGGTACCTTTTCCAGACATCAAATTTCTGGCGAAACCCGCAGGTATATCTAAATAAAACTTAATATCGCTTTGCTTTAAAGCTAATTCCGCTTGTCTTTCAGAAATAGCATTTCCTTTGTATAAATAATATTCTGAATTGATATAAGCATCAGCATAACTTCTACTTAAAGGTGTGTTATCAAAATCAAGTACCATAAAAGGAATATTTTTTACATCCATATTTATACCGCTTGAAAACAAAAACATCAAAACTATTGGGACAACTATATTACCAACAACTCTTGCTGGGTCTCTAAATAATTCTATTGTCTCCTTCTTAGCAACAGTCATCATTCGTTTAAAACTAAACATATACATCCGCCTTTTTAACTTCTAAAATAAAGTTTATTTTATTATAAATAAAAAACAATAATATTATTGATATTTTATTCTTAAAGCTTTACATCCAGTTTTATTTTCAAAAGCATATTCATAAGAAACTTTATTGTGTTCCTGAGAATTCTTGCCTAAGCAATAACCTCTAATGCTTCCGCTATTATATATTCCATCGTCAGCCTTTAAATCAATCATCCATAAGGCTTTTGAGTTTTTTTGATGATTTGGCTTTGAAAAATCTAAAAATTAAAGCATTTTCACCAAAACCATATAGACTATCAAGTACATTTTGTGATTGAGCATTAACGTCAAAAGTTTCAAAAAAATAAAACATTTCTGGTATACCATAAGAATGAGGAATTGTAAAATTTGAAGTTGTATATCTTCCAGTATCGGTACCTTCGCCTATGCCAACTGGTTCAAAATCGCTAGTTTTTTGTAGATACATATCAACGAATGGGGCGTAAATAATATTTGGTATATAGTGATTATTGGCTGTATCGGTACCATTATATGGAAAAGCAAAGCTATTTGCATTATAGCTTTCAACCGAACCACCACCAATTTTGCCATCACCATCTAAATCGCCGGGTAATCTGTTCTTTATTACTTCAAAAGAATAAACTGCTTGTTTCCAACCATTTATTTCATTAATAACTTTTCTAACCTTTGCACTTTCTATTAAACTTTGCCCACCAGTAATTCCAGCAACTAACAAACCAATAATTATTAAAACTATTGATAATTCTATTAATGAGAAAGCTTTATTGTTCATATTATTTGCATATTTATATATATAATATGATAATAGAAATAATATTTTATTTTTCAATGGTTTATATATTCTACTTATTTGAGTATTTTTTACATTAAATAAGTAAAATTAATAACTTTATTATATATTTTCCTTTTATTTAATATTGATTTTTAAAAAAATATTTATTACAATCCTTGTAGGTTTGTTAAATTGCTATTTGTATGATTAAGTTTCTAAAAACATTATTATTTGTTGTCATTATGATTTTTTCATTTGCTTTGGGTGTTAAATATTCATATTTGTTTTCAAAAGGTGATTTGAATATATTGAATGAGACTGACATTTTATTTGGTGGCAAGCAGGGTAATCAGAATACGGATGTAAATAATCAAGAAGAAACCGAAAAAATAGTAATAGAAGAGGCACCAGCAGAGTTATCTCCATTAACAGATGAAGAAAAAAATGATATAGAAAATTTAAATGCTGGTATGCCAGATTTTGAGGGTATAGATGAATCAACTAATGGTGGTGAACAAACTGGTGCAGAAATTGATGTTTCTGAACCTATGGATGGAATTAATAATAATGAATTGGAAAATTCAGTAAATTCTGATAATAGCGTAGAAAATAATACAAATAATGCTGTTGATACAACAAATACTGATGCAAATCAACAAAATACTACTACAAATTCGACACAAAAAAATGAATTGAGTAGTACGAATAATACAAAATAATTATGAGTACAATTTTTGCTCCGCTAACCCTAAAAGGTTTATGCAGTGTTTATGTTTTAAGAATTTCTGGAAACGAAACGCTTGAATGCTTGAAAAAATTAGGAATTAAAAAAGAATTAATTCCACAAAAAGCAACAGTTTGTAAAATAAAAAATGTAAATGGTGAATTACTTGATGAGGCTTTAATTGTCTATTTCAAAGCTCCGCACAGTTTTACTGGCGAAGATGTTGCTGAAATAAGTTTACATTGTTCTAATTATATAATAAAACAGGTTTTTTCTATTTTATCATCGGTTGATAATGTTAGATTGGCAGAAAGAGGTGAGTTTTCAAAAAGAGCATTTTTAAATAATAAAATTGATTTAATGCAAGCGGAATCAATAGTTGATTTAATAAATGCTGAAACGGAAATACAACATAAATTAGCTATTGAACAATTAAGCGGTAGAAATTCTAATTTTTATAATGATTTAAGGCAGAAAGTCGTTGAAGTCTTATCAATTTTAGAAGCTTTTATAGATTTTCCAGAAGAAGAAATTCCGCAAGAATTGGAAGGCGAAATTTTGGCGAAGGTGTCAAAAATCAAAACTGATATAAAAAATAATTTGAATGATGACAAAATTGGGGAAAGGATTAGAGATGGTTTTAAAATATCTATAATAGGTGAGCCAAATGCTGGAAAATCAACGTTATTAAATTATTTATCAAATAGAGATATTGCGATTGTATCTGATATTGCGGGAACGACACGGGATATTATAGAAGTAAATCTTGATATAGCTGGTATACCTGTGGTTATTTATGATACTGCTGGTATTAGAGAAACTAATGATATAATAGAAAGAGAAGGGGTCAAAAGGGCAATAGCAAACGCAAATACTTCTGATATTAAAATTTTAGTTGTAGACAGTACAAATATTGAATTAAGTCAAAGTGTTTTGGATTTAATTGATAATAATACAATAATTTTATTAAATAAAATAGATTTACTTGAAGTGGGCGATATTATAGATAAAAACATATTTAAAGACGGTACAGTAATAGAAATTTCAATAACCAATAAACTCAATTTGGATAATTTTTTAGACATTTTGCAGAATAAGCTAGAAAATATGGTATCACCACATATTAACACAACAATTACCAACGAGAGATATAGGCAAGAATTGTTAAAAGCATTAGATTATCTTGAATTATTTGACTTTAATATGCCAATAGAGATTAATGCTGAAAATATTAGGATGGTGGCTGATTGTATAGGAAGAATTACTGGTAGGGTGAGTTCCGATGAAATACTTGGAAATATTTTTTCAAAGTTCTGTATAGGTAAGTAATTTAAGATCTTTCTTTTTCCATTTTGCAGTTTGGAGTTGATGAAGCCAATACCACATTTTGCCCCCATTTGTAAGGGGGGAGCTGACGAAGTCAGCAGGGGGGTTGAGAATATTCATTTTGTTTTATTGTAGAATAAAACAAAATGAATGATTGAAAATTGAAAATGAAAAATTAAAAATAAATATAAAGTCAGAGATTTAAATTTTAAATTTAGTATTTAGTATTTTGAATAATATATATTACATATCAAATAATAACCATATATAATTAGTAATATATTAAAAATTAAAAATATCCATTATTTTTATAATTTTGTGTTGTTTTTTTAATTTGTTTTTTATATCTATATTGATATAATAATTTTTTAAAAGAATATGCAAGTTCCGTTTCTAGATCCAATATTATTTAAAATAGGTTCATTGGAAATTAGATGGTATTCACTAGCTTACATTTTTGGTATTATCTTTGCTTGGGTTATAATAAAATATTTTAATAATAAAAATAAAATTTTTGATGCAAAAAAAATGTCGGATGATTTTTTTACATATGCTGTATTTTCAATTATTATTGGCGGAAGGCTTGGTTATGTTTTATTTTATAATTTTTCTTTTTATCTTAAAAATCCAGTAGAAATATTTAAAATATGGCAGGGTGGTATGTCTTTTCATGGAGGTCTAATTGGTGCTATAATAGGAGCTTATTTTTTATGCAAAAAATATAAGGTTAATTTTTTTGAATTTTGTGATTTATTATCTGTATCAGCGCCGATTGGTTTATTTTTAGGCAGAATTGCTAATTTTATAAATCTTGAATTGTACGGACGAACAACAACGTCAAAAATAGGGGTTATTTTTTCTAATGCTGGTGATTTACCAAGACATCCAAGTCAATTATATGAAGCATTTTTAGAAGGATTCGTTTTGTTTTTAATTTTATTTTTTACAGCAAAAAAGATTGATATTAAAAAACATACAAGTTTGTTGAGCGGTATTTTTTTGATTGGTTATGGATTTTCAAGATTTATTGTTGAATTTTTTAGAGAGCCGGATTGGCAAATTGGATATATATTAAAATATTTTACTATGGGACAGGTATTAACAATCCCAATAATTCTATTGGGATCGTATTTGATAATAAAATCTTTAACAAAGAATAATAATTAAGCTTTAATATATTGTAATACATCTTCAATATTGTCAAAGATTCTATTCTTGCCAACTAAATCATTTATACCGAATTTTTTAACTTTTTTGGATATTTGTCTTGGCATTTGTAATAATAAAACTTCAACATTTTTACTTTGAAAATATTTAATTATATTTTCAAGTATGATTAATCCAGATGCATCTATAATTGAAATATGTTGTAGTCTGATTATTGCATATTTATATGTTTCAATATGTTGCTTAAATTCATTTTCAAATTTAGATGAAACAGCGAAGAAGAATGCCCCATTTGGTTCATATATTAAAACATCTTCTGGAAATTCTATTTTATCTATAATACTTCTACCATCCTTATTTCTGGTTTTTGTGCTTGTAAATTTTAAACTTGAATTGTTATACATATTGTTCATAAAATTGAATGATGAGACAATTAATCCTATTCCAATTGATACGGTTAAATCAAAAGTAATAGTCAGAATAATTGTTAAAAATAAAACAAATATATCAGCTTTTGGTGCTCTTAATAAATGTTTTATTTCTCTCCAACTACTCATATTATAAGCAACAACAGCCAAAATACCGCCGAGTGTTGCCATTGGAATATAAGAAATCAATGGTGCGAAGAATATTAATATTAATAATAAAAATATACTATGCAACATACCGGCAACAGGTGTTTTTCCGCCATTTTTAATATTTGTAGCGGTTCTAGCAATAGCACCAGTAGCAGGAATACCTCCAATAATAGGAGTTATAACATTAGCTACACCTTGCGCAAATAATTCAGTATTAGAATCGTGTTTTGAATTTGTCATACTATCAGCAACAACCGCGCTTAATAATGATTCAATTGCACCTAATAAAGCTATTGTTAAAGCTGGAATGAATAGCATTTTAATTGTTGAAATACTTATATCTGGAAGTATTAATTGTGGAAGCGAAAAATTAATTTCACCAAATCTATCAACTATTTTTTCTACTGGAAAGTTAAAAAATTTAACAATTAAAGTTGTAATTACTAATGCAACAAATTGTGAAGGTAATTTCGTTGTAATTTTAGGAAAAAGAAAAATTATACCAATAGTTAAAACAGAAATAAATAATGCATAAAAGTTAATTGTATTTAAATTGGTAATATAAACATACCATTTATGAAAAAAATCAGCAGGTATTTTTCCATTTATTGTTAATCCTAATAAATCAGCAACTTGTGTAGAAAATATCAAAATGGCTATACCAGCAGTAAAACCAATAACTAACGGTAAAGAAATAAATTTTATAAAATTACCAAGTTTTAAAAATCCGAATAGCATAAGCAAAATACCAGACATGATTGTAGCAGTCATTAAGCCTGACAATCCATATTTTTGTACTATTGAATAAATTAAAACAACAAACGCACCAGTAGGACCAGCTATTTGAAATTTGGTACCACCAAGAGCGGATACTATAAAGCCGGCAACTATCGCGGTAATTAAGCTTTGATTAGGATTAACACCGCTAGCTATGCCAAAAGCAATAGACAATGGTAATGCAACTATTGCAACTATAAGTCCAGCCATAGTATCATCAATAAATAATTTCTTTGAATAATGTTTCAAAGAATTCAACATCTCTATCTTCATTTTCGTAAATGACCTTAAATTATTATTAATTTTTTGAAAGAATTACTGAAAATTTAATAGTGTTTTTTAAAAAAACAATAAAAAAATAGTATTTTTTATTGTTTTTGTCTGTAAGCTTATCAGCTAAAATAAAAAAGAGACTTAAAATAATAAGTCTCAATTTATGCTATAAATTTCTAATATTTATTAATGGATATTCACCATTATGTGATTTGTGGTATGAAATCAATAAACATCTCTTGCAACCAAATTGTGATTTAACATAATTTAAAGCTACCTGTATTGTTTTTTCATAATCGTTTTCATCAAAATTCATTACTTCTGGATACACACCCCATAATAATGACATTGTATTTTTTGCTAAATCGTTATCTGTAAATGCAAAAATTGGACAACTAGGTTTTTCAGTAGAAATATATTCAGCCATTCTGCCAGATTTTGTTAAAACGATTATTGAATCAACTCCGCATGTATAATCAATAGCTCTAACTGTTGATTTTATCATTTCAACATTTAATTCATCATTATCAATTGAATTATTGTAAGAATTAATAATAAATTCTTCTTCATTTGTTGATACTATATCATTCATTACTTGAATTACGTTAACTGGATCAAATCCTTTTGTTGTCTCATCGGATGTCATAACAGCATCAGCACCTTCGTAAACAGCATTAGCTACATCGGAAACTTCTGCTCTTGTTGGTGTAATATTATCAACCATAGATAGCAACATTTGTGTGGCTATAATTACAGGTTTTGAGTACATATCACATAATTCAATAATTTGTTTTTGAATTTGTGGAACTTTTGCAAAAGGTATTTCACAAGCTAAATCGCCTCTCGCAACCATAATGCCATCAGAAGCCTTGACTATTTCTTCTAAATTTTCAACAGCTTCACCATTTTCAATTTTCGGTATAATATGTGGAACATGTCCTTTTTTCTTGCAATATTCTCTTAAATCTTCAATATCTTTTGCTGTTCTAGTAAACGAAAGAGCTATAAAATCAACTTTCTTTTTAATACCAAAATTGATATCGTCTAAATCATTTTCTGTGATAGTTGGCAATGATACATGTTCGCCCATTAAATTAACATGTCTTTTTGTTGTGATTTTTCCAGAACCTTTAACTACACGACAAATTATATCATGACCATGAATTTCCATAACTTTAGCATCTATAACACCACTATCCACAACAATTATTGTTCCAACTTTAACATCATTTATAAACTCTTTGTAATTTATAGAAATCTTGCCTGTATCCTCGTAAACCCCTTTATCTATTGTAAAAATTATTTTATCCCCAATGTTTACAGGAACTTCGCCTCTAACCTCGCCAGTTCTGATTTCTGGACCTTTTGTATCAAGCATAATACCGCCAGGTAAATTTAATTGTCTAATTAAATCAATCTTAGCCTCATGTTCTTTGTGGGTTCCGTGGGAAAAATTTAATCTAAATACGTTTACGCCTGCCTTTGATAATCCTTTTAGCACTTCTGGACTTTCTGATGCTGGTCCTATTGTGGCTACAATCTTTGTTCTTTTCATACAATTTCTATAAAATTTATAATACATTAAATATATAAAGATATTTTTTTAATATTTCAAGTAAATTTATGAATTAAAAAAAATAAACAAGTAATTTATATTAATTATAGTACTAAGTTGATTTATTATTATTTGTAAATCTTTATTGTTTTTTCTGTAAGTTTTTTGTTTATATAAATAGAATAATATAGCTACAATTCACTTACTGTATTAGATAATTTATTGATAATTTCTATAATTTCATCCAAAAATAAAGCCATTTCTTGTTCTGATTTCTCCTCTTTAATATTTTTTGTTGGTTCGTTATTATCTTTTATTTCGGATGTTTCATTTTCAACAATTATACTAGATAGTATTAATTGATTATCTAAATGACTTCCATTTTGAAAAAGAGGTACGACTTTTTTTATAAGTTTAATTATGTTTTCCTCAAAATTATCTATGAGTCTTTCTTTTTTATTGATATTGATTAATATTAATATAAATAATAACAATCTATCACTGATTTTACCGGTTTGCATCATTAACATATTTGTTTTTTCGTTTAATGATTTAACAATTTTTTTAAAACTCTCTAATTCATCGTCATTAATTTCTATGGAATCTCTTATAGAACTTATGGCTATATCTAATTTTGTCATTCTATTGTTCCGTTATATTTTTAATTATATTATCTATATCACCAACTATACTATTTAATTCGGCTTTAAGTAAATCAAATTCTTTATTTTTTTCTGTCTTGTATTTTGCGATATAGTCTAAATCAAGTGGTGGTTGTTTTTTTATATTACTAATTTCTTCATCTTTTGATTTTATTTTATTTAAAACAATAACGCTCAGATTATCTAGTGCATTTACCAAATCTGTCTTTTTGCTCTTAATAATATTTTTATCACTTGTTTCTAACATATAAAAAAAAGTTGATTACTTAAATATCCTTTGTATTATTAAATTAAAATATAAAATTAATAAATTCAAGTTTAAATTGATTTTTAAATAAAATGGTTAAAAAGAAGTTTGCTAGTGGTGATAATATAATGTGGTATCCTAATGAAAATTTTATACCATATGCTTGTTATGTTGATAAACAAACAATTTTAACAAAAGATGGAAGTTTATTAATGACTTTTAAAATTCCTAGCTTTATTTCAAATAAGTCAAAAGAAGAATTATTTAGTATAAGAGAAGCTTTAAGGGAAGTTTTAGCTAAAAATTTTAAAAATCAGAATATATCGCTTTATTTTAATACTGTAAGGAAAAAGGCTGATATTATACCGCAAGGCAAAAATACAAATTATTTTAGCGAAAAAATTGGTCAATTATGGAATGATCAAAATAATTGGTATAATCAATTCGTAAATGAAATATATATTACAGTTATTATATCATTAAATATTAATGAAAACATTTTTAGTCCGGTATTTTTATTAAAATCCTTAACACAATTAGGACTTAGTGCTATTTACACAAAAGAAATAGAAAAAGCTCATAAAGTGTTGAAAAAATTTTCATACTTGATAATGGAAAAAATGATGTCATATGATCTAAGAATTTTATCTATCATTGAAAATAAGGATGGTACTTTTTATTCTGAACATATGAGATTCTTTTCGCTTTTAATTAATTTAGAAAAAAATGATTTTCCACTTACTTTTGATGATATATCAGATATTATAAGAGAAAAAAAGATAGCTTATGGTTCAGATATAGTTGAAGTAGATAGAGATGGTGAAAAAAGATTTGCTTCTGTCTTTACTGTTAAAACTTTTAATGATTTAACTTTGGGGCAATTGGATAAAATACTACAATTACCTATGGAATTGGTTATTACAGAAACAGCTAGTTTTATTGATAGTAAATACGCGGTTTCATTGTTTGAGGAACAAAAGAAAACGTTAGAGATGAGTGAAGATGTTGATTTATCATATCTTTCTGGTTTAGACGAATTTAATTCTAATAATAAGGGTACTGATGAAGATTATTGTATCTCACAAGTATCAATTATGGTAATTAATAAAAATAGAGCTGATTTAATCATGAATATTAAATCATTTTACGAAGCTCTTGATGATATAGGATTAATAATTGTCAAGGAAAGTGTATTTTTACCAACAATATTTTGGTCGCAATTACCATCAAATTTTAGATATTTAAAGAGATTACATATAATTCCATCAAGTAAGCTTGCAACATATGTTTCATTATTTAATTTTCCTACTGGAAGATTGAAGGATAATTATTGGGGAAATGCTATAACTGTTATTCCAACAGCTTTAAATACGCCATATTTTTTCAATTTTCATATCCAAACTAATGGAAATACTTTAATTATTGGGCCAAAAAGTACTGGAAAAACTACGATAATGAATTTTTTACTTTCTCAAACATCAAAAATAAATCCTAGAATATTTTATATTGATACAATGAGAAGCGGTGAAGTGTTTATTAATGCTATGGGTGGAAAATATTATAGAATAAGTCCAAATATTTCAGATAATGAACAGTTTAAGATGAATCCGTTTGATATTGATAATAGTCCAGAAAATGAAAAATTTATAGTTGATTTTATTATTGATTTAGTTGATTTTCAAGATGATGGATTTATAGAAATTGGTAAAAAACTTACTCAATTAAAGTCTGAATATGAGTTTATTCCCAATGTAGTAAAACGTATTCTTACATTAACAAAAGACAAAAGAAATATAGAAGGAATATTGGAGTTATTTAACACACCTCAGACACAACTAATATATAGCAAATTAAAATATTGGAAAAGTGATCAATTATCTTTTATTTTTAATCATAAGGAAAATTTAATACCAGACAATAAAATAATAGGTGTATCTTTAAAAACTATAATAAAAAATAAAGAATTAACTATTCCAGTAATGAAATATTTGTTGTTTTTGGTAAAAAAAATGGCTGACAATGGTCCTTTTATTTTTGTTATAGATGATGCTTGGAATGTTATTGATAATGAAACAATTACACCATTATTTTTTCAAGCATTAAATGACTTTCCACAAAAAAATATTATAACAATTATTACTACCGATGGTGAAAGTGATGTAGATAAGTCATATATTACACCAAAAATTATGGACTTTTTTGCAACAAAAATATATTTAGCTACACCAAAACCTACTATATACGAAAGAAAAATTTTTAATATATCTGATGAAGAATCTAAAATTCTTGGATTAATGCAAGTAGAGAATAGGAATTTATTGTTAAAGAACATTAAAGATATTATAATTTCCTCAATAAATTTGAAAGATTTTGATTATTATAAAAATATCTTTTCAAGCGATAATATTTCAATAAACGCCATGAAAAAGGCAAAAGAAGTATCAAAAAGTGAAAATCCTAGTGCTTGGATACCAATATTTCTAAAAATATTAGACGAATATGAAAAAATTGTAAAAGCTAAAAAAATTAGAGAAAATGAAATTAATCAGCAAAAATGGGAAGAATCCAGACATCAAGATAATAATCAAAATAGAATTATTAGTGCTGAATAAATTATGGTGATATTATGAAAAAGGAATTTAATTCAATTTTAATTACTGGTGCATCAAGTGGTTTAGGAAAACAACTAGCTATTGATTATGCTAAGCCAAACATTACTTTATATTTATCTGGCAGAAATGAAAAAAGATTATTGGAGACATATAAGATATGTAAATCAAAGGGCGCTAATGTTTTTACAAAAATTATTGATGTAAAAGATAGATATGGTATGAAAAATTGGATATTTGAATGTGAAAAAATAAAACCGATAGATTTAGTAGTAGCAAATGCTGGTATATCTGCTGGTACATCAAATGGTACAGAAAGTGATGAACAAGTCTATGATATTTTTAGTACGAATATTTTTGGCGTATTAAATACAATAGATCCAATTATACAAGAGATGGTTAAAAGAAAAAATGGGCAAATCGCTTTAATTTCATCAATGTCAAGTTTTATAGGTATGGCTAGTTGTCCCGCTTATTCAAGTTCAAAAGCTTGTATAACAGCTTATGGCGAAGGTTTACGTGGATATTTGAAGTATTATAATGTTGGTGTTTCAATCGTATGTCCTGGCTTTATTAAAACACCATTGACAGATAAAAATAATTTTGCTATGCCTTTAATAACAACTACAAAAAAAGCAAGCAAAAAGATTATTACTGGTATATCAAAAAACAAAGGTCTAATAACTTTTCCAATAGTTATATATATTTTATTAAAATTTTTAAGATTTATGCCTTTTAATTTTGTAAATTATATTTTCTCAAAATTACCAAAAAAGTAATAGTTATGTGTTTTAATTTTTCCTTCAAATATATTAAATAGTGAAATAACATTTTTATTTTGAAGTTAAAAAATACATAATAGCCAAAATTCCAGCCAGCAATGCAAAAATTATATTATCCGAATCTTTATCTTCATGCTTATTAACTATAAAATTATTTATAACCATGACAAAAGGTATGGTAGCTCTTTTTAATACTAGCACAGTCGTTACGCCAATTATTGGATTTGCATACATAAAAATCAATTCGCCAAAAGCATGAAATAGACCTACAAGCGCTAAATTGCCAGATAATTTTAAATTATTTTTCTTTAATTCGCATCTACATTTTAAAAACTCATAAATATCAGTTGTAAAGTTTACTACAGCATTCATTAAAAATATAGAAAACCAATTTGTATAATTCAACAAAAGGGTAGGCGTAGTAATTACTATAACAGTAAATGCAAGATTAATTAACCATGCCAACTTTGCTTTGTTGGATAATTTGTTGACAATTCTAATAAAAAATAATATTGCTACAATAGCTATAAGAACGACCGTTATTAATTGTCCTGTTGATGTATATTCACCGTATAACTTATTTATTATAATACCAAAACCAAGTGCTATAATTAATATATACTGATGTGCTGATGTTGATTCTTTTAATACTATTTGAAAAAACTTTACTTGATATGACAAACAGGCTCCATTTATTATACAAAGTAATAATATTGGATGCCATACAAAACTTTCTGTTGATGTAATTAATAATGGAATTCCAACAATCAAAGATGCCAAACCATCAGTAAGCATAGCTATTGCTGGTGGATATTTTTTTGCTATTGGTTTGTATATAAATGGTCTTAAACCAAACAATAAAAATATTGCAAGACATAAGGTAATGTTCATTTTTTTCTGTTATTATAGATATTATTAGCAATAATGTAAAATCTAAAATTATATTATCAAGTATTTTCCAAAATAATTTTTGATTTATTATTAATTTTTTAAATATACTTTGATTTTTATTTGGTATTGACTTTTAACATAAATTGAGTTATTATAAAAAAATCGAGATAAATAATATAAATTTTATGAAAGTTTTTACAGTTGCAAATGATGAAATGAATAGAGGATATAGTGGTACAGTAAAAGTGTTGGCGAGAATGTATGATGAAGACTATTCGGAAACCAGTCATTTAAAATATAAAACTGTCAATGACAATGAAACATGCAATCAAGAGGAATTTGACAAATTTATAAGTAATATAAAAGAACAAGCTGGTGATGGTGAAAAAGTTTGTGTTCTATTTGCTGGTGGAAGTAAACTTAAAGACAAAATAAAGAAAGTTCAAGATGCATTAGGTGATGATGTATCTAATAAAGTTAAATTTGTGCTTAATACAGAAAGATTTAATGCGGAAGATAATTTTTCAGATGTGAAAAATCTTACAATTATTACACAAGAAACAGTTGAAAGTGCACTTCAAAAAGGAATTGATTTAGGTACTTCTAAATTGCATTCAGTTGATATTGCTGCTTGTTCTGATGGCAAAAAAATGGAAAATGAAGCTGAGTCTTTTAAAAGACAAAATCCTAGAGTATGTGAATTTATTGAAAATTTGAATACCAAACAATTTTTTTATTTAGGCGGAAGAGGGCCGGGATTTTTTGATAATGATGATCTTAAAAAAGGAGAACAAAATGATGGTGGAGCAATAATTAATACTAGCAGAACTTTTAGAGGATTTGCAGATGCTTGCGAAAAAACGATTAACCAAAATCAAGAAAGTACAACAACAAGAACATCGGAACCAATAGTAATTTTTACGCATGGTCTTAGAACCTTTACTGATAAAAATGGAGTTAATAGATTTGGTCCAGTTAATGAAATGTATAAACATTTGCAAAAACAGTTAAAAGATGACCAAGTAGCTTATATTTTTGCACAAAAGGAAGTGGATGAAGAAAAGAAGAGAACACCAGTTCTTGTTATCGTAAGAAAAGGAGATAGTGAATTTTTTGAGGTACCAATTAGTGGAAATCCTTATAGTTGGTCATTAATGACAGCAAAGCAAAAAGGTATTAATGTTATAGCAACATGTGAACAACAAAATTTTCCAGCAGATGCTATGGCAGTTGGTATAAAGCCCGAAAAAATTTCTGATATAGATTGGGACTTTAAAAAGCCAATGCATCATGAATTATACAAAAAGATTCAGAAGGGTGAAATGAAATCTGCCCAAGAAGTTTTTGGAAAAATGTGTATTAAGTCTACAATTGAACAGTCGCATAATAGAGAAAGAAAACGAACATCTGAAATAATAGAGAAGATTAAAAAGGGATTTGGTAGTTATTCACAAGTTTCATACACACAAAATACAGAACGACAAAAAACAAGTGGAAGAAGTAGATAAATAATATAAGGTATGAATTCATACCTTATAAATCTATATGGTTAATCCAACCCTTAAACTATAAACAAATGCTGAATTTCTATTTGTATTTAAAGCTGGATTAATAACATATTGTATATCAGGAGTAATTGTTATATATTTTCCGAGACCAACTACGTATTGCGCTTCAAGTACGTTTTCGTATTTATGAATTGGACTTGTACCTAAAACTTCTGCATTCATCCTATTTGTACTAAATGCTAGACCTAAATAATCGTTTGCATTTCTTTCAAAAGGATCTTTAAATCCAAAGCCAGCAACATAAGATCTCTCTATTGCTGTTGCATTTCCGCTTGAACCATTTATTCTACCAAATATGTTAAACTTTTCACCAAAATATTGAGAGAAGCTAAATGACCAGCCGTCAGAATCTCCTTGTTGTTTTTCTGTTGATGGTTGATTATAGGTTAAGAACATATATTGTCCGTTCCAATTATCTTTAAAAACTGGATTCCAAGAAATGTATGCATAACTTGTAAAATCGCCTTTGTGTAATGTACTAAAATCAATTTTATTTCCGTTTATATTGTTTGCATCTTGAAAACCAACTTGTATCATCCAATCATTGGTTGGAGAGAATTGCAAATATGCACCAAAACTAGCAACTGGATAACTAGCACTTCCATTTTGTGATAAAGAATAGCTAATAAAACCAGTTTGTTGATTATATGTTTGTGGCGTTCCATCTATAAAATATAGACTATATTGTCCGATATTTATGCTTAACCATTTCATTTTATCTGGTAAATTATAGCTTAACAAAAATTGTGAAAATTGGTTAGCTGTTGAGGTATAATCATTAATTCCGCTACCAACATTAATTCTGTTTTGCATTTTACTTGCTTGTTCGCCCCAATATCTTATCGCTGTATATGCAAACTGTAATTGTAATTCACCTGCATCTTCATTTGAAAATACTGTCCAATCAACGTTTGGCGATACTATAAATTGTTGAGGTGTTTTGCTTCCATTAGGAGAGCCTCTTTGTGGCATATATGTAAAATCAACAGAATAAGAAAGTCCATATTTTTCTAAATTATCTTTAAAGTCTTGATAAAAATCAGTAGAAATGAACTCTTTTCTTTTATTAATTCTATCACTCTTTTTGTTCGTTATAACATTACTGTCAGCATATAATTCTTTTGCAAAGAGAATTATAAATAATAAAAAAATATTTTTGATTTTTTTCATAATAATATCCCATTTTGAATAAAATATGGGCAATAATGTTTATTGCCCAAACTTAATTATTTTTTACCTTTTATCATTTTTGGTGTTGCTGGTTCTGCAAATTGGAAATTTAAGAATCCAAGACATGTTAAACAATAAGCAAAAGGTTTTGTAATATTGATATAATTATGAAAAATTTGGAATTCGCTATGTTTTTGAACTCCTCTGATTTCAAGTTCATGGTTTAATGATTTAGTTAACCACATATTTGCATGACCCTGAGCGATTTCGTCATTTATTTGAGTATCAAAATATTCTACATATTCTGCTGCCCAACCGCCTATTAACTTACCATTTTTATCTTTACCCCATGCAATACCAACACCAGTAGCTATAGCTTTATGTTCTTCAATTTTTGCGCCATTTCCTGCAATTATAACTTCTAATACGGCTCCGTGTTTGAATTGATCAACAACAGTATCAACTGGCACTATATTATTATATAATTCTGGTGGTAAAACAGATGTATAAGGTATAACATTAAAGTCTTGAATTTTTGCTTGCATTAATGCTGAATCGTAGCAAAAAGTTTCAAATGGTTGTGGTGGAATACCATCATCAGCTTGACCTGCTCCGCCTGTATGAAACGCCAAAGTTGGATATCTTGTTCCTAAAATAGTGGACATATCTTTCTCCTTTAAAATTTTTAAATGAATAAAGACCTCACCCGCCCTACTTGTATTATATATATAACTACAACTATTGGTATATAATATATTTTTTAAATATCAAGTTTTATTTCTGCAATAATGAGTTTTTATGTAAAAATGTATTTTCTTGAAATAAAAAATAATTGAAATAATAATATTTATAGTTATATTAGAATTGAGTTAATTATTATTAATTATGGAAGATTTCGGTTTTAGATTACAAAATATTGGCAAAAATGAGTTGCAACTAAGAAAAATTATAAAAGTTGCCTTGCTTTTTATTGCTATTATTTTGTTAATTATTGCTTCTGTAAAAATTATCAAAAGTTTTTACAAGGACGAAATAACGAATATAAATAATATTCCATTAATTAGAGCGCAGTCAAAAGATATTAAAATATTACCAACCAATACTGGTGGACTTGTTGTTGATAATCTTGATATTAATGTATATAATGTTTTAGATAATAAAGATAATAAAAATGTAAATCCAATAGTAAAAAAAACGCAACAAAATATTGAAACACCTGAATTATCATCCAATAATGATATTATAACTGAACAAGAAATGTTAGCTAATAAAATAAATGAAATACATGAAGAAGAAATTGTAGATGATTTACCAAAGGATGAAAAACAGGATATTAAGGCAAACGAAGTAGTTGAAGATAATGATAAAAAAGTACCAAATATAAAAATTAATAGTAAGGACAATAATATTAAAACAAATATTATGGATTTAGAAAAATTGGGAAACAAATCATTGATTACAAATTTAAAAGAACATAAAGATAAAAAACCTAGTGTTAAAATTCAACTATTGGCTTTAAAGAGTAGAAATAGTGTTATTGAATATTGGGAAGAATTAAATAAAAAATATAAACAATTATTTAATGATAAAAATTATTATATTGAGAGTGTTGATTTAAATAATGTTGGTACAATTTATAGATTGCAAGTTGGCGATTTTGAAAGCTATGATTTAGCTAATAATTTCTGTAAAGAATATATAAAGGTAGCTAATAAAAATAGAATTGATTGTATAGTAATTAAAGAATAATATAATGGTTAAAGAAATAGACGAGGTTGAACAGATAGATTTTCCACTACAAATGCTTTTAAGAATTATCGGTATTATTTGTATGGTATCTTACACTTTATATCATTGTTATAATGGTAATTATGGTTTAAAAAATTATATGAACAAGCAAGATATTATAAATAAAAAAAATATAATTATTAAAGAATCACAAAAAGAATTAGCTGATATAAAAAATAAAATTAACAAATTACAAGATACAAATTTAGATAGTGATTTACTTGATGAGGAAATAAGAAAAAATACTGGCTATATAAAACAGAATGAAATTGTTATATATACTGATGTTTTTAATCAAGAATAAATATTAACTAAATTTGGGATTATTCCAATTTAAATGTTTTTTTAATGTTATAGTTAAATTCCGCACCGAATATTAGTATGATTGCCATAACATAAAAGAAGAATAGAGTAATAATTATTCCAGCAAGACTTCCGTATATAACTTGAAATTTCGCCATTTTTTGTAAGTAAAATGTTAATACTTTTAAAGATATTAGCCATCCAATCAATGTTAAAAACGAGCCACATAAAACATTTCTGAATTTTTCTCTTTTGGATGGAATTATATAGTACACAAAAGTTATAAAAATGAATAAAAATATATTTAGAAATAGAGGTTTTAATAGTATTATAAATTCACTAAATACGAAATTAATATTTATAAATTTATTAAGAAAATTTTTTGATAGGAATCTATTTAATAAATCCAATAATCTTGGAAAAACAATAGTTGTAAAAATTGACGCTGTTATAAAAGTTGTCATAATCAAAAATTGTAAAATGCTAACAAATCTTCTAAAAAAGTAAGATTTACTATTTTTTATTCTTAAAGCTCTATCTAACACATTTTTTAATGTCTGAACTAATGATGAAGCACTCCATATTAATGTTAATGTTGCTATTGAAACTATACTGCTTTTGGGACTATTTATAACATTATCTATAACCGGCAACAATGTTTTTATTATATATTCTGGCAAAGTTATTTCTAAAATCTGGATAAACTTAATACCAATATCGGTTTGTCCAATATAACCTAGTAATAACGTAAAAAAAATCATAAACGGGAATATTGCAAAAAGTATAGAATAGGCGAGTGATTCCGCTTCCGTTGTTCCATTATGAAAGTTAAAAGAGAAAATACTTTTATATATTGAAATCCATAATTTCTTAAAAAAATCTTTTATTTCTTTTTTAATTTTTAAAAATTTTAATTTATTTATTATCTTTTTTATCATTTTTCAATTCTATTTGGTTATTTTCTTCTTTTTTATCATCTTTACTATTTTCTTCTATTTCTTCTTTTGATGTATTTTTTTGACTTTCTAAAATCTGTGCATTAAATTTATCTAAAACATATTCATAAACAATAGAATTTTCAATTATTCTTTGAACATAATTTCTTGTTTCTGAATACCTTATTAATTCCATCCAATTTACTATATCTTTAATATCTCTCATCTCTCTTGGATCTCCATAATCCTTTATCCATCTATTAACGGCAGCAGGTCCTGCATTATATGAGGCAATAGCTAATATTTGTGAACCATTAAATTGTTTGATTAAAGAATTAATATAGTAAGAACCAAGCAAAATATTGTAGGCTGGATTAGTTCTTAATTCTCTGGCATTATATTTTAAATTCATTCTTCTTGCAACATCTTTTGCAGTTTGTGGCATCAGTTGCATAAAACCAGTTGCTCCAACTGGACTTTTAGCTGAAATATGGAAACCACTTTCCTGTTTTATGATTGAATGAACTAAATGCGAATTTGGATTTTCTAAATTTATTATATTTAATAATGGGAATAAATTATCTATAAAATAAATATCTTTGTATGTTAATTGTTTTGCTATTCTTCCAATTAATTCTTCTTTTTCAGTATTTTTTACTATTTCAAAAATAGCACTTCTTTCACCTTTTGTTTTTGCGGAATTAATTGCTGACATAAATAAACTATAAGAGTCATTTTTATTATCACCATATTTTGCAATTAAATAAGCTATTTTTACTACATTGTTATCAAGAATTTTTTCCTCTTCCTCTTTTGTAAAAGATGGTGGTTCTGGTAGAGGGTTTTTAGAAATAAGGGATGGAACACCCAGCAATTCATTTCTCGCATGTAATGATAATTGACCATAAAAATATAATGTATATTTTGATGCTATATCATACCATTTTATTGCCTCGTTGATATTACTATCAGCCTCCATAGCACGTCCAGACCAATATCCAGCTCTAGATTTGCTTACAGGAATCCAAGTATTTTCATACATATTATAAAAATGATAATATGCATCTTTTGGTTTATTTAAAAATTCTAATGCTATCCAACCAGCCATCCACTGTGATTCAGCATAATCAGCCGTACCTTTCTTTAAATTATTATTTATAGACAAAAAATAAGCTTTTTTATAATCTTTATCTTGAATCATTTCTCTTATGTAAAACTTTTGATACAAAAACCACTTATCTGGCCTATCACTATTTTGTTTCATATTTAATAATATTTTTAAAGCATCTTTATAACTTTTATTTTTATGCTCATATAAAAATCTGGAAAATAATAATAATTCATTTTCTCGTAGGTTTTTGGGGATTGATCTCAAAATATTGTTGATATATTTAGGTTTTTTATTAATTTCTATAATACCTGCATATAAAATTCTATTTGGAGTACTTAGATTTTTGATTATCATTTTAGCTTGATCATCTTTCTTTTCCCATAAAAGCATTTCCGTTTTTTTAATAAAAATACTTTCATTTAGATAATTTGCAAAATTAATCAAAAAGTAATTTAATTGTTCACCATTGAAATCATAATTATAAAAAGTATTTACAATATCATTAACCAACTTTGAATTATTTTTATCTGGTTCCTCACTGTATTTATCCATCAAAAGTTTTATCGCTGTATTTGTGCTAACTGGCTTAAATTTTTCAAAATATTCTTTTACAAATTGATATGGTATATTTTGATTTATATACATAGTTTCAGCTTTTAATCTTAAATTTTCAAGATTTGGTAAATATCTATGAGTTTCTATAAAATTTAAAAGATTATTAAATTCAGTTTCTGCTTGATTTAATGGCAAATTCGTATATTTTTTCCATAAAACATATTCAACCATAGCATCTTTTAAATGCTCGCTTTTAATGGAATCTGCCCAAGATAAAGCATCTTCCCATTTATCATCATTTAATAAATTAACAGTTTTATTGAAAGTTTTAATATCGGCTTGACTTACCTGTAATTTTATTTTTATATCCTGATTTGTTTTAAAAAATAGATTTTTATTTTCATTTTTATTATTTTTATAAGAAATATTAGCATATGACATATTAAATACTATATCATAAAGCAAAATTAAAAATATAATTATAACGTTCTTTTTAAACATAATAAAAATTATTATACAGATAATTAATTATAAAATATTTTTTTTATAAAGCAAGTTAATATAACTTTTATATACTTTGTTTTTTATTAAGTAATAACATATTTATCCCATTAGCTAATTTTTTGCTACTATTAGTAATAAGATAAATATGATATTCTGTTTTGATATTAATTAAATAACTATTTTTTTATTTCAATATATCCATCACCAGGCATACCTGGTTTTGCTTCTCTATTAGAATTATCATCAAAAGTTAATTTAACTCTAAATACCAACTTTTGTCTTTCCTTTTGTGTTTCAACCTCTTTTGGTGTAAATTCAGCATTATCTGCAATAAAAGTTATTGTTGCTGGAAAAGTTTTGTTTTTATAAGCATCCAACTTAACCGTTGCTTTTTCACCTAATTTCACTTGACCGGCATTTTCTGATGGCATATATATTGTCATATATAAATCGTCTGGATTGTACATTATAAACATTCTACTGCCATTAGAAATCATTTCACCATTTTCAACAAGTTTATAAAGTACAACGCCATTAATTGGTGAATAAATTTTCATATCAGATAAATTAATTTCTTGTGCTTTGATTGTTGCTAATAATGATTTATATGAAGCTTGCAAGGAATTTTTGTTAGCGATTAAACTATTTAATTTAGCCTTTGTTTTATCCAAAGCATTGTTATTCTTATCTAATTCAAGCTGGGAGGCGAAATTTTGCTTGATTAATGCCTTTGTTCTATTTAATTCTTTTGTATAAAATGTTATATCGCTATTTGTAGCTTTAATTTCGGCATCAACAGCGGATATTTGTTTTAAAATTTCATTACTTTTTGCTTTTTGTGCCTCTATATCAGCTTCTAGTGCCCTTGAATCTATAACAGTTAATAATTGATCTTTTTTTATATAATCACCTTCATTCACTTTTAATTCAACTATTTTGCCACCAAACTTTGCTGAAACAGCAACCTCTCTTGCTTCAACCCTTCCATTTCCTGTAATTATATTATCATTATTTTTTGCGAAAAAATTCTTATATACAAAAAAACCAATAACGCAAAAAATTGCAACTATAAATAAAATCAATAATATCTTTTTTATATTCATACCACTTTTTTGGTAATACATATCAATACCATTTTAATTCATTTAATATAAATATAGAAATACTTTTTTAAAAAACAATACTAATATTTTAAAAATATCAAATATATTTGGTACTGATAATAATTGATTTATTTCTATTCGCAATTTTTACTTTTTTTACCTTTTTTGCTGAGGTTGTCCTTATATTTTTCCGCCATCTCCTCATTATCCTGATAAGAATATTCTCTATTTTCCTCATGATAAGGTTCTCTATTTTCTCTCCCTGATAAGGATACTCCCCTATCCCCCCTGATGATGGGATTCTCTCTATCTATCCTGATAATAGGATTCTCTCTATCCACCCTGATAAGTTCCTCTCTCATTCCCCCCTGATAAGGGGGGTAAGGGGGGTTTTAATTACCTGATTACATAAATTACATTTATTTATATTATAATTGTTTAATATGTAATATATATATTTATTATTTTTTGTTATATTCTATTATTCTTTGTTCTTTATTTTAAATTATTAATTTTAAATTTAATATACTTGATTTAATGTTTTTAATTTTAAATCCTAAATCCTTAATTTTATATTTTTTAATCTTTAATTTTTAATTTAAATTTTAAACTTAAATATCTAATTTTATATTTTATTTTTTAAAACAAATCTCCGACTTTATATTTTAATTTCAATTTTCAATTTTCAATTTTTAATTTTTAATTATTTATTTTGTTTTATTAAAAAATAAAACAAAATAAATCTTCTCAACCCCCCTGTCAGTCTACGACTGACTCCCCCCTTATCAGGGGGGCGGGGAGGGGATATATTGACTTTGTTAGCTCCCCCCTTAAAATTAGATAAATAGAGAGTATTTCACGCTAGTTCTATTCCTTACGAAGGGGGGTAAAGAAGGGATATATTGACTACGTCAGTTTCTTACGGTGGGGTAAGAGAGAAGTGTTCTACGACTGACCATCCTCTTACAAAGTGGGGCAAGAGAAGGGTATTTTATGTCATTTCTCTCTTACAAAGGGTGGCGAGAATAGAGTGTTTTGCGACTGACTCCTGCCCTTACAAAGGGCAAACCATAATAATTAAAAATAAACCAAAAATTCGATATGTATATATAATAAATTTATTTATTGATTTTTCTTTTATTAATTCTATACTAAAAGAGTAAAATATAGATTATATTATGGATAACAATAAAAAAGTTATTATTTATACGGATGGCGCTTGTTCCGGCAACCCTGGTAAAGGTGGTTGGGGTGCAGTACTAAAATATGGAGAAATAACAAAACAAATCAGTGGATATTCCGATTTAACAACTAATAACAAAATGGAATTGCAGGCGGTTATAGAAGCTCTTAAACTCTTAAAAAAGCGATGCGATGTTGAAATATTTACTGATAGTGTATATGTAAAAGATGGTATCACAAAATGGATTAACTCTTGGAAAATGAATAATTGGAAGACATCAAAAAAAGAGCCAGTAAAAAATAAAGAACTTTGGATAGAATTAGATAATCTTAGAAATCAACATAATATAAATTGGAATTGGGTTAAGGGGCATGCTGATGATGAAATTAATAATATAGTTGATAAATTGGCTAGAAGTGAGATTTTAAAAAAAAACAAATAATTAGATTTAATATGAAAGAAATTAATTTTTATTGTATAGAAGAAGATATTAATGGATTTTTGCATAATTTTTTATCAAAATTAGTAGAAAAAAATAAGAAAGTTTTTATATATTCTGAAAATATAGAAAAAATGGAAAAACTTGATAATATGTTATGGACATTAAAAAAAGTAGATTTTTTACCACATTTATTATACAATGATATCGGTTCTGAAAAAACGCCGATAATAATTTCAAATCAAAAAGATAATAAAAATCAATCAAATTTTATATTAATAAGCTCTTTCTTGGACGATGCGGTTTTTCTGGATTCATTTGAAAAAACTTTTTATATTTTTTCGCCAATAAATCAATCAATTATAGAAAATGTTAAAAATAATTGGAATAAATATAAAAAAATCGGTTTCCATGAGAAATTATTGAAAAAAGATAATGATGGTAAATGGAAAGAATATAGTGATTTTATTATATAGTCTTACAATAAAAGCATATAATCATAAAAATTATATGCTTTTAAAAAATAAATAATATTTATTTTGCTCTTTCTACGTATGTAGCGTCTTCTGTTCTTACAACAATTTTATCATCTGATGTAATAAATGGTGGAACCATAACTCTAACGCCATTTTCCAAAATTGCTGGTTTATATGAAGCTGTTGCTGTTTGACCTTTAACTGTTGCTTCTGTTGATTGAATTTTCATAACAACTTTTTCTGGAAGTCTAATTCTAATTGCTTCTCCATCGCAATATTCTACAACAACATCCATACCATCTTGTAAGAATGGTAAAGCTTCGCCAACTAATTCTTTACTTAAAGATAATTGTTCGTATGTGTCCATATCCATTAAAGCTAAATTATCGCCATCCATATATTGATATTGATAAGTTTTATCCTCCATATTTGCTTTTTCAACATCGTCTGTTGTATTAAATCTATTCATTAATTTATTACCAGATTTAATATCTTTCATTTCAACTTGCAAGAAAGCACCGCCTTTACCAGGTTTAACATGCTCTCTTTTTGTTACCATACAATATTTTCCATTATATATAATAACATTTCCCACACTAATTGAGTTTACATTCATAAAAATTCCAAACATTTTAAACTTAATTAAAGAATAAGTGTAAAAAATAAAAAAATCAATAGAATTAACAAAAAATTGTTATTTTTGGGGTTTTTTATATTAAATTTTAATTTGTATTTAGTAGATTTACAATTTAATCCTGATTTGACAATATTAAAATTGTAAAATATAATTATTGATAGATATAAATATTAATTTGATAATAAATAAACTTTTCTTGATAATAAAAAAACAATATATTATATTATAATATAGATTTATGTTATAGATTGATAATGGCAAAGGCGCAAAAATTAAAATTAAAAAGTTGGTATTCAAGTAAGTATCAAATAATTGTTTTTCAAAGAAACATATTGTTTTTTATATCTTTCTTGGCTATATCTTCCGTTTTGATAGCTGTTATATTTGTGAAACAAATAATGGCTTCTAAGTCCTTGGTGCCTTATGTTATTGAAATTGAAGAGAAAAGTGGTATTCCAACTATTGTTGAACAATTAAATGAAAGTCATTTTACTGCTGATGTAAGTTTAAAAAGATATTTTATTTATTCATTTTTAAGCGCCGCACAAGGTTATAATCCTGGTACTTTTAGAGAAGATTATAGAAAATTAGCTCTTTTTTCTACCCCTAGTGTTTTTAGGGAAATACAAGCTTCCATTAACCCTAGAAATCCACAAAGTCCAGCAGCAATGATTGGAAATAGAGGTATAATTGAAGTTGCTATTAAATCATTGATTTTTCAAACACCAAACACTGTAACAATTAGATATAGATTGAAAAATATTGGTAGTGTTTCAGGATTTGCTAATAATAGAGATATGATTGCTGAAATGGATTTTAGATTTACCAATTTAACATTGAGTCAACAAGATAGATATATAAATCCAATAGGTTTTCAAGTAACAAGATTTGTTGCTGATCAGGAAATAACAAAAAATTATGGAGAATAAAATGTGTAAAAAGATATTATTTTTATTAGTTTTTATATTCTCTTTTAATGCTTTTGCGGAAGAAAGTATCCCTTTAACAACAGATTCCAGAATCAGAACAATAGTGTATAATCCAAATGAAGTTTTTCAACTAAAATTTCATTATGGTTTCCAATCTTTTATAGAATTTGCGCCAGATGAAGATATAGAAATTATATCTTTGGGTGAGGCTTTTCCTTGGAAAATTACACCAATTGGAAAAAGATTATTTATAAGACCAATACAAATTGATATCACGACTAATATGACAGTTATTACAACAAAAAGAGTTTATCAGTTTGAAATTACGGGTTTAGCTTTTGATGAAAGGGCTAATGAAGATCTAATTTATTCTATAAGATTTTTTTATCCTGATACAGAAATAAAAAACCCAAAAATGTCAGAAAAAACAAGCTCTTCCAAAAGTATAGATACAATAAGTGTTAAGGATGGTTTTGCTCTTACAAATATAGAAAGAGGAGATATTATAAATTTTAACTACACTATGGCTGGTGATGCTAAAAATATAATACCGATTAAGGTATTCGATGATGGCAAAACAACTTATTTTCAATTTCCTAGAAATAATTTAATAATACCTAATTTCTCAATAGTTGATATTTATGGAAATGAAACGCCTGTAAATTATTATATGGATGGTGATTATGTTGCGGTAAGTGTTGTTGGTATTCAGTTTGCTTTAAGAAATGGAAAAGAATTATTGTGTGTTTTTAATAATTCTGTGATGTAATTAAGAGGTTTTGTAAATGGAAGAAAAAAAGACTAAAATAATTTCTGTTGTAAATCAAAAAGGTGGCGTTGGTAAAACAACCACAGTAATTAATATTGCAACCGTTTTTTCAGCTTTGCATAAAAAAGTATTAATAATAGACTTTGACCCACAAAGTAATGCCGGAAGTGGTGTTGGTTTAACTTTAAAAGATAGAGAGGAACATAATATTTATGATTTGCTAACACAAGAAAAAGATGTAAATGATATTGTATTTAAAACAAAAATACCAAATTTAGATATTATGCCATGTACCGTTGATTTAGCTAGTGCGGAAGTTGATTTAGCTAGTGCTGATAATAGAGAATTTAGATTGAGAGATGAGGTAGTAAAAATAAAAGATAATTACGATTATATTTTTATAGATTGTCCTCCATCTTTGGGATTGCTTACAATAAATGCTTTGGTTGCATCAACAACAATAATCATTCCTTTACAATGTGAATTTTTTGCTCTTGAAGGTTTATCTCACTTATTGGATACTGCCGAAAGAATACGAGATAACTTTAATAGTGAATTGAATATTAATGGAATTATACTGACAATGTATGATAAGAGAAACAAATTGACAGAACAAGTTGATAATGATGTTAGGGATTGCTTGGGCGATATGGTATATAAAACAGTAATTCCAAGAAATATAAAATTATCAGAATCACCATCTCATGGTGTTCCAGCAATAATCTATGATTCAAACTGTCCAGGCTCTGTTGCTTATATGAAATTAGCGGAAGAAATGATACAAAGAATATAAAACTATACTAATTTATATTTTCTATATTGTTTATTATCCAGAAATTGTCTTTGCTAGAAATTTTTTTCTCAAAGACCCATTTTTCTTTAACTTTTTCTATTTTCTTTTTATTTCCCATTATCACTTTTCCATCTTTGTCCTCAACAAAATTTATTTGTTCCATCTCAAATAAAACATCTATAAGAATAGCTTTATTTTCAATATATATGTTATTTATTTTACTTGATAAAAAAGAAATCAGTGAAGATTTTAAGATTCTATTTTGATTAATCAGTGTGTCTATTTGTTTTTTAAAGTTCTCAAAAACATGCTCTGATAATAAACTTTTTAAAGTATCAATATCTTTGTTTGAAAAAGCATCATTAACCATTTCAACTGCATTTTGTGAACCTTTTAAAAAATTATCTTCATTAAAGTTTATTTTAGTTAATTCTTTTTTAACATTATCAGCAACATCAATAGTAAGCTTTATGCTATTTTTTTTCTTTATTTGTTCTATATCAATAACATTTTCATTGGCTGTTTGTGTTCCATTTTTGCTTAATTTTTCTTTTAAAAATTCATCTATTGTTTTTTGTCTAATATCATTATCATCTTTAAGACCAATTGTATTCTTTAATTTAAAAATAAAAAAAAGTGTAATAAATAAAAAGAATAATATATCTAACATATTTTTATTTTAATTGTTGATTAATGAGTCCTTTCGCGAACCTTATCTTTAACAATATTTCTAAATTTTTTTAAATCAAGGGATTTTTTACTGCTCTTTACTTTTTTAGACTTTAAAATATCTATTACACCTTCAACTTCTTCTTCATCTTCTTCTATTGCATCAACTGTATTTTGTGATAATTTTTTCTTAAAAGCATCTCTTATTTCTTTGTCTTTATCTCTAAAATTAGCTCCATCGTCATCATCGCTGTCATTATCATCGTCATCATCGTCATCACCTAACATTTCTTTATAATCTATATTATCTTGATAAGAATTATAATCATCATCTGTTTTTTGCCACTCATCTTCTTCATATTCTTCATTTTGGTCGTATGAATTTATTGAATTATCGCTATCTAAAAAATTATTATTATATAATTGATTATTATAATTATTATATCCGTCATCAATATCATCTTTTACTACATCTTCAATATTTTCTTTTGGTTCTTGTTTATTTAATGTATTTTCTTCTATTTTATCTAATTCGCTTTGTACTGCCTGTTGTATTTCTTGTTCTAATGAGGCATTATTATTTTTACCATTTCTAGTTGTTTGTGAATTATTATTATCTCCTATTATTTTATTATCATCTGTTCTAGCTTCAAGAATTACTTTACTTCTAGTCTTGATATTTTTTGTTGTATTTAATCGTGTTTCACTATCTCTTGTTTCCATATTAATATATATTTATTCAGGACGATTTTAACAAATATTTTAAAAATATTCAAGTTTTTTATTTCAAAAAATATTCCAATATGTATTAATATAAAATCATTTTTTTCTTGCAATATTTAAAATAAAATAGATAATATTAGTAATTAGTTAATAAATATGTTTTTAATGTCAGGAAATATAAATCTTCAAATATTTGATATGATTACCAAATCTGATGTCATTACTATGACAATATATTTGGTTTTGATTATGTATTCTGTTTGGAGTTGGTCTATTGTGTTTGATAAAATATTTAAATTTAGACTTTTAAAAATAAAGACTGAAAAGTTTGATAGGCTTTTTTGGTCTGGCAAAATGTTAGAAGATATTCATAAGCAAATAAAAAATAGCGCTAACTATCCATCAGCTATGATTTTTTGCGCTATAATGCAGGAGTGGGAAAATGCCAATGTTTTGGATATAGTTAAAAATAATAAGGTTGATAGTAAAAATTCTTTAAAAGAAAGATTGTCCGCTGTAATGGAAGTAGCTCTTGTTAAATCTGTTTCGAAATTGAGATACGGAATGACATTTTTATTAATTGTTTCAACAACCGCTACGTTTTTTGGATTATTTGGTACGGTATGGGGATTATTAAAAAGCTTTTTGTCAATTACAGCATTACAAGATAGTAGCCTTATAGTTATAGCACCTGGTATAGCTGATGCTCTTATAACTACTGTTTTTGGTCTTATTGCTGCAATTCCTGCTACTATTTTTTATAATGTTTATAATACTAAAATTAATAATTTTGAAGATCAAATGATTAATTTTGGTACCGAGGTTTTAACTATTTTATCAAGAGAATTGGATCAATAATTATATGAAAAGCATTTTAAGAAGAAGGTCTTTGAATAGGAATAATGAATTTAGTTATATAAATTTTGCTCCTTTTGTTGATTTCTTATTTTCTTTATTAATTGTATTTATGGTTGCAACCCCTATAATGCTTGGTGGTGTAAATATAGAATTACCAAAGGGCAAAGCTGAAATAGTTGTTGTAAAAAAGGAACCTCTTGTTGTTAGTATAAAAAAAGATGGAAGTATCTTTTTGGAAAAAGATGCAATAAAATTAAATACTATTTCTAGCAAATTATCAGAATTGGCGATGGGTGATAAAGATATTAAAATATTTGTTAAGGCTGATAAAGATTTAGCTTATAATAGGGTTATTACTGTTGTTAGTGCGATTTATAATGCTGGTTTTTTTGATGTGACACTTATAACAGATTTAAAAAAAATGTAATGTAAAATTATGTTAAGAAATTTAATTTATTCTTTCTGTTTTCATGTTCTATTTGTAGCATTACTATTTATATCTACATTTGAATTTACAGAAAAAATAACTTTAAATAAAGTTACCCCATTAACTATTGGTTTTGTTAATGAAAATGCCATAGATGATTTAGAAAAGATTGAAGTAAAAAAGGAAGATGAAAGGGTTAAGGATTTAAAACTAGAAGAAAAAATTGAGTTATATAATAAAATTAAAAACAGGAAAGAAATTCAAAAAGAAAATGAAAAATTTAATTTTAATAAAGAAAGAGAAAGTGTAAAATCAAATACGAATAATGAGAAAGAAGTAAAAGATAATAAAGAAAAAGAGAAAAAATCTAATAAAAAGGAAGAAGAAAATAATATTAAAGAAAACGAATTTTCTTATTATATTACGCCAGTTTATGTTGCAGAATATAAAATTAATACTGACGAAAAAAGAAAACTTATAGAAAATAGGATTAAAAGAGAAGAGTTGAGAAAGGCTATAAAAGAAAGAAATGCGGTACCTAGTCTTGATTTTGAAGAAATAAAGCAAATGCAAACAATAGAAGAAATTGTAAAAATATCTCAGAAACCTTTGGTCGTTGCAAAAGCTAAAAAAGATAAAAAAATAGAACAAGAAAAGGCGCAAAATGCTGAAAAAACTAACGAAAAGGCTGATGAAAATAATAAAGATGAAAACAATGAACAAAATGATAATAGCGTGAGTGTAGATCAAATGGCGCTAGAAATTAAAGCTATTAACAATGTTATAGATAAAAAATATGATAATTTAAGTGAAGAAAATATTTTTAATAAAGAAGATATTGAAAAATTAAAAGAAATTAATGATACTAAGAATGATACAAAGTATATGTTGTCTTTAAGGGAGAAGAGAAATATTCAGAGACAAATTAAGGGTTGCTATAAAATGGCAATTTTAAGGAGCAAAAAAGACAGCAAAGCAATAGTTGCTTTAACTGTGAATATTGAAAAAGATGGAATTGTTAATATGAATAATATTAAAGTAAATATGGTGGCTGATGATTTTGAGAATGGATTTGAAATTGCAGTTGATAATGCAAAATCAGCTTTAATCTTTTGCAGTCCACTTAGGGGATTACCAGCTGGTAAATATAAAACTTGGAAACAAATGACTTTTGTTTTTGATAGTAATAATTTGGAGTAAAAATGAAAAAAATTTATTTTATATTGCTTACTATGTTTTTTGTTAATATTTCTTTTGCTAGAAATGATTTAACTATTGATATTGATGGAACGGCAAACAAAAAAAATAGTATTGTGTTTGAAAATATTAAAATCATAAATACAGATGATGATTTTAAAATTACAGAAAAAATAATTGGAAATATTGAAAAAAATCTAAACACAACAGATTTATTTAAGGTAATTAAATCAAAAAAATCTATTTATAATGATTATGATAAAGTTATAAAGATGACAGAAAGCGATCTAACAAATTTAGTTATAACAAAATATTCAAAAAATAATATAGATGCAGTTTTTGGTGGTTATGCTTATCTAAATGATAATGATGATTTAGAATTAAAAGTTAAACTTTGGGATATTTTAGATCAAAGAGAAATTTTAAATAAATCATTTATTGTGGATAATTCAAATTGGAAAAATATATCTGATATTATTTCTGATAGTATTTATGAATTGCTGACTGGTGAAATTTCTGGTCATTTTGATAGTAAAATATTATTTGTATCAGAAACTGGTGGTGCAAAAAATAGAAAAAAAAGAATAGCTATGATAGATTTTGATGGTAGTAATTTGACTTATTTAACTAATGGCGATAATCTTGTTCTGACACCAGCTTTTTCTAAGCATAACAAAGATGAAGTTGTGTATTTGGAATATAGAAATAAAAATCCACACATTTATAGAAAAAATCTTGCAACAAATAAGTTAACTCTAATTGGAAATAATATGGAAATGACTTATGCGCCTAACTTTAATCCTAATGGTTCTAATGAAATATTGTTTTCAGCTGCAAAAAATGGTATTTCTAATATATATAAATTAAACTTTGATGATGGTTTGATAAAACAATTAACTTTTGATAGTGATATTTCAACGGTTCCAAGTTGGTCTCCTGATGGCGAAAAGATAGTTTTTGTATCTGATAAAACTGGTATTAGAAAATTATATATTATGAATAGGGATGGAACGGATACGCGTATGATTAGTAAGGGTAGGGGGGTTTATGATAAGCCAAGCTGGTCTCCTGATGGTAAATTGATATCTTTCGTTAAAATGGAGAAAGGTGAGTTTTATATTGGACTAATGACTCCAAATGGTGATAATGAAAGAAACATTATGAATGCTTATTTAGTTGAAGGTATTAAATGGTCTCCAAATGGTAGATATTTAATTTATTCAAAGCAAAAAGGTCCTTTTGGTAAAGATAGTATACCTGGTATATATATAATAGATATATTGACTGGTATTGAACATAAAATTAATACGCCGGAAAATCAAGGTGCTACTGATCCTGATTGGGTAAGAAATAAATATTAATATTATATGAAAAATAGACTTTATAGAATAAAAATTTTTTATTTTCTTTATATATTTTTAATTATGGTGATATTTTTCATTATATTAAAGTTTATTGTTGATTTTTGTAAAATGAGTAATGAAAAGATTTTGTCAAATACAAAAAATGTTGTTGAAGAAAATAGATTTGTTTTAAATCCGCGAGTTCAGGTTGAAAATAATGGAAAATTTGAATATGTTGAGTCAGAAAAGGGTTTTTTAAATAATACTGAATATTTATTTGAAAATATTAAAATGAATGGATATTTTGGAGATATTACATCTGGTCAATTAGAAATAAAGGATGATAAAAATATTTTAGAGTTTACAATAAATCCAAATTTTACAATATATTTAAACAATATAGAAGACAAATAATATTATGTTAAAAGTTCAAAATTTATCAATTTCTTTTGATGGAAAACAGGTTTTTGAAGATTTAACTTTTATAGTTAACGATAAAGAAAAGGTAGGCTTAATTGGTAGAAATGGAAGCGGAAAAACTACTTTGTTTAAAATTTTAAGCGGAAGAATTAAAGATTATGAAGGTGAAGTCTCAATACCAAAAGGTTATAAAATTGGTTATTTAGAACAACATTTAAAATTCACGGAAAAAACTGTAATAGAGGAAGCTTGCTTGGCTTTGCCAGATTATAAGAAAAATTGTGTTTGGGATGCTGAAAAAATATTATCACAGCTTGGTTTTAGTGAAGAGGATAAAAGAAAAAATCCGCAAGAGTTTTCTGGCGGTTGGCAGATAAGGTTAAATTTGGCTAAATTACTAATATCTGAACCAAATATTTTATTATTAGATGAACCAACTAATTATCTTGATATTATATCAATTAGATGGTTAAAGCAATTTTTAAAAGATTATAATGGTGCTATAATTTTAATTACTCATGATAGAAGTTTTATGGATGATATTATTGATCATACCATAATTATTCATAGAGGTGAGAGTATTAAAATTACAGGAAATACGCAAGATATGTATGAAAAAATTGCAACAGATGAGGAAACGTACGAAAAATCAAGAATTAACTTAAATAAAAAGAAAGAACAAATACAAAAATACATTGATAGATTTAGATATAAAGCAAGACTTGCAAGTGGTGTTCAGTCAAAAATCAAGATGGTTGAAAAGATGGGCGAGAAGGAAAAATTATCCAATATAGAAAGTCTTGATTTTGACTTTAAGTATAAAGAGTTTACTGGCAATTCAAATATGGTCAATATAGACGATCTTTCATTTGGTTATGGTAAAGAAAATTTATTAATAAACAAACTATCGTTTAAAATTGAAAAAGGCGATAAAATTTGCGTTATAGGAAAAAATGGTAAAGGAAAGTCTACTTTGCTGAAATTGTTAATTGGAGAGTTAAAACAACTAGAAGGATCAATAAAAACAAATGCAAAAACAGAAATTGGATATTTTGGACAGACAAATATTGATAGATTAAATCCAAATAACACAATAGAAGAGGAATTACGTACAGTTAATATTTCATTACCAAGACCAATAATTCTTGCAACCGCTGGTAGAATGATGTTTTCTGGCGATAATGCACAAAAAAGAATCAATGTTTTGAGTGGTGGCGAAAAAAGTAGAGTGTCTTTAGGGAAAATTATTTTGACACCTTGCAATTTATTGATTTTAGATGAACCAACAAATCATTTAGATATGGAATCTTGCGAGGCATTATGCGTTGCAATAGAAAATTTTAAAGGAGCGTCAGTCATAGTCAGTCATAATGAATATTTATTAAATAATATAGCTAATAAACTAATTGTATTTGATGATGGAAAAGTGTTTTTATTTGAGGGGAATTATCAAGATTTCTTGAAGAAAATTGGATGGAAAAGTGAGATTAAAGTTAAAAAAATAAAAGAAGATAAGCAGAAAATAATTCAAGATAAACCAAAATTCAATAAGAAAGAAAAAGATAAATTGGAAAAAATTATTTTTGAAAAAGAATTGATGTTAGAAGAATTATTAGAAAAACAGGATTATAAATCATATGGTATTTTACAAAAAGAAGTCGAGGAATTAATGATTAAATTGGAAAAGATGATAGAATTAAAAACTAAAAATATGCAAAATATTGAATAGATGAAGCAAATAAGAATTAAGAATTAAGAATTAAGAATGATAATATCATTATACATTGAATAATATTGGATTTTTTTGTTGACTTATTAATAATTTTTTATAGAATTTGTTTATCTTAGATAAAAAGACTGGTTTTGTTTGCCAAACCCACTTAAATAAAACTGGTAAAAAATTTATTAGATAAAAATAATTTTATATAAGATAATATGAGTAAAAATATAATGAAAACTTTCTCGGCTTCTCCAAAAGATGTAGAAAGAAAATGGTACTTGGTTGACGCTACTGATTTAGTTCTTGGTAGAATGGCTGTTATTGTTGCAGATTATTTAAGAGGTAAACATAAAGCTATTTTTACACCAAATCAAGATTGTGGTGATTATGTTGTTGTTGTAAATGCTGATAAAGTTTATATGACAGGAAACAAGACCGAGTTCAAAAAATATATTCATCATACAGGTTTTCCTGGTGGTTTGAAAGAAACAACAGCAAAAGATATAATGGCTGGTAAAAATCCAGAAAAAATTGTTGAGCAAGCAATTAGGAAAATGATAACAAGAAATCCATTAGGAAGAAAAGTTATGAAGAAATTGTTTGTATATGCAGGTTCCGAAAATCCACATATGGCTCAAAAACCTGAGTTTTTAGACATAGCAAGTATGAATATTAAAAATAAAAAAAGAAAGTAGGTAAGAAGTATGGTTAGCGCAAAAAAAGTTGAGACTATAAAAGTTCAAAAAACTGCAAAATCAGCAGAAATTAGTCCAGCAAAAGAAAAAACTGTTAAAAAAGTTGCAACAGCTGAAAAGAAAGCTACAAAAGAGACAAAAGTAGTTAAAAAAGCAGAAACAAAAAAAACAGTATCTAAAAAAATAAGTAAAAAGAGTGGTAAAAATACAACTTACGCTACTGGTAAAAGAAAAAATGCTATTGCCAAAGTATGGATTTCGGAAGGTAATGGTACTTTTATAATTAATGGTAAACCAGCAAATGAATACTTAAAAAGAGCTATTCTTGATGTTATTATAAACCAACCATTTCAAAAAACAGAAACAGAAGGAAAATTTGATATAAATTGTACTGTTTTGGGCGGTGGTTTAAGTGGACAAGCTGGTGCTATTAAACATGCTATTTCTATTGCTTTACAATTATTGAATCCACAACTTAGAGGAGTGTTAAAATCCGCTGGTTTCTTAACAAGAGATTCAAGAATTGTTGAAAGAAAGAAAGCTGGTTTAAAGAAAGCTAGAAAAGGTCAAGTTTACCAAAAACGATAATTATTTATATATTTATCATATTTTAACCACCATTTTATGGTGGTTTTTTGCTTTTAATTTATTATGCAATTGCAATCATAACATTGGCTTGGATTATAAATTATTTATCTTTTTTTATTCACTAATTTTTTGTTTTATTATTAGTATACTAGGCTTTCTTTAATAAAATTAATTTAAGATAGTATTTTTAAATAAATTATTGTGGATATTGACGATTTATAATGGAATTATAATATGAATAATTTTTATTAGTTAAATATTAATTATAATTTGAATTATTTATATAAAAATTAGTGTGTAGTAATATTATTATAAAATTGTGCAACATGTTTCATTCTGTTTTGTAATATTTTTGGGGTTTTGTCCTTCTGTATTATCGGGAATACAGCTTGAAAATATATTATATTTTTGTTTTTTATTACTTGAATCTTCTTTTTGGTTAGATTCCAATAATGGAGTATAATTGATACCAAGTTTGATACATGATTCTTTTAATTCTTCTGCATTTTGTGTAAGTTGCTCAAAAGACTTTATTAAATAATTACGCTTAATTAGGAAATTTTCACTATTTAAAAACGTAATAATAAACATTGTTGATATTTCTCTGTTATCTACTTTATCTTGTTCTTCTTTTGATTTCTCTAGCTGACTAGATGCAGTAGACAATTTTTCTTGATCAGCTTTATTTTGCTTAACTTGTTCTGCTAAGATTTTTGTTATAATAGCTTTTTCTTTATCAGAAATATCAACTAATACAAAAAAATTAAGAGTAGAATATTTACAAATACTTTGTTCAAAAGAAGATAGTTCCTTTTGTGGAAATGTAGCTATAACAATTTTTCCACTTTTATTACCTAGTTTTTTATTAAAACCTTCCAATAGTTCATTAATGCTTAAACCGTAAGGTTTCCTTGGTCGTTGTTCTGTTTGTTCTTGTTGTTCTCGCTCTTGTTCCTCTTTTATATGTTTCTGTTGTCTTTCTAATAAAAATCCAACAGCTGACATGGCGTTAAGCCAGCAAGTACCGTTTTCTTGATAACCATATTTATTTAAAGTTGGTGTTGAATTAAAGATGTACCTTTTATCTTCTAATGAGGAATAAAATATAATTTTTCTTGTTTCTATATTTCTTGATGAATCTATTAAATATATTGATTCAGTTTCTGGTTTTATTGCCTCATCCCATCTTTTTGTTTTATCTATTATCATAACAAAAGCATGGTCTAAATAATTGCAATAAACAATATCAAAATTGCTGAATTCACCTTCCCTTTTGGTTCCAAAATCTTCTTGTTCTAATCCGATTTTGTGAAATAATTGTTCTTTTAATTGTATATTATCATTATTACATAAGCTTATAAATTTTAAATCTTTAAATATATCTTTTTGTTCTTCTAAATCTTTAACTGTTAATTCTTTATTACCTTTTAATTTTAACATTAAATTGCAAGCTATTTTTAAGAAAGTCTCACATTCTAGACCACCACTATTCATATCATTATATATATTAAATTTTTCTTTTAAATATTCATCTTGTAAATCTAATAATTCTTTTAATGAAATATCTTTAAAACTTGCAATTTTTTCTTTATCTTCTTTATGAAAAAGTTCTTGATAGCATTCAAAAAGCTTTGTTTCTGTTTGTTTTTTATCTTCTTCTGATAATTGTTTACTGCCACTATTTGTTAATGTGTTTATAAAATATTGAGAAATAATTAATGAGAATATTGGTTTTAATTCGTCTTTAATTTTTTTTTCATTTTTTCCAAAATTGTCTTTGTTTGTTGTATTTAATAAGCTGAAAAAGTTTTCTGTTATATCTTTTATATTAATTTTTTCGTTATTTGGTTCTTGCATTAAGCAACCTTGAACAAAACCAGTAATAATATTATGTACTGAATTTGGATTTTTCTCTATAATTTTAGAAATTACACCACTAATATCTGTTAAATCCTTTCCTGCCGAAATACAATCACATGTAAAAGCACCAGTGATAGTATGTGCTAAATTTGGTTTTTTCTCTATAATTTTAAAAATTACACCACTAATATCTGTTAGATTATCTTCTATAGAAACACAACCTTGAACAAAACCAGTAATAATATTATGTGCTAAATTTGGATTTTTCTCTATAATTTTAGAAATTACATCGCCAATTTGCGTTAATGTCCTTGTGCTTGACATATAGCCTTGTGTAAAACTAAAAATAATATTATGTATCAAATTTGAATTATTTATTATTTTGTCAGTTGTAATGATTTCAGAAATTGTATCACTAATTTTTACTAAATCTTCATTTTCTGACAAATATTCACGTGTAAGAAAACAAATATCTGGACATAAAACATCGAATGCGTATCGATTTATAATCTCTTGAACTTCTTCTTTAAATTTTGCTAAATTTTCTTCATTTTGCTTATTAAGTTCATTATGATTTAATAATGATATCTGTTCTTGATTTTTCTTGTTTTCTGTAGTATTTCTCACGTTGCCTTTTGCTTTTATAAAATTATAATAAATATCATTATATAAGTATATTTGCAGTACATATTGTACTTTTCAATAAAATTTATAAAATATCTATGGTATGTTTTATAGATTTTAATTTTAGCTATTTTATATGAACACTAATGTCATTTAGTATATTCTATTAATATACAAAAAGGGATTTTAAATAAAATCCCCTAATAAATTAATTTCCATAAACAACAGTGCAAACATTAGAATAGATAAATGGGAGGATAAACCATAAACCCAAACCATTCTTTGTTCTTTCTATTGAATATACTTCTGTTATATGTCCATCTTCTTTTGCGGCACTAATACTAGCATCGCCAGTATTTACTAAATATAAAAAGTTTGATGTACAAGCTTTTCCTTTTTTGGGAAAATTCACTTCTTTATCTATAATATTAGCGTCTAGCCCTTCTACTACGTTACTAACAAGAACAGCGTTTCCAGACTTAACGTTAGTAGGAGCTGGAACGGTTGTACATCCGCTAGCAAAAAACAAAATTGAGATAAATAAAATAATATGTAATTTCATTTTTATCATATAATTACCTATTATAATTAATTACCTTGAACTATTAAGCAACTTCTACCAAATAATCCTAAAATACCAAAATAACTTCTGTCTATTGTTGCTATATTTCTAATATGTCCGTCTTCCTTTGCTTCTTTTACGGAAGAATTACCGCTTGCAACTAAACCAAGTATTGATATTTGGCAACTTTCGCCTTTTTTGTTAATTTCAACGCCGTTATTTGCTGATTGACCTTCAAGTGTATTTGTGATAATTAAACCAGCGCCACTACTTGACATTGGTGTTGTACAAGCTGTTATTGAAGATAATAATAAAAATAATAGTAAAAATTTTTTCATTTTTGACCTCGTAAAATAATATAATATAAACATCACATGTAGTCAAAATGACTTTATGTAATTTTATACAAATTAATAATAATCTAATCATTTATGACAACAGTATAATATATATAAATTATTTTTCAATAAAAATATTTTATTCGATAAATAGTTGGTGATTTATATTTTTTTAATTAAATTCATTTTTTTATTGACTTAATTATTCTTTGCTGTTAGCTTTGAGTTAGTTATTGATTTTATAATTATATAGTATTATGAGTGGAAATAAATTACCTTTGATGAGGAAAGCGGCTGCTGTATGGTTAGTGGATAATACATCATTAACTTTTGAGCAAATCGCTAATTTTTGTGGTATGCATGAACTTGAAGTTCAAGGTATTGCTGATGGTGATGTGGCTGGCGGAATTATTGCACAAAGTCCTATTGATAATGGACAGTTAACAAGGGAAATGATTGAACTTTGTGAAAAAGATCCAAATAAACAATTGGAATTAAAAACACAAATTTCCGATGAAGTTGATATTTCAAGCAAAAAGAAAGGTAAATATACTCCAATTGCAAGAAGAAGCGATAAACCAAATGGTATTGCTTATCTTTTAAAATACTATCCAGATATTACGGATGCACAAATTAGAAAACTAATTGGTACAACCACTACGATGATTGATTCTATCAGAAATAGAACACATTGGAATATAAAAGAAATAACACCAAGGGATCCCGTTTTGTTAGGACTTTGCAGTCAAACTTTATTTAATCAAATTATTGATGAAGTAAAGAAAAACGAAGAATAGTAAAGCGGTTTATTATTAAATTATTAAAAAATGTGAGAGTAAAATGGTTAATTTTTTGACTTTAAATGGTAGCATTAGAAAAAATTTAGGTTCTGGTAATACCAATAGATTAAGAAAAGAGGGAAACATTCCTGCTGTTATTTATGGAAATAATGGTGAAGATAACATATATATTTATTTAGCAAAAAAAGATTTTGATAAAGAATATTTAAAAGGAAATATTGAAATCAGACCAATAGAATTAAATATTGATGGTAAAAAATATCAAGTATTAACTTACCAAATAGATTTAGATCCAATTACAGATTTACCAAGACATATTGATTTTATAAACATAAAAGATAAAAAAGAAGTTAAGGTTTATGTTCCAGTTAAGTTTATTGGTAAAGAAAAAGCACCAGGATTAAAAAGAGGTGGTTTTTTGAATATTTTAAAAAGAAAAATTCAACTTTATGTTGATCCATTGAATATTCCAGCAGAAATTGAGGTTTTTGTTGATGCAATGCATATTGGTAGTAAAATCAAAATTAATGATATTAAATTGCCAAACAATGTGAAGGTTGTTGATAAAACAAACTTTAATATTGTTACAGTTACAGGTAGAGGTAAATCAACAGATGATGTACAACCAGTTGCAACAACAACAGCTGCTACTGACGCAACAGCTACTGCCACACCAGCTACACCAGCTGCTGCTGATGCTAAAAAATAATACAAAAATTCAAGAGGTTTTTATAAAAGCCTCTTGAACTTTATGTATAACTAAAAATTATTTCATTGTAAGTAAAGCTCTTTTCTCACAGAAAGATTCGCAAATGTTGTCCAACAAAGCTTGCATTCCATGTGTCAATTTTTCTTTTTTGCTTATATTTTCTATAAGTTCCATTATTGACATAGTTAATTGATTTAGATCACTATTTATGTAGTTTGTGTTTATTATATCTTTTGATAATTCAGCTTTTTTATTAAGACCCATAAAATATTTTTCAGCTATATTATCAACAAAATCGTCAATGTCTTCTTGTAATCTATCAAACAATAAATGTTGCGAATAAATTGTTGTAGTCCAGTGATTTAGCTTACAGGAATATTTAAAAGCAATTAATCTTTGAATCAATTCAAGCATAATTCTCCTTTGTTTCATTAATAAAAGCCTCTATCTACAAAAATTATGCTTTAATCATTTTAAAAGTCAATAATTTTCTACATATAGTAGTATTATAAATATAATATATATTTTTAGTATATTAAAATAATCTAAGTCTTGTATCAAACTTAAATTATTTACTTTTAGTTAATGAGTTCTTGAATTGGATTTGTTCTAATTTCGCCAACTACTGACTGTGTTGTGGTATTGGTATTATGGATAATATTTGTATCCAAATTTATTTTGCTATAATATAATAAAATATTTACGAATATTCTAATTACAATATAAGCATATATTAAGATAATAATTTGGTTGAATATATATTTAACAATTTAGTTATATAATAATCTTAAAATGGTATTGGACTTTTAATATGCTTTTAAATTTTAACTATATGCCTAATTATTTTATTGATATAATTATTGTATATTTTAACTAATTATGTATCACCATCCATTCAATCTTTGTAAGGGGAAGCTTGTGTAGTCAATACTCCATCTCCACCTCCCTTTGTGTGAGAAAGGCTGACAAAATCAATACTCCATCTTCGCCACTATTTGTAAGGAGAAAGCTGATGTACCCTTCACCTTTTGCCCTCTTATCAGGGGTGAATGAAGGACTATTCTCTTTGTAAGGGGAAGGAGGATTGGCGTAGCCGATATTCCCTTTTCACTTCACTTTGTAAGGGGAAATTAATGAAGTTAATATATCCTCTCTCACCACTCCTTTTTTAAAGTTAGAGCCAACGTAGTCAATAACACTTGTTCACCACCATTTGTAAGGAAGGAACTGATAAAGTCAATATATCTCATCCCCGCCTCCTTTCATAATAGGAAAGCTGACGTAGTCAATACTTATCCTCCGCCCTCCTTCGTAAGGGGGGAGTCAGTCGTAGACTGACAGGGGGGTTGATAGTATTTATTTTGTTTTATAATAAAACAAAATAAATAGTTGAAAATTGAAAATTGAAAATTGAAATTAAAATATAAAGTCGAGGATTTGAATTTAAAATTAAGAATTAAGAATTAAGAATTAAGAATTATAATAATAATTAAGAATAGAGTAATATATTTATTTAATAAATAAAATAATAATTAATAATATAATAATTAATAATATAATACTACTACATATTATTAAATACTATAATCACACATTAAATATATTATTAATGTTATATAAATAATATAAACTATTATATATAAAAAAATATATAATCAATTAATAATTTTTTTATAAGAATTATAAAATAATATATTATAACATATTATAACATATTAATTTATAAATAATATATTAACATAAAAAACATAGTTTAAAACAATCAAAGTATTTTAAACCCCCCTTACCCCCCTTACCAGGGGGGGATTGGATAGGTACCCCTTATCATAGGGGTGGAAGGGTACTTTATCAGGTGGGAATGAGGGGGCTTATCAGGGGCAGGATGAAGGATTACCACTTATTAAGGAGGATGAGAGGACATTATCAGGGGGGAATAGAAGTAAAACTTATCAGGAGGGGTAGGGAGACCTTATTGGAGGAAATAGAGATATCTTTATTAGGGTGGAATGAGGAGGTCTCTTATCAGGGAGAGAGAGGGGGTATCATTATCAAATGGGATGGATGGGAATCCTTATCGTGGAGGGGATGGAAGGGTACTTTATCATGGGGGACGGATTGGTACTTTATCAGTGGGATGGGAGCGTTCCTTGGTATGGAGTATGGATGAGTATCTCTTATCAAGTGGGATGGAGGGAGAGATCTCTTGGTATATGGGGTATACCTGCCTTATCATGGTGGATTGAGTGGTATTCCTTAGCAAGCGGATATAGAGAAACTTAGCGTGTGGTTGGAGGAGTGTTTGCTATTAATATAGAGGAAATGAGGAGATTTCACCTTAGTATGGGGCAGGAATGGTACTCACCCTTAGCAGAGGCGAAAACATAGGAATATCCCTTAATGGGTTAGAATGTTAGGTGTGTTCCTTAGTAGGGTGGTTGTAGGAGTACTCTTGGTATAGGAGGGATAGAATGGTATTCTTGGTAGATGAAAATAAAGAAGAGTTCTTGATAGATGGCAAAGTTTGCTGAAAAATAAAAGTATATATATAATTAAATATATTTTTACATTTTATTATTTAGTAAGATATATTAATATATAGTAGTTAAGTAATATATAAAAAGTTGGTAATATTCTTAAAAAATTTTATTTTTTTGTTGACATTAAAAAAATATACCATATATTTATTAGAGCATGACCCCTTAGTCTAGTGGTTAGGACACTAGGTTTTCATCCTGGCAACACGGGTTCGAATCCCGTAGGGGTCACCACTTAGGTTTATCTTTTATTACATTTGTTATTCTTGTTGTTTTTATAAAAAGATGAAATAGTTATTAACTATTCCACCGTTTTTTGTTTATTTTGCCTTTGATTTAGATACAGCAACTAAGGCTGGTCTTAATAATCTGTCTTTTATTTTGTAGCCAGCTTGCATAACTTGCACAACCTTTCCGTCTTCATTCTCTTCTGTTTCTATTTGGGTAATAGCGTTATGAAAATCTGGGTTAAAATCTTCATTTAAAGGAAAAATTCTTGATAATCCATTCTTATCAAATACTTTTTTTAATTCATTTTGAGTAAGTGTTATTCCCTCGAAAAAATTCTTTGCAACTGTATTATTGCATAAATCTTCATGTTTTACATTTTCAAATGCCAAATAAAAATCTTCCATTACAGGAATTAAATCTTCTGCGAATTTGCTTATAGCGTATTTTGCGGTTTTTTCATTTTCCTCAATAGATCTTTTTCTAGTATTGTCCAATTCAGCCAATGTTCTCATAAGAGTTTCTTTTAACTTTTTATTTTCTTCTTCTAGCTCTTTTACTTTGTTTTCTTGGGTTTCATCAACTTGTTTATTCTCTTCTTTTTCTTGTTTATCTGTTTTTTCGTTTTCTACTTCTAACTCTTCTGTATTTTCAATCTCTTGTGATTTTTCTTTTTTGTTATTTTTTTTATCAAACATTTTTGCAAAATTTATTAATCTACAAGTAAATATAGTTAAGTAAGTTAAAAATTCAAGAGGTTTTTACTTTTATATATATTTTTATAGTATTAACTTTGCTGGCGGAGAAGGCGGGATTTGAACCCGCGATGCTCCTTATGAAGCATGACGGTTTTCGAGACCGTTCCATTCAACCACTCTGGCACTTCTCCGAATGCATTTAAATTATTTTGCCTTTAAAGCTTTTACAGTTTTTAATTTTTTATTTAATCTAGATAAAACTTCCGAAGATATATCAAGTTCTGAATTATTATAAATTGTCATTGAAGCTGGTAAAACAACATCAAAATCATATTTACTATTTTTTTCTGTCCTAATATCAGATACTATTTCTTTTATTGTATTTGTGATTTCAGCAACAGAATCCATATATTTTTTCTGTAAATTTGTTTCATTTTCCCTAACTTCTTGTTGGAAAGCTAAAACTTTTTGTTGAAATTCCATAGCTTTTTTCTGAGCAACATCTTGTGATAAAGTTTTAATTGTTAATTCTAATGAATTTTTTTCATCAGTCAACTTTTGTTCTTCAATTTTTAATTTTTTTTCAATGCCGGCTTTTTCGTTTTCTAATGTTTTGTTAACATTTGCCATAGCGGTTGAGTTTTTTATTATTTCATCCAAATTAATGATAGCAATATCACTAGCAAAAACTTGATTTGTAAGCATTAAAAAACCTAAACAAAATAAAAATTTATTCATAATCCTTTAATTATTATAATAATAAAAATGTATTATAAATTAAATTATTGTCAAGAATTATTTATTATCTAAAATGGTATTGATAACTTTAATATATTTTATTAAACAATAAATATTTTATTTTCAGCAAACTTTGCCATCTATCAAGAACTCTTCTTTATTTTCATCTACTAAGAATAGTATTCTATTCCTCCTATACCAAGAGTACTTCTACAACCACCCTACTAAGGAACACACCTAACATTCTAACCCACTAAGGGACATTCTTATGTTTTCGCCTCTGCTAAGGGTGAGTACCATTCCTACCCCATACTAAGGTGAGATCTCCTTATTTCCTCTATATTAATAGCAAACACTCCTCCAACCACCCCGCTAAGTTCCTCTATATCCGCTTGCTAAGGAATACCACTCAATCCACCATGATAAGGTATGTATACCACATATACCAAGAGACACCTTCATCCATCCCACTTGATAAGAGATACTCATCTATACTCTATACCAAGGAACGCTCCCATTCCCATAATAAAGTCCTCTCATCCCCCTTAATAAGTGGTAATCCTTCATCCTGCCCCTGATAAGGGATATCTTTCCATTCCCCCTTGATAAGTTCCCGTCTCATTCCCCCCCTGATAAGGGCCCCAATCCCCCCTAATAAGGTTCCCTCTCTCCCCCTGATAAAGTACCCTTCCACCCCCCTGATAAGGGGGGCAAGGGGGGTTTAAATACTTTAATTGTTTTAAACTATGTTTTTTGTATTAATATATTAT
>CAKVGI010000005.1 GCA_934747265.1 uncultured Rickettsiales bacterium
TATAATAATATAATGTTAAGTTTAAGAAATCAAGTATTAAGACAAGAAGGAGTGAACAGTGTGTTACGAAGGGGGGCGAGGAGAGGATGTTTTTTCTTGCAAGGGTGGCGAGAAAGGAGCGTTGACTTCGTCAGTTTCCCCCTTACAAAGGAGGACAAGCAAGAAATATTAACTTCGTCAGTTCCTTCCTTACAAAAAAAATGGGGGGGTGAACAAGTGTTATTGACTACTTTGGCTCTAACTTTAAAAAAGGAGTGGCGAGAGAGGATATATTAACTTCATTAATTTCCCCTTACAAAGGGAAGCAAAAAGGGAATATTGGCTACGCCAATCCTCCTTCCCCTTACAAAGGGAATAGTCCTTCATTCACCCCTGATAAGATGACAAAAGGTGGGGGGTACGTCAGCTTTATCCTTACAAATGGTGGCGAAGAGGGATTATTGATTTTGTCAGCCTTCCTCGCACAAAGGGAGGCGGAGATGGAGTATTGGCTACACAAGTTTCCCCTTACAAAGATGAAATTGATGGTAGAAAGGTTTTATTTATATTAAATAGTATACATAATTAGTTAAAATAATTAGTTAGAATATACAATAATTATATCAATAAAATAATTAGGTATATAGTTAAAATTTAAAAATAAACCGAAAATTATTAGTGCCTAAAATTCAGGCATTAAGATGGTTTAGTAAATTACAAAAATTCATAAATCATTATTAATATCTATTATATCTATAAATTAATTTGAAAATAAATATGGAAACAACAGAATTTGGCTTAATAAAAATTAATTAGTAATATTTCTTTCAATATTTTTCGATAGATTGTCAAGTGTTGCATTTACAAACGAAACGGCTTTTTTATCAAAATATTCGGCTGAAATATCAACATATTCGTTTATTATTATTTTTAAATCCGTTGATGTGTATTTAAATTCATAAACTGCAAGTCGTAATATGGCTTTTATTAAATCGTCAACAATATTAAATGTATATTTTCCAGTCAAATTATTTTTTAATATTTGATCTATTGTATCTATGTTTTCAATGGTTCCAAGCAATATATTGTTTAAAAAGTCAACGTTAACACTTTTTTTATATAATTCGCTGTCTTCATTGGAGAATTCATCGGAGATATAGTATTGCTCCATGAAAGAACTTAAAGATAGTATGTTTTCTTTATCTTGTAAATTAGAAAAATAAGAAAATAGTATTTGGGTTGCAAAAAATCTAGAAAAAGACTTTCTATTTATATAATTTTTATTTTCCATTATTTTTTTCTTGTTTATTTATAAATTTATTTTATTTTAAGATAAAACATTTTATTAATATTTCAATATATTATGTTAAATAAATTTACATTATTTTTATTACTATTTACTATATGGTTTACTGCATCATTTTTTTCTGGTATTTTGTCAATATTTTCAATAGCTTGCGGAGTAATTGTAAGTATTTCGGTGGTATTTTTTGTATTTAAAACAGCAATAATTAATAGTAAAACAGAATTTTTATTTTTACAATGTAGTTTTTATTCATATATTTTTAAGCAACTAAATAAAAATATTTCAAATGTTTTTAAAATATGCCTACGTTTTTTAAGTCCAAATGCAAATTTTATTTCAATTTTAGATTATGTATTTTTAAATAAAGATTCAGATGCGGAATCAGCTTTTACAGCAAATTTGTTGACATTTTTACCTGGTACAATAGGTATTTTAATGAAAAAAAGATATTTAATAGTCCAATCTTTGGATAAAGATTATTTTTCGCTTGTTGAGATGTATAATATTACAAACGAAGTTGGAAAATTGGATGATGATAGTTTAGTATAATAACTTTTTATTTATATGATATTAATTAGTGTAATATTATTTTTGGTTATTTCTATAATAAGTATGATAGATTTAATTTTTATTAGGGATTTTCACAAAAAATTAATAACTTTTTTTTATTTTGTAAGTAATTTTATTACCTTTATGTTAATATATTACTTGTTTTCAAACAAATTTTCGTTTATTATAGAAATGATATTTCCTATAATAATGCTAAATATGGTATTGGTTCTTATGTTTATTAAAGGTAAATTAGATGGTAATGAATAATGATATTATTTGAATGGATTTTATTTTTTTTCGCTTGGTTATTTTTTGGCTTTGGAATTTTTGTAATTATTTCTTGTTTTATTGGACTTATAAAATATAAGGATTTTTTTATAAGAACACATGCTATAAAGATTTCAAATATATACGGTATTTCCTTTATTCTACTTGCAAATGGTTTACTAAGTAAAAGTCTACTTATATTCTTGCAATTGTCAGCGATAATAGTTTTAAATATCTTAACAACAATTACAATAGTTCATACAATTTGTAGGGCTGCGATGATAAACAATATCACTCATAGTAGTATATCTAGACGAAAGTATAATGAGATATTAGAAGAGGAAAAGAAAAAAGAAGAAGAAATTGAGGAATTGAAAAATAGTCATAATATATGACATTCTTGTCATGAAATATATTAAATAAAGATGATATAAGTTTATTTATTGTAAATAAAAAATATTAATTTATAATATAATTTATATTGATTTTGTATTATTTTTATATGGATTTTGATGTTATAGTTATAGGTGGTGGAAATGCAGGTTTGGAAGCGTCAACTGCAAGTGCAAGACTTGGAAAAAAAACAGCTCTTATAACTTTTAGTAAAGAAAATATTGGGGAACTCTCTTGTAATCCGTCAATTGGTGGTGTTGCAAAAGGAACAATTGTAAGAGAAATTGATGCGTTGGGCGGTGTTATGGGTATTTTAGCTGATAAGGCTGGAATTCAATTTAGAACATTAAATGCTACAAAAGGACCAGCAGTTCATTCACCAAGAACTCAAATAGATAGAAAATTATATAAAAAATACGCTCTTGAATTAATTCAGAATTATAAAAACTTAACTTTAATTGAAGATGAAGTTGAAGATTTAATTATTGAAGATAATAATATAATTAAAGGTGTTATTCTAAGCAATAATAAAAAAATATATGCTAATAAAGTTATTTTAACAACTGGAACATTTTTAAATGGCGTTATATTTGTTGGTTTTGATAGCTATGAAGCTGGAAGAATAAACGAAAAGCCATCAAAGAAACTTGCGGAAACTATAAAAAAATTAGGTTTTAGAGTATCTAGATTAAAAACCGGAACACCAGCAAGAATTAGGAGAAATACTATTAATTATGAAGGGCTAGAAGTTCAAAAACCAGATAAAGACATAAAACCATTTTCTTATTTGACAGAAAAAATTGAAAATAAGCAAATAGATTGCCCAATAACATATACAAATAGTGAAACACATAAGATAATTCTTGAAAATATTAAACGAAGTGCGATGTATGGTGGTAAAATTGTTGGTAAAGGTCCTAGATATTGTCCATCAATTGAAGATAAACTTGTTAGATTTGCGGATAAAGATAGACATCAAATTTTTCTTGAAGTTGAAGGATTAGATAGTGATATAGTTTATCCAAACGGGATATCAACATCTTTACCAAAAGATGTTCAGGAAAAGTTTATTCATTCAATAAAAGGATTGGAAAATTGTGAAATCGTAAGATATGCATATGCTATTGAATATGATTTTATTGATCCAAGAGAATTATATCCTACACTTGAAACAAAAAAAATTAAAAATCTATATTTTGCAGGTCAAATAAACGGTACAACAGGATATGAAGAGGCTGGCGGATTAGGTATTGTAGCTGGCATAAATGCTTCACTTCCAGAGGGGGAGGAATTTATACTTGGTAGAGAAGAAAGTTTCATAGGTGTAATGATAGATGACCTGACAACGTTAGGTACAAACGAACCATATAGAATGTTTACATCAAGAGCTGAATATAGGCTTAATATTAGAGCTGATAATGCTGATATGAGGCTAACAGAAAAAGCTATAAAATTAGGTTTAGTCTCTAAGGAAAGGCAAGAAAAATTTTTAGAGAAAAAACATAAAATTATACAAGGTATTGAGTTGCTGAAAACATTATCAATTTCACCTAGCGAATTAGTGAAGTATGATATATCTATAAAACAAGATGGAGTAAAAAGAACGGCTTTTGAATTACTAAGTTTTCCAAATATATCAATGAATGATTTAATTAAAATATGGCCAGAAATTGAAAATATTAATAAAAAAATAAGAGAACAAATAGAAATAGATGGTATGTATAGGCCTTATATAGATAGATCATTAAAAAATATTGAATTATTTAAAAAAGAAGAAAACTTGAGAATACCGAAAGATTTTGACTATAATTCAATTGGTAGTTTATCCAATGAAGTAAAAGAAAAATTTAATCAATATAGACCATTTACTATTGGAAATGCAATAAAAATACCTGGTATTACGCAGGCAAGCGTTATGGCATTATTGATTGCAATTAAAAATAAAGAAACTGAATAAAATATATTGTTATATTATAAGTTATAAAACTGTTTAATGTTTTAAATTTTACTTGAAAAAAATAAAGATAATATTATACTGTTTTTGTGATTAATTTTAGGTGAAGGAAATATGATATTAGAACAAGAACCAAGAAAACAATTTAAGCTAATTTATATTTTGCTTGCTGTACTTTTTGCAATTAATCTTTTTATTTTAAGTGGATTGTGTTGTAAGAAAGGCGGTGCAAAAATGGATAAAGAAATTGCAAAATGGATAGATAATAATCCACAAGCAATTTTGGAGTCTGTAAATAAATTTGCTATAAAGCAACAAGAAGAAGCAATGGAACAAGAAAGAATTAAAAGTGCAGAAAATATTAAGAAATTTGATAAAGAATTGAAAGATACAAAATATGCAGGTGTTCTTAATCCAGAAGGAACTATTGAAATAGTTGAATTTTACGATTATAACTGTGGATATTGTAAATTAGCTTCCAAGAGTGTTAATGAATTATTGGAAAAAAGAAAAGATGTTAAAGTTATTTTAAGATCTATTCCTATTTTGAGCGATTCTTCAAGATATGCTAGTCAAGTTGGAACTGCAATTATCATGATGGACGCAAATAAATATCCAGAATATTATAAAACTTTAATGGAAGGTTCAGCAAGAACAAAAGAAAGTGTTGATGAAGCTGTTAAATCTATTGGTTTAAGTAATAGGGATGTTGAAAAATTCATGAAGAAAAACAAAGAAGAAATAGAAAAAGCTATTGAAAATAATTTGGATTTAGCTAGAAATATTGGAATCAATGGAACGCCAGCATTTATAGTTAATGGTGAATTAATACCTGGTGCTGTTGATGCTAATACATTGGAAAGCAAATTAAGCAAATAATATCAATAAGTATACGGTTAATTCCGTATACTTTTTAAATATAAAGTAAATATATGAAAATTTGGAGTAAAACAAGATTAGATCAAAAGCTAAAACCTGTTTTGATTGAAAAAGCTGATTTGTTGGATGTTTTGGAATTTCCAGATGAAAGATTAAGACAAAAATCTCGACCAGTGGAAAGTATTGATGAGAACCTAGAAAAGTTGGTTTATGATATGTTAAATACCATGTATTTAACAAACGGAATTGGCTTAGCTGCACCGCAAATTGGAAAATTACTAAATCTTGTTGTTATGGATATAAGTAAGGAAAAAAATAGCCCTATGGTTTTAATTAATCCACAAATAATTTGGAGATCAAAGGAAACAAAACTACAATCAGAAGGCTGTTTATCTGTAAAAGTATCCGAGGATTTAGCTAAAAAATTACAAGATTTTTCTGACAAAAATGAAGGTGGAGTTTTAAGAAATTTGGAGGTTAAACTAAAATATCAAGATCTCAGTATGAATGAAAAAGAGGTACATGCTAGTAAATTATTTGCACATTGTATTCAGCACGAATTGGATCATTTAAAAGGAACTTTATATATTGATTTAATTGAACCAATTAGTTTAAAAGAAGAATTTTTAAAATTTTTTGATAAGTAATTATTAATAATAAAGAAATATTATGAATAAAGCGTTTGTTTTTCCCGGTCAAGGCTCACAAGTTGTTGGTATGGGAAAGGAATTTTATGATAATTTTGATATAGCAAAAGATGTATTTAACCAAGTAAACGAAGCGCTTGGAAAAGATTTATCTAAAATTATGTTTGAAGGACCACAAGATTTATTAACTCAAACAGAAAATGCACAACCAGCAATTATGTGTGTTTCTATTGCTATATTGAAAGTCTTAGAAAAAGAAAGTGGCAAAAAAATAGAAGAGTTATGTAAATATGTTGCAGGACATTCTTTGGGTGAATATTCGGCATTATGCGCTAGTGAAGCATTAAGTCTACAAGATACAGCAAAATTATTGAAAATTAGAGGTGAAAGTTTTGCGGAAGCTGGAAAAAGCAGTAAAGGTGCTATGGTTGCATTAGTTGGAGCAACAATAGAACAAGCCGAAGAAGTTGCAAATAAAGCTAGACAAGATGGTGAAATTTGTCAAGTAGCAAACGATAATACAGTTGGGCAAGTTGTATTAAGTGGAAACGAAAATTCAATAGATAAAGCCGTTGAGGTTGCTACTGAAATGAAAATAAAAAGAGCAATTAAATTACCTGTTAGTGGTGCATTTCATTCTGAATTAATGAAGCCAGCGGTTGAAAAAATGGAAAAAGCTTTGGTAAATTTTGATATTAATAATCCAAAAGTTCCAGTTATCTCTAATTTCTTGGCAAAAGAAGAAATAAATCCAGCAGAAATTAAAGAAAATCTTTTAAAGCAAATAACAGGAAGAGTAAGATGGAGAGAAACAATGTTGTTATTTGAACAAAAAGGTATTGAGGAAATTGTAGAGATAGGTTCAGGAAAAGTTTTAAGCGGTATGGTTGCTAGAACAGCTCCAAATATTAAAGCTTATTCTATTAACAGTATTGAAACTTTAAAAGAGTTTTTGAATAGATAATAATTGTTAAAATAGATATATTATTTATATAGGTGTTGCAATTTTTTAATGCAACACCTATTTTTGGAATTATTTAGTAATAATTATAAATCAAATCCATTGCTTTTTTCTTCAACTTTCTTTTTCAATTTAGAAATAAATTCATCAACGCCCATAGAAAATTGTTTCTCATTTCCCAAAACTCTTAATGTAATAGTATTATTTTCTTTTTCCTTATCACCAACTATTATTAGGAATGGTACTTTTTCTAATGAATGCTCTCTAATCTTGTAATTTAAAGTCTCATTAGATAAGTCTAGATTAATTCTAAAACCTTCTTTCTTAAATTTAGAATATAACTCATTGCAATAATCTTTAACATTTTCGTTGATATTTAAAATTGTACCTTGCAATGGATTTAACCATAATGGGAATTTACCTTCTGTATCTTCAATCAAAATACCCATAAATCTTTCTATTGAACCTAGTAAAGCTCTGTGAATCATAATTGGTTCGTGTTTTTCACCATCTTGTCCAATATAAGACATATTAAATCTTTTTGGCAAATTCATATCTAATTGAATTGTACCAACCTGCCAATCTCTATTTAAAGCATCCTTTAAAGTAAATTCAAGTTTAGGTCCATAGAAAGCACCTTCCCCGGGGAATATTGTAAAATCAAGATTTAATTTGTGCATTGCATCAGCTAAAGCTTTTTCTGCAATATCCCAAATTTCTTCACTACCAATTCTCTTTTCTGGTCTTGTTGATAATTTAATGACAACATTTTTAAAACCAAAATCTTTGTAAATATTTAAACAGAATTTTGTAGTTTCAATTATTTGTTGTTCTACTTGTTCCGGAGTACAGAAAATGTGTGCATCATCTTGGGTAAATTCTCTAACTCTTAAAAAGCCATTTAAAGCCCCACTAGCTTCATATCTGTTAACCCTACCAAATTCTGCCATTTTAATAGGTAGATCTTTATATGATTTTATACCTTGATTATAGATCAAAATTCCACCCGGACAGTTCATAGGCTTAACGCAGAATTGGCTATTATCTTCCATTTTTCCAGAATAATTATGTTCACCATATTTTTCCCAATGTCCTGAAGTTTCCCACAAACATCTATTCATAATTCTAGGAGTTGAAACTTCAATATATCCAGCATCTTCTTGTTTTTTCCTCATATGAGCAATTAAAGCATTATAAATAAATAATCCTTTTGGATGATAGAAAGGCGCACCCGGAGCATATTCTGGTTCAAAATGAGCTAAATCCATAGCTTTTACAATTTTTTTATGATCTCTTTTTTCTGCTTCTTTTAAGAAATCAAAATATTTTTCTAAATCTTCTTTGCTAGCCCAAGCTGTACCATAAATTCTTTGAAGCATTTTTTTAGTACTATCACCTCTCCAATATGCGCCAGCAACCTTTGTCAATTTAAAGAACTTTAAATATCTAGTTGATGGAACATGTGGACCTCTGCACAAATCAACAAAATCACCTAATTTGTATATTGTGATTTTTTCGCCTTCTGGCAAATCATTAATTAGTTCAACTTTATAAATCTCACCTTTATCTTTGAATAATTTTAAAGCATTTTCTTTTGATATTTCTTCACAAGAAAATTTTATATCTTCCTTAACCAATTCACTCATTTTCTTTTCAATTGCCGAAAAATCATTTTCAGAAAAAGGAGTTTCTCTATCAAAATCATAGTAAAATCCATTTTCAATAGCTGGACCAATAGCAACTAATACATTTTGAAATAATTGTTTTACAGCATAAGCCATTAAATGCGCTGTTGAGTGTCTAATAATTTCTAATCCTTCATTAGAAAATTTGTCTATAAATTCAACATTGCAATCATTTTTAATTTCAGTTGATAAATCGCTAGCTTTGCCATTAATTTTCATTGCAACAGAGCCTTTAAGCTCATCATTACTTAAAGCCTTTAATAGTTGGAAACCATTAACAGGACTTTCAAATTCTTTAATAGAATTGTTTACATTAATTTTAGTCATTTTAATTTTTATTTGTTTATATTAGGATGTACTATTCATGCGGTGGGGTCAGGTCGCTATTTAGAGACCCATTGTAGTTATAAAAACAGTATTTTTAATAAAATACATCATATTGTGCATCCTTTTTTGTATAGAGGCTAGCATATATCTATTTAAAAATCAATTTAATTTTTAAATTAATAAATTTAAAAAATATTTGACTTTTTTCAAATAATTGTTTAATTATCTTTTAGTTAATCAAGGAGAATTATTTATGCAATTAAAGATTAAAAAAATGAATTATAATACAGGTAAGGAGCCTTATTTGTATTTAAATAAAAAATCACCGGTTGTTATAGAGCAAGGATTTGATGGTGGTATGAGAATAGAAATTAAAAATGAAAAAGCTAAAATAGTTGGTGAATTGGTTTTGATTGAGGATAATAGCATAAAAGATGATGAGATTGGTTTGTCAGATAGAGCTTTTAATAGATTAGGATTATCAGAAGGTGAATTGGTTTCAGCTTTTCATATACCTGATTTAAAATCTTTTGCTGCTGTTAGAGCAAAAATGTTTGGTCATCCAATTAGTAAAGATGAAATGTTTGCTATTATTAAAGATATAGTTGATGGTTATTATTCTCCAAGTCATATTGCTGCTTTTTGCGGGGTTTGCGAGGGTGGAAATATGAATGATGATGAAATTTCATATTTAACAGATGCAATGATAAAAACTGGTCAAAGAATTGATTGGGGATTGGATATGGTTGTTGATAAGCATTGTATTGGTGGTATACCTGGCAATAGAACAACAAATGTTGCTATTCCAATAGTAGCAGCTTATGGTTTATATATTCCAAAAACATCGTCAAGAGCCATTACATCACCATCTGGAACAGCTGATACTATGGAAGTATTCTGTAATGTAAATATTCCTTTGGAAAGAATGAAGGAAATAGTAAAAAAAGAACATGGATGTATAGTTTGGGGTGGTTCGGTTAATTTGAGTCCATCAGATGATCTTATTATTAATACAAAGAAATTGTTAAATATTGATAGTGAAGGACAAATGGTTGCATCTATTTTATCTAAGAAAATTGCTGCTGGATCTACACATGCTTTAATTGTTGCGCCAGTTGGTCCTACTGCAAAAATTAGAACAGAAGAGGATTTTACTAGATTAAAAAGAATTTTTGAGTCTGTTGGTAAAAAACTAGGTGTTCACGTTGTTGTTGCTCATGAAGATGGAATGCAACCAATTGGAAATGGAATAGGTCCTGCGTTAGAAGCAGTTGATGTTTTAAAAGTTCTTAAAAATGAGCCTGATGCACCACAAGACTTAAAAGAAATATCAATAGATTTAGCTGGTCAAATATTAGAATTTTCTCCGCAAGTTAAAAAAGGTGAAGGTGCAAAATTAGCAAGAGAGATTTTAGAAAGTGGAAAAGCTTATAAAAAATTCCAAGAAATTATTGAGGCGCAAGGTGATGTTAGAGAAATTCCAGTTGCTAAATTTACGTATGATTATTTGGCAAAGAATAGTGGTTCTGTTGTTGAAATAGATAATAGAAAATTATCACAAGCTTGCAGAGTTGCGGGTGCGCCAGAATCAAAAGTTGCTGGTTTATATCTTTATAAACATTTAAATGATCAAGTTAAAAAAGGTGAAAAAATATTTACAATTCATTCAAATTCAAAAGGTGAATTAGAGCAAACTATTAAATTTGTTGAAGAAAATGAACTTTACAAGGTTAAATAATAATGAATAATTTTATTTATAATCCAAAATCTTTGGTGGCTGATGAATTTATCAGTCATCAAGAAATATTAGATACTCTTGATTATGCTGAAAAAAATAAAAATAATCTAGTTTTAATTAATTCTATATTAAATAAAGCAAGAGAAAGAAAAGGCTTAACCCATAGAGAAGCTTCTGTTTTATTATCTTGCGATATAGAAGAAAAAAATAAAGAAATTTTTGAGTTGGCAAATCAAATAAAGCATGATTTTTATGGAAATAGAATTGTTCTTTTTGCTCCGCTTTATTTATCTAATTATTGTATAAATTCTTGCGTTTATTGTCCTTATCATTGTCAAAATAGACATATAAAAAGAAAAAAGATGACACAAGAGGAAATTATTAAAGAGGTTATTGCTTTGCAAGATATGGGACATAAAAGGTTAGCCCTAGAAGCTGGCGAAGATCCAAAAAATAATCCAATAGAATATATTTTAGAGAGTATTAATACAATTTATAATGTAAAACATAAAAATGGTGCAATTAGAAGGGTAAATGTTAATATTGCTGCAACAACGGTTGAAAATTATAAAAAATTGCATGAAGCTGGTATTGGAACATATATTTTGTTTCAAGAAACGTACAATAAGCAGAATTATTTAGAATTACATCCAGCTGGTCCTAAGCATGATTATAATTATCATACAGAAGCAATGGATAGAGCTATGCAAGGTGGTATAGATGATGTTGGTTTAGGCGTTTTGTTTGGATTATCAACATATAAATATGAGTTTGCAGGACTTTTAATGCATGCTGAACATTTAGAAGCAACCTTTGGCGTTGGACCTCATACAATTAGTTTTCCTAGAATAAAAAATGCAGACGATATAGATTCATCAAGTTTTAAAAATGGAATAAATGATGAAATATACTTGAAAATTATTGCTTGTACTAGAATTGCGGTTCCTTATACTGGTATGATTATATCAACAAGAGAGGGCAAGAATTGTAGAGAAAAAGCTTTACATTTAGGTATTTCGCAAATTAGTGGAGCATCAAAGACGAGTGTTGGTGGATATGCTGATGGTAGCGAAGAAGAAAGCGAAAATACATCTCAATTTGATTTAAGTGATAATAGAACGCTTGATGAAATTGTTAGTTGGCTTATGGAATGTGGACATATTCCTAGTTTTTGTACGGCTTGTTATAGAGCTGGTAGAACTGGTGATAGGTTTATGGAATTATGCAAAAGTAAACAAATACAAAATTGTTGCCACCCTAACGCTTTATTAACGTTAAAAGAATATCTTGAAGATTATGCTTCAAAAGAGACAAAAGAATTAGGTGAACGAATTATTAAGAAAGAAATTAATAATGTTCCAAACGAGAAAACTAGAGAAATTTTAGTCCAGTACTTAAAGAAAATATCCGATGGTGAGAGAGATTTTAGATTTTAACTATATTACTTATGATGTTAAACTTATATGTTTAACATCATAGTATACCATATTTATTTTAAAATCAGTGTTAGTTTTTAGTAATACTAGTAATGAACGAATGTTTTTTAACAAATAAAATGCAAATGGTAATATCTATGTATGGCTGTCAGACTAGGATTCGAACCTAGATAAACAGAATCAGAATCTGTTGTCCTACCATTAGACGATCTGACAATATATTTTGGTAAAATATGCTATATATATGATAAGAATATAAAAATAAATTTCAAGAGGGAAAATAAAAATTTTTGTAGATCAATTCAATAATATATTGGAGTTTTTTAATTGTTGAAATATTAATGTAAATTTTATTAATTAATTGACAATTTATTTTTTGAATATATCATTTTTATAGTTTGTTTTCTAAATTTATATAATGAGGATATTAGAGAGAAATAAAAAAATGCTTTTATTTATGGAGAATGTATTTATATATTCTTTAATTATATTTTTTGAGATTTTTTCCTCTGTTCCGATTAGATTTTTTAATAATTTTGTTATATTACCAAATATTGCATCAATTCTGATATTTATCTTTTTAATTATTGGAGTTGAGGAAATTAATTATTTTGCTTTATTTGTATTAGGTTTTCTTTTTGATGCTTTTAATTTGTTGCCTTTTGGTAGTACATCCTTAATATGGCTAATTTCAAGTAAAATTGTAAATATTTTAAGAACTCATCTATATACTCCTGATACTCTAATTACTAATCTTAGGGATTTTACAATATATACTTTGATAAGTAATTTATTTGGTTGGATATTATTCAGTGTAATATATAGAACAGCTTATCCAATATCTGTATTCATACTACAAATAATTTTAAATGTAATATTTTTTGCTGTATTATATAGAATAATTAAAAAATTAGAGAGGCTTTTGACATAATATGCTTGGTATTCACGAGGAACATGAAAAAGCTTCTATATCAAATAAAAGATTGATTTTTGTATTTTTAGTACAAGTATTTTTGTTCTTGATTCTTATAATAAGATTATTTTTTTTACAAATAGTAAATTATAATAAATATAAAAATATGTCTGAGGATAATAGAATTAAGACTTTTATTATTCCACCTTTAAGAGGACATATTTTTGATAGAAATAATGTTCAATTAACAGAAAATCAGAAAAATTATAGAGTTTTGTTATATAAGAGTAAAGTAGAAAAAAAGAATTTAGATGTTTTGACAAGATTATCTAAAATCTTAAATCTATCAAAGGAAGAATTTAATAAAATACTTAAAAAAGTTGAAAAAAATTACGGAAAGCCAATAATTACAATTTTAGATAATGTTTCTTGGAATGATTTAGTTAAAATTCAAACTAATTCTTATATGTTGGATGGAATTATGATAGAAGAGGGCTATATTAGATATTATCCATATTCTACGACGTTTGCTCATATAATTGGATATGTAAATAATCCATCAAAAGATGAAATAGATAAGGAAACAAAAATAAAGCAAAAAGAATTGTTGTTGCATCCAGATTATAAGATTGGTAGAACTGGACTTGAAAGGGTTTTTAATGGTAGCATAACTGGTCATAATGGTTTTAGAAAACTTGAGATGAATGCTTTATCTATACCTATTGGTGAGATTGAGGTTAAAAATAGTACCGAGGGAAAAAATGTAAAGCTTACAATAGATTTTAATTTGCAGAAATTTGTGGAGTATAGAATGGAGAATGTTAGAGGTTCTGTAATAGTTATGAATATCTGGACTGGCGAAATATTGTCATTGGTTTCAATGCCATCTTACGATAACAATAAGTTTGTTGAAGGTATATCCAACGAATATTGGAATGAGTTAAATAATAATGAAGCTAAACCATTAAATAATAAAGCTGTTAGCGCGACATATCCACCCGGATCTACATTTAAATTGATAACCGCAATATCCGCATTGGAAAATGGTTGGGCTGAGGATAAAATTGTTGATTGCACAGGTGAACTTGTTTTAAATAAAAAAAGAACTATGCACTGTTGGAAAGAAGGTGGTCATGGTAAGCTTGATTTAGTTGAAGGTATAAAAAATTCATGTAATATATATTTTACAAAATTGGGACTTTATAGTGGAATAGACAATATATATAAAACAGCTAGAGATTTTGGACTTGGTGAAAAATATGATATTAAGCTTTTAAATACAAAAATTGGAACAATACCAAATAGAGAATGGAAGAAAAAAGTTTTTGATGATATATGGGTTTCCGGTGATACCGTAAATGTTGCTATTGGACAAGGTTTTTTAAGTACTACACCGTTAGAATTAGTTGTTATGACATCAAGAATTGCTAATGGTGGCTATAAAATAAAGCCATATTTAATAAGTAATAGTGAGATTGCTGATTATAATAAAGAATTGTATTCGAAAGAACCTATGGTTAAAAAAGAAAATATAGATATAGTTAAAAAGGGTATGTATGAAGTTGTAAACACAAAAGGAGGTACCGCATACTGGACAAGAATTAAACAAAGTGGTTTTGAAATGGCTGGAAAAACTGGTACAGCACAAGTTATAGCAAAAGAAAAGAAAGATATAATGGAAGAAGAAAATGAATCAGTTGAGACAAAATATCAAAATCATGGATTATTTATAGCTTTTGCGCCATATAGGGATCCTAAATATGCTATTGTTGTGGTTGTTGAACATGGAAGTAGTGGATCCGGTGCCGCTGCTCCAATAGCAAAAGATATTTTGCTTTATGCTCAAAAAAATCGTATAGGATATGATAAAATAAAAACGACGATCAATAAAAATGAAAATTGAAGATATTGGTTTTATAACATACGCGAAACAATATGAAGAAAATTCTTTATTGATTAAAGTTTTAAGTAAAGAAAATGGTTTAATATCTGGATATGTTAGACATACTAGTAAAAATAAATTAGATTTTCAGTTAGGAAATTTAGTTAAATTTAATTGGTCTGCAAAAAATATAAATCAATTAGGTAGCCTTAAAATCAACGTTTTAAGATCATATTTATCAGTGTTAATAAATAATAAATTTTATCTACATATTTTTGATAATATTTCATCGTTAATAAATAATTTATTGTATGAGAGATATTTAGAAAATGACTTATTTGTAATAATAGAAAAAATTTTTTTATTAATGATAAATAATGTTGGTGAAATGCGTATAGTAAAAGAATATTTAATATTTGAGAATACAATATTAAATATAGTTGGTACGGGAATTATATTTGATAATTTATGTGATTTTGATGATTTATTCTACATTTCACCAAAAACTGGTTTAGCTGTTTCAAAAATAAAGGGCGAACCGTATAAGGAAAAATTATTTCTATTTCCAAAAATTTTTAAGGACGATAATTTCACAAAAGATGACATAAATGATTGTTTTTATTTAATAGACTTTTTTCTAAAAAGATATTTAGAAGAAAATAATCTTTATAATAAAAGTAGAACTTTATTGTTATTAAAAGAAAACATATTTAAAGCGATTTAAATCATATTATCTATTGAACAGTTTTTTTATCAAAATATTCATAAAAGATTTTTCTAGCATTTTCCAATCTTTCCTTTGAAAGCGGTGGTAAACCTTTTAGTGGATATTCTATTCCTAATTTTTCCCATTTAACAATACCCATAGTGTGATAAGGTAGTAATTCTATTTTTTCAACTATATCTTTATAGTCTAAAAGAAATTCTGCTAATTGTTTTAGTTCTGCATCGTTATCTGTGATTGTTGGGACTATAACATGCCTAATCCATACCTTTTTGTTAATTGATTTTAGATATTCTAAAAATAATAATGTATTACTTAAATTCCCACAGGTTAAGTCTTTGTATTTTGTGGGGTTTATTGATTTTATATCAAGTAATACAAGATCGGTATATTTTATTAATTCTTTGATTTTATCATTTAAAACTACACCGGCAGTATCTAATGCTGTATGTAAATTTTTGTTTTTTGCTAATTTAAATAATTCTAAACAAAAATCTGGTTGTAATAAAGGTTCTCCACCACTTATTGTTATTCCACCGTTTTTTATAAAATTGTAATATTTTTCAATTTCATCAAAAACTTCCTCTGATGTTTTTTTGAAAATATAAGAATTTGCATCCCAAGTATTTCTGTTATGACAATATTTACATTTCAATCCACAACCTTGTAAAAATAATACATATCTTACACCAGGACCATCAACTGTTCCAAAAGTTTCAATAGAATTAATATATCCAAATGTCATAACTTTCTAAATTATTATTTACTATAATATTAGAACAAAAAAATAATAATACTATAATTTTTACATTGAAAATTAAAAAAAATATCTTAATATCTCAAAATATTAACAATTATTAATTTTTATTTTATGTCTGGACATTCAAAATGGGCTACAACAAAACATCAAAAAGCTATTACAGATGCTAAAAGAGCCAAAAATTTTACTAAATTATTAAAAGAAATTACAGTAGCAGCCAAATTAGGTGATCCTAATCCAGACTTTAATCCTAGATTAAGAAGCGCAGTTATTGCTGCAAAAGCTGCAAGTATGCCTAAAATTAATATTGAAAACGCTATCAAAAAAGCTAGTTCTGGTACAGCAGGCGAAAATTGGTCAGAAATGAGATATGAGGGTTATGGACCTAATGGAATTGCTATTATTGTAGAAGCTTTAACAGATAATAAAAACAGAACTGCATCAAGCATTCGTTCTACATTTACAAAGTTTGGCGGAAATATGGGCGAAACTGGAAGTGTAAGCTTTATGTTTGATAAAGTTGGTGTTATTGGCTATGATGGAACCTCAGCAAAAGAAGATGAGATGTTAGAAGCTGGTATTGAAGCTGGTGCTGAAAATGTGGAAAGTTCAGAGGAATGGCATGAAATCACTACATCTGTTGAAGATTTTATTAAAGTAAGAGATTCTTTAATGGAAAAATTTGGAGAGCCAAAAGAAGCTAGTTTAAAATGGGTTGCAAAAGATCCTGTTGTAATAGACGATTTTGAAAAAGCTGAGAAAATTCAAAAATTATTAGAAGCATTAGAAGATAATGATGATGCACAAAATGTTTATAGTAATTTTGAAACAACAGAAGAAATTGCTGAAAAATTATAACAATATCTTTCCCCCACATATAATGGGGGAAATTCTTGGGGATTAAGCGCTAGCACCGCATTTTAACATTTTAAATGCTTCTTTTCTAATAACATCACCACCAACTCTTTTTGTTGTGTAGAATCTTACATATGGTTTTGACGTATAAGGATCTCTTAATACTCTTATATCTGTTCTGTCTACTATTTGATAAAAGCTAAAATCACCAAATATAATAGATAAGCTACTTGCTGCCAAAGCTGGCATATTTGAACTTTGGTAAACTGGACAACCCATTAAAGTATCCTCTTTTCCACCCAATAATGCTGGTTGCCATAAATATGCGCCACTTGTTGAGTCTTTTAACATTCTAATTGCAGAAACGGCACTTCTTGGCATTACAAAACTAGCTCTACCAACATATTGTTCTTTTAAAGAGTAATATAAAGAAACGATATCTTTTGCGTCAATTCCACCGTTTGTTTTTGATGTTGACGTAGTGATATCAATTCCGCTTGTGTAATTTGTGATACCAGTTGGTTGATTGTTTGTATCACCAGTTCCTTTTAAAAATGCCTCTTCTTCTTTTTGAGCAAATTGTTCAGCTAATCTATAAGCTAACCATTCCTCTATATTTATGGAAGCATCATCAAGTAATTTTTGTGAAACTTTTGGTTGAGCTACCAATTCATGTGCTTTTATAGTTATTTTACTTAAAACACTTGAATTTGAATCGCTTACGGTACCAGTTTCACTAATCCAACTTGTTGCAAAACTTGTATCATCAATAACTTCAAGTGCTGATGAAGAAATTGTTTGAACTGAGCATATTTTTCTCATAAAACAATTTTCATTTAATTCGCCGGTAATAATTCTTTGCATATTTGAAGTTAATAAATAACCGCCGTATGCGGAACTACTATCAGTTGCAGTTGTTAAATCGGCTTTTGTTTCTAAATTTGCAAGCGGAGCATCAACCCCCTTTTTAAGATAATTATTTAAAGCTTTTTTGTGTTCCAAATTTTCTTGAAAATCAACTCCTTTATTCTCAAAAGTTGGTCTGGAATTACTAATTTGTAGTTGTTCCAATTTTTGTTTTTGTTCATCTAAAGAATTGTTGATTTTATTTAATTCTTCCATAACTAAACAATCAGCAACACCTTTTTTCTCTATTTGCTTTAATTTTTCATCATTAACGCTTTTAAAATGTTCCCAAGCATTACCTATTTCATCAATTCTATCACTTATTTCTGTTAAATTCATAAGATTTTTTAGTTGTTAATAAAATACCCTTCAAAGGATGTCTTATTTGTAAGATGTAAATTGCATTATGGAAGTATAAAGTTTTTATACTTTTAGTATTTTATTTAACAATTAAAATAACATGAAATATCTTAATCTTGCCTCTTGAAAAATAAATATTTGTTATATATATTCTAATTATTAAGTTTAAAATTTGGCTATGGTTAATCCAATTTTTGTTCATTTAAGAAATCATACCGAGTATTCTTTGTGTCTGGGTGCAATTAAATTGAAAAAAATGATTGCAAAGGCTAAGGAATACAATATGCCAGCGGTTGCTATTACTGATACTGGCAATATGTTTGGTGCGCTTGAATATTCTTTGGCTGCTTCTAAAGAAGGTATACAGCCTATTATAGGTTGTGAATTATTACTTGAAGCGGATGAATTTTTTGATGATTCAAAGTCTGAAAGGGAAAAAAATTTTTCTAAAATAGTTTTACTTGCCCAAACCGATGAAGGTTTTTATAATATTGTTGATCTGGATAGCGATATATTTTTAAAAAGGCAAAATGGAATTGCTCCACATATTAATTTTGAGTGGTTAAAAGATAGAAGTAATGGTATAATTTGCTTAACTGGTGGTTGTGAGGGGCTTATTGGCAAGTTGCTTTTAAAGGGCAAAAAGAATGAAGCTGAAAAAGCCTTATTAGAGTTAAAAGAAATATTTGGAGATAGACTTTATATTGAATTGTTGCGACATGGCTTGAAAGATGAAGTTGATACAGAAAAGGATTTTATTGATTTGGCTTATAAACATAATATTCCGCTTGTTGCAACTAATGATTGTCATTTTTTAACAAAAGATATGTTTAAAGCACAAGATGTTTTATCTTGTATTTCTGAAGGCAGGTATATAACAGAAACAAATAGAAAAAGACAAACGCCAGAGCATTACTTTAAAAGCCCAGAAGAAATGGTGACACTTTTTGCAGATATACCAGAAGCTATTGAAAACACTATAAATATTGCAAAAAGAATACATACTATGGCATATAAAAGAAAGCCAACGTTGCCACATTTTCAATTGCCAGAAGGTATGACCGAGGCTGATTATATGAGAAAGTTGAGTGTTGAAGGACTTGAAAGAAGATTGGAGCAAAAATATAAAAATGAAGGGATAACTGATGAAGAGCAGAAAAAGAAAATCCATGAAGAGTATTTTAAACAACTTGAATATGAAATTGGCGTTATCACAAAAATGGATTTCCCTGGATATTTCCTTATAGTTGCTGATTTTATTAATTGGAGTAAAACACATGATGTGCCAATAGGTCCAGGTAGGGGTTCTGGTGCCGGTTCTGTTGTTGCATGGTCTATGAAAATTACGGATTTGGATCCGATAAGATTTAAACTTTTCTTTGAAAGATTTTTGAACCCAGAAAGGGTTTCTATGCCTGATTTTGATGTGGATTTCTGTCAGAGAGGAAGGGAAAGATCTATACACTATGTTCAAGAGAAGTATGGTTATGATATGGTGGCGCAAATTGTGACATTTGGAAAGTTGCAATCTAGAGCTGTTATAAAAGATGTTGGAAGAGTTTTGCAGATGAGTTATAGTGAAGTTGATAAAATCAGTAAAATGATTCCACAAAATTTAAGTTTGGAAGAAGCACTTGAACAAGATCCAGATCTTAGAAAACAACAACAAGCAGATCCACAAATTGGTGAGCTTGTATCTATTGCGTTAGATCTCGAAGGATTAAATAGACATTCGTCAATGCATGCAGCAGGTGTGGTAATTGGAGATAAACCTTTGAAGAAAATATGCGCCTTATATTTTGATGGTGGAGAAGGCTCAATGCCAATAGTTCAATATGATAAACACTATTGTGAAGAAGTTGGGCTTGTAAAGTTTGACTTTTTGGGATTGAAAACCTTGACCATTATCAAGGACGCATTGGATTTTATAAAAAGAAGAGGTATTGATATAGATATTAATAACATACCGCTTGATGATAAAGGCGTTTATGATATGCTTGTTGAAGGTGATTCTGTTGCGGTGTTCCAAGTTGAATCTAGTGGTATGAAGTCAATTCTAAAACAAATGAAACCGGATAATATTGAAGATATTATAGCTTTGGTGTCTTTGTATAGACCTGGTCCTATGGCTAGTATTCCAACATATATTGCTAGAAAACATGGTTTAGAAAAGGTTGAGTATTTACATCCAAAGATGGAATCAATTTTAAAAGATACGTACGGAATCATAATTTATCAAGAGCAGGTTATGAATATTGCAAAAGCTCTTGCTGGTTATACTCTTGGTGGTGCTGATCTTTTAAGAAGGGCGATGGGTAAGAAGATTAAAGAAGAAATGGACAGACAAAGGAGTGTGTTTGTTGAAGGTGCTAAAAAATTTAGTAATATAGATGAAGAATTATCTAACAAAATATTTGACTTACTGGCTAAATTTGCTGAATATGGTTTTAATAAAGCCCATGCTGCCGCATATTCTGTTATAAGTTATCAAACTGCCTATTTAAAGCATTATTTTCCAGTTGAGTTTTTGATTTCTTCAATGAATATGGATATTGCGGATAGCGATAAAACAAACTTTTATTTGCAAGATTTGAAAGCGCATAACATTAAAGTTTTGCCACCTGATATTAATAAATCCGATGTTTATTTCAATGTTGAAAGAATACCTTTAATTGGTGAAAAAGATAAAAAGGTTAATAGGTATCATGAAAATGAAGAATTGGCCGTTAGGTATGGTTTTTGTGGTATAAAAGGGGTTGGTGCAAACGTTGCAGAAGAAATCGTAAATGAAAGAAAACAGAATGGTGATTATAAAAATATCTTTGATTTTGTTGAAAGAGTTAGCAGTAAGGTTGTAAATAAAAAAACCATTGAAGCTTTGGCAAAATCTGGTGCTTTTGATAATATTCATAGTAATAGAAAACAAATCCATGATTCTTGTGAAGTTTTGAGCAAGTATTGTATGTCTTTTCAAGAAGAAAAAAATAGTACTCAAATGAGCTTATTCGGCGATTTAACAAGTAGTAGCAATACAAAACCGATTTTAGCAAAAACTGATGATTGGGTTAAAATGGAAAAATATCAAAAAGAATTTGAAGCTTTTGGCTTTTATTTAGATGGGCATCCATTATCAGCTTTACAAAAAGAATTAGAGGATAGAGCTATAACTTATTCGAGCGAATTAGATACTCCGGCAATCATAGATGGAGATAAGGTTCATTTAGCTGGTGTAGTTGTTTCTACTAGTATTAAATCAAGCGCAAAGGGTAGATATGCCTTCATTAGTTTATCTGATGCAAAGGGTATGGTTGAGGTGGCTCTATTCAATAATGATCTAATCACAGAACATAAGGATTGGCTTGATGATAAAGAACACTATCAGTTAGCTTTTGATTGCATGATTAAAAAAGATGATGGTGGTTTTAGAGCTATTGCTAATAATTTTTGCTTACTTCAAGATTTTATCAAAAATAATTCCGCTGGTACATTACAAAAAATAACGCACAGGCCACCAAAAAAAGAATGGAGTGGAGATAAAAAAAATTGGGCAAAGAAAAATGAGGACGGTACATATAAGAAAAAGGAGAATGTCTCTTCTTATAAAGAAGATCCAATATTGTTGCAAAAACTCAATGAACCACCAAAAATGATAAAAGAAATGCACATATATATAAAAAATCAAATGCCAATTAAAGATTTAGCTGTTATTTTGAATAATAGTAAAAATGAAAAAGGTAAAGAATTTACGAAAGTTTTTTTACATATAATTAACAAAAACCAAGAAGCAAAAGAAAAAGAAATGATAATGGATTTAGGTGGCAATTTTCAAGTTTTTGAATTAGAAAAAAAGAGAATAATTGAAACGCACGGAGTTATTAAGGTTGAATGTCAATAGTTGCTTATTTGAATGATATTTTTTTTATTGACATATTATAAAAAATGTTTAAATATATTGTCTAGTTATAAATGATGTTAGTATGTTTAATTTATTAGATTTAAAAATATATTTGCCAACTGAGATTTTTTTGGATAAAAGCATTAAGAAGTTGACTTTTAAAGGAAAAGAGGGATACATAACTATTTTACCAAATCATGTTGATTATGTGTCATCTTTTAATACAAATATTATGACTTTTGTTGATACTGATGGTAAAGAGGGATTTTTGGCTTTAAATGATGGAATTTTCGTTAAATATTCAAATAGATTAAGAATTACGGCTTATAAAGCTATTTTTGGTGATAGTTTGGAAGATTTAAAAAATAAAATATATAAAAATGCAGAGCTTGAAGATGATGTTGAAAAAGAAATTAACAAAAATTTAAAGCAGTTGGAATACTATATATATAATGAAATAATTGGTACAAAATGATATTAGATGATCTTTTAAAAGAGGCGGTAAACGAGAAAGAAAAGAAAAATAATAATGATAACAATAGAGAAATAGATATTAGAACAAATTATTTGTTTGTTTCTTTTGGAACGAGAATGGTTCTTGTATATTTATTTTTTATAATCGTAATTGGGCAAAAGTTTGCTCATTTTTTAAACTTAAAAGATTTATATCTTGTTTCAATAGTCTTAGCTACAATAGTTAATGTTTATATGATTATTGATTTAATAAAAAAGAACGGTAAATGATTATTTACCGCTTTTTTCTTTTTTAAATTTTAGCTCTTCTCCATTTAATATTCTTTGGATATTTCCTTTGTGTTTATAAAATGTTAAAAGAGAGAGTAATATCATTAAAATAAAATATGTTATTGAAATAAATAATGAAAATATTGTTGATATAACCATTGCTGTTAGCGCTGAGAGTGCGGATATTTTAAAAATTAAAAACATAACAATCCAAGTAGCTAAAAATAATAAACCAAGTCTATAATCAATAACAAATAATGAAAATAAAATACAAGCTATACCTTTACCACCTTTAAACTTTAACCATACTGGAAAAATATGTCCAATCACAACACTAAAAGTTGTTATAGCTAAAATAAAATCTGAACTATTAAATAGATAACTTGCTAAAAGCAACGCAAATAATGCTTTACTTCCATCCAATAAAAGCACCAATGCCCCCCATTTTTTACCAAGTGTTCTGGCAACATTGGTTGAACCTATGTTATGAGAGCCATAATTTCTAATATCAATATTTTTTACCAATTTTGAAATTATTAATCCAAATGGAATTGAACCGCATAGATAGGCGAATATTTCAAATATTATTAATTTTAATTCGTAGCACATTATAAATATAAATTATTTTTTATAAGGGTAAAACAAATAAATAAAAATGCAAATAAAAAACTTGCAATTATTTTCAATTTATATATTTTTTATCTAAATAAATAATTATTTGTTTAATGTTTAAAAAATTTTTTGGTTTATTTTTATTATTATTGGTAGTAGCTTGTGAAACTGTAAAAATTCCTCAAATAGGTACTGGTAATTCTACTCAAAATCAACCATATGACAATATAGATACTATTAGCGTTAATATAAGTCAAAAAAATAAACTAAAAGTTGGTATTTTATTACCTTTAACTGGTACGGCTGCAAAAGTTGGAAATTCAATGCTTCAATCTGCTGAATTATCTTTATTTAATAGCAAAAGTAATAATATAGTATTAATGCCTTATGATACAAAAGGTACATCTTTTGGTGCAGTTGATGCAATAAATGCGGCGGTTAGAGATGAAATTGATATAATTATAGGCCCATTATTTACTCAATCAACAAAAGCAATTTTAGATATAGCTGAGACCAATGATTTGTTAGTTTTATCATTTTCTGATAATCAATCATTGCTGGAAAAAAATAATCCAAATTTATATTTAATGGGATTAACACCACAACAGGAAATATATAGAATAATAAGCTATTTAATTGATTATAAAGGTGCTTATGGATTTTCTGCTATGTTTCCTACCGATGCATATGGAAATATGGTTTCAAAAGACTTTAAAAATACAATTTTTAGAAAAGATGCTAAGATTGTAAAAACAGAATTTTATTCAAAAAAAGATCCAAATTTGCAAAAAAAAGTTAATAATTTATTAAATACAAATTCTTTTAGAGAAGAAGTTTATACAAAATATGAAGAAGAGTTGCAAATAGCAAAAACAGAAGGATTAACATCTGAGGTTGAATTTACATATACTGATGAGGATAAGATTTTTGCTGATGCACTTTTGGTTCCAGATAGTGGTGAGGAGCTTTTAAAAATTGGACAATATGTTTTTGATTATACTGGACAACACAAACCTTTACTTGTTGGTACAAGTAAATGGTTAAATAATTCATTATATAATAATCCAAATTTTAACAATACACTATTTGTTGCTCCAAATTTGGATAGTTATACGGATTTTGAAAATCTATATTTATCAACATACGGTTCTTATCCAATAAGAGTTTCTGCTTTGGCTTATGATGCTGTAAAAGTGGTTATTGAATCTTATGCAAAAACGAAAAATAAAGAAGATTTAAGATATGCTATTGAAAATTATCAAGGATTCAATGGAGCTAACGGAAAATTTAGATTTTTATCAACTGGTTTATTGGAAAGAAGACTTGCGATTATAAGAATCAGTAATGGAACGTATGAAATTATTGATTATGATAATGAGCCATTTTTAAAATACTAATATAAATTTTTACTTTTTATTATTGGAGTTCAAACGAAGTTTGGCTGTCAGACTAGGATTCGAACCTAGATAAACAGAATCAGAATCTGTTGTCCTACCATTAGACGATCTGACAATATATTTTGGTAAAATATGCTATATATATGATAAGAATATAAAAATAAATTTTAAGAGGGAAAATAAAAATATTTGTTGGATAGTTAATAATAACTTAGTGTTATATTTATAAACAAATATTTTTATAAACATATAAACATTTAAATAAATTTAAAAATGTTTCTTGATTTTAATTTATTGTGATTATATTTTTTAATTAAGTTAAATTAGAAAATATGTTATGAAAAGAATTACAACAAAGTTAAAATTACCAATTTACTTGGATTTTCAAGCAACTACACCGATGGATAAGCGTGTGTTTGATGCTATGTATCCATATTTTATGCAAGATTTTGGAAATGCACATTCAAATAGTCATTGTTTTGGATGGAAAGCTCATGATGCTGTTGAAAAAGCTAGACAACAAATAGCGGACGTTATTAATGCGAAACCAGATAATATTATTTTTACATCTGGCGCTACTGAATCAAATAATTTAGCAATAAAAGGTGTGGCTAGGGCTAATAGGACTGCGGAAAAAAATCATGTTATCTCGGTTTGTACGGAACATAAATGTGTATTAGAGAGCGTAAAAAGTCTCAAAAAAGAAGGATTTGATATTACTTTATTGCCAGTTCAACATGATGGCTTAATTTCATTAGACGATTTAAAAAATGCAATTACAGATAAAACAATATTAGTTTCTGTTATGGGCGTAAATAATGAAATTGGTGTAATCCAACCATTGGAGGAAATTGGAAAAATTTGCAGAGAAAAGGGTATTATTTTTCATACTGACTGCGCGCAAGCTTTTGGAAAAATACCTTTGGATGTTGAAAAAATGAATATAGACTTAATGAGTATTTCTGGACATAAAATATATGGTCCAAAAGGTATTGGCGCTTTATATATCAGAGATAAGATTAAAGTTCAACCTTTGTTTAGTGGTGGTGGTCAAGAAAAGAAATTAAGATCTGGTACATTGGCAGTACCATTAATCGTTGGAATGGGTACAGCTGCAAAACTAGCAAAGAAGGAAATGCAAAAAGATGCGGAACGCATAAAAGAATTATTTGATTTATTTTATAAAGAAATGAAAAAGATTGATAAATGCTATTTAAATGGAAGTAAAGAACATAGATGGTATGGTTGCGCAAATTATAGCTTTGCTGGTATTGAAGGTGAATCAATGATGATTAGAGTAAAAGAAGTTGGCGTTTCGTCTGGATCTGCTTGTACGTCTGATGATTTGAGACCATCTTATGTGATAGAGGCTCTTGGTGGCGATCCGGAGTTAGCACATTCATCTTTAAGAATTGGTTTTGGTAGATTTACTAAAAAAGACGAAGTGTTATATTATGCAAGAAGATTAAGAGATGAAGTAAAATATTTAAGAAAAATGAGTCCTTTATGGGATCAAATGCAAGCAAGAGATAAAAAATAAACTTTCATCATATTATAATAATAAATATCGGAGGCAATTATAATTTGATTATGTTTATGGTTCTAATGATATAAAGCTAAATTCACATTTATATTTAGAGTCTGACATAGCCTCTTCATAACTACTATTATACCAGCCGTTTTTACCATTGCAAGCGCTTCTGATACGACCTTCATTATATTTTCCATCATCAATTTTTGTATCAAAGTTTTTTAAAAATTTCGCATTACTTATGAATGATTTACCACCTCTGCTATAAGTTGGAGAAGATGGAGAAAAAATTGTAATGTAATTATCTTGTTTTAGTCCACTTGCAAAATATGTTAGGCTTTTATTATTATAATCATTACCTCTATATTCAAAATACATACTATCTTTATTATCTAAAAAGTGTGGAGTGGCTACACCATAATCTACTACGCTTACATTTTTTGGTTCAAAATCTATTATTTTTTCAAGATATAAATCAACAAATGAACCAGAAAATTTATGAACTTTTATATTGGAGTATTTTCCGCCAAAATCGCCAATATTATATTCTTGACCATTAAACCCAATCATACCACTTCCATTAATATCTCCCGGTAGTCTGTTTTTTATGTTTTTAAATAATAATACGGCTTGTCTCCAATTTTTAACTTCTGTTATTGCTCTTTGTGTTTTTGCTGAAAAAATTAGGCTTTGTCCACCAACAATTCCAGAAATTAACAATCCAATTATAATTAATACGATTGATAATTCTATAAGAGAAAAACCTAAACTATTACTTTTCATTAATTGGTATAAAATTATATACAATATAATTATAAAAATATGATTTTATTTTTTCAAATGATTTATGTTATATAGACAGTTTTATTTTCTTGACTTTTTTATAAATATTATTATACATGATTATATCAAGATAATCATTTTTTGTTGTATGAAAGAAATTAAAAGAATTGGTGTTTTTACATCTGGTGGAGATTGTTCTGGTTTGAATGCTATTATAAGTTCCGTTGTTAGAACTGCTAATGGAAAGGGAATAGAAGTTTATGGAATTTATGATGGAACAGATGGTTTATTTTATCCAAATCTAAAATATACAAAGCTTGAAATGAAAGATTTACAAAATAATTTTTCTTATATGAGAAGTGGTGGCACTTTCTTAAAAAGTAAAAATAGAGATGGCGGAATAACAAATACCGCCGAAAAAAACAAAGAAGCTTTTAAAAAAGGCGTTGATGAGTTGAAATTAGACTCTTTAATTGTTATTGGCGGTGATGGAAGCGCTATGATAGTTTCTGAACTTGTTGAAGGGACTGATATAAATGTTATTTGTATTCCAAAAACTATTGATAATGATACACCAATTACTGAATATTCTGTTGGATTTGATACAGCTAGAAATGTTACGATGGAAGCTATGGATAAATTACAAACAACAGCATATAGCCATAATAGAACAATGATCATGGAGGTTATGGGTAGAGATGCTGGACATTTAGCTTTAAATACAGCTATTGCTGGTGAAGCTTGCGTTTGTTTAATACCTGAATTTTCTTATGATATAGATAGTGTTTGTAAAAAAATAGATCAAGTAAAAAAAGAAGGAATAGATTACGCGTTGGTTGTTGTTTCAGAAGGATGTAAAATGGAAAACGGAAAGTATGCCGTTGTTGAAAAATGCGGTGTAAATTGTTATAGTGGTTTTGCAAACTATATTTCTAATGAACTAGAAAAAAGAGGTTATTTAAATAGAACAACTATTTTAGGACATATTCAAAGAGGCGGTACGCCTACTGCTTATGATAGAATTATTGCATCTGAGTTTGGCGTTCATGCGATAGATATTTTATTACAAGGCAAGAATAAAAGAATAGTTATTTTAAAAGATGGCAAGGTTTCCGATGTTGATTTATATGAAGCAGTAAAAGTTGGAAATAGACCAGTTTTAGAAGACGATTTTTTATTGAAGACAGCAAAAGCATTAGGAATTTATGTTGGTAATGAATATATAAGAAATAAATAAAAATGAATAATACAATTCTAAATGATTTAATTAAAATATTTTCAAAATTACCATCACTAGGTCCCCGATCCGCAAGGAGAATAGTCTTATATCTTTTGAATAATAAGGACAATGTAATGTCTCCTTTAATTAATTCAATGGATGAAGCATTTAACCAAATCAAACATTGTCCAATATGTGGCAATTTAACAACTGAGAATATATGTGAAATATGTTCTGATGAAACAAGAAATAAGGATATAATTTGCATTGTAGAAAATATTGCTGATTTATGGGCTATTGAAAATACAATGATATACAAAGGACAATACCATATTCTTGGCGGAACATTATCTGCAACGGAGGGTAGAGGACCTAATGAAATAAATATTGAAAGTTTGTTAGAAAAAATAAAAAATAATAAAAATATAAAAGAAGTTATAATTGCAACAAATCCAACAATTGAAGGACAAACAACAGCCTTCTACATTGCAGATATTCTTAAAGATTTTGATCTAAAAATCACAAAACCAGCTTATGGTATTCCTTTGGGTAGTGAATTTAATTATCTAGATGAAAGCACTCTTGATATAGCTTTCAAGAATAAAAAAGAATTTTAATGAATTAGCCCAATTTGATATTGGGCTTTTTTAAGGTGAACAAATTTAACAACGACAACCTCTATCAGTACTATTTGTTGTTCCTTTATTTTTATTTGTTCTTTTATTTAAAATTTCGCTCGCTTTTTTTATAGCTTTATCTTTTTCTTTTTTAAGATTTTCTTTTTGGCGACTTATTTCTTTATTAATATATTCATTATTTACCAGATAATGTGAAGTACCGCATATTGCAACTGTCATGGCAGTTTTTTGTAATGGCGGTAATTTTTTTACTATATTTTTTGCACAATAAAGGGCTCCTTCTGTCATCGCTGTTGCTTTTAACTCATTTCCAACTTCTGTTTTAAATTTTTGCCAATTAAAATCTTCTCTTTCCTTTACGGCTTTTTTTACAATATGTGAAACGGGAGACATAGTTGCTATAAATGGAGCTTTATATTTTGCTGGAAGCAATTCAGAAATGATCCCCAAAGGTGCGTGAGTTTCAAATGAACTCTTTACTTCTTTTTTATATTTACCATATTCGGTTTTTGCTATACTTTTTGCTTTTTGAAATTGCGGTTCTACCTTTTGCTGATAAAATGCTTGTGCATTACTTGCGCATTCCCTAGATTTTTCTAATGTTGTATTCTTTATTATTGAAAGTGTTGGTCCTATATTTTGTTTACAAGGTGCTACTATACCATTTTGAATCTTTTTTGAGCCAGCAACTGCTCTTATTGCTCCTATTGTTGTTCTTGCTACTTTTTGTCCTAACATAATAACAAATCTCCTTTCCATTTATTTTTGTTAGTAATGGAATATTTTTTATAAAAAATAATTAATTAATTTTGCAAATTCTTGGAAATTTTTCCTTAATTCACTCACAAAAATGTGGTATTATATTTCTTTTACTCCTTATGGAGCATAAAGTCAAAAAATATAGGAAAGAAAGAGTCAAAAAAGTATTTTCTGATACTGGTTTGATTTTTTGATATTTTATTACAAAGAACTTTTATGTCTTTTGCCTTCTGTAAATCCATAAGTTTTCTTTATTATTGCCACTGATTTTATTGATAATATACATGAAGAGAAATGTCAAGATATTTTTCTAATTATTTTTATAGTTATATAATATTTTTTTATTTACTTGTATTTTTTATTATAAATATAATTAAATCAATCTTTATGTGCAACTTTACATAGAAAATATATAAATATATATTTTATAATTAGGTTGAATAAATATATTTTTCAACTATTAATTGACATAAAAAAAAATATTTTTTGTACTTCCGAAAATTATTTTTCAATACATTATAGGCTTATAAATTTTTTTAAATTTATATAGAATTTTAAAATTATTATAAATAACCTATGGTTGAAATGAAAAATAAGCTTATAAGAGAACTAATGTTTGAAGAAGATTATATTAGTACGAAAAATTTTATAAGTGAGGCATCTGATAATAAAATATATAAAAGTAAGTCCATTAAGGAAAACACGGATTTTGAATATCGTTATTCTAATGATAATTTATATTTTAAATCTGAAATTGCATTATGGAAGGCAGTAATTTTGCAAGCTTTGGTGGATTTGCAAAGTAATTCAAAAAAGAAAATAGCAAACACATATAGAATAAAAGCACTAATGTGGTTTAATTTAAAAAATGAAGAATTTTTAACTGTATGTAATTACGCCGGTCTTGATCCAAAATATGTTTATGAAAAATCAAGAATAGTAAAAGAAAATAACAAATTTTTATAGTTTGTGAGCTTAAAATAAGCCCACAATATTATTTTATTTTATAAAACTAAGCACATATTCAAAAGCTTCTTCTATATTTTTGTCTGTTGTGTCTATTAAAATGGCATCATCAGCTTTTTTAAATGGACTTGCTACTCTATTCATATCTTGTTCGTCTCTTTTTTTAACTTTTTCTAATATTTCGTCATAAGATACATCTTGTCCTTTTTCCTTCATTTCTTTATATCTTCTATTAGCTCTTTCTTCTGCGGATGCTGTAATAAAAAATTTATATGTTGCATCAGGACAAATAACTGTTCCTATATCTCTACCATCTAATATTGCACCTTTATCTTGATTGGCAAAATTCCTTTGATAATTAAAAAGAATATCTCTTACGGATTGCATTTTTGCGACGGTTGATGCTTTGCCACCTATTTCTTCTGTAAAAATTATTGGATTATTAATATCTTCTTCATTTAGTGTTTTTGCAACTTCAACAACTGCTTGTTCACTATTAAGATCAACATTTTGTTGAATACATTTATATGCAACGCCTCTATATAAACCACCAGTATTTAAATGCGGTATTCCAAATTTTTCTGATAATAATTTTGAAATTGTACCCTTGCCAGATGCGGAAGGTCCGTCTATTGCAATTACTAATTTTTTATCCATATTAAAGTCATTATTGTTTGATTAAAAATAACAATATAAAAAATAAAATCAACGTTTTTTAATTTTAAGATATTAGTACTGATAATTTTTGGTTTATTTTAATTGTTATAACACCAAGAAATTGATACGAAATGTTTTTTATTATTCTCTGTAAGGAAAAACTGATAAAGTCAATCTCTCATTGTAAAGAGAGTGGCTGATATGAAGCACATCGCCATTGCCCCCCTTGTAAGGAAAGAGCTAGTTGCAGAACACCTCCTTTCTGCCCCCCTTTGTAAGGAGCTGACGTAGTCGGTACCCCTCTCTGCCCCCCTTTGTAAGGGGGGAGTCAGTCGTAGACTGACAGGGGGGTTGAGAACATCCATTTATTTTATAATAAAACAAAATGAATAATTGAAAATTGAAAATAAAATATAAAGTCAGAGATTTATTTTAAAAATAAAATATAAAGTTAAGGAGCTTAAATTTAAGATTTAAAATTAAGAATTAAGAATTAAGAATAATATATCTATTTAAATAAAATAATTATTATTAATATACTAATACCGTATAAAACATAGTTTAAAATAATTAAAGTATTTTAAACTACCCTTGCCCCCCTTATCAGGGTGGGAATGGAAGGGGAACTTATCAGAGGGGTGGAGGAACATCCCCTATCAGAGGTGATGGGGTGTACCCTTATCAAGGGAAAATGAGAGGAACTTATCAGGGTGGATGAGGAAATCTTATCAGGGGGATGGAATGAAGAGACCTTATCAGGTGATATAGAGAATATCCTTTAACAAGGGGATGAAAAATATCCCTTAGCGGGGGTAGTAAGAGAGACACTCGCTCTTAGTATAGAGTAAAAATGAATATAATTTATTTAATAAGCTATATTAGAAAACGCAAGGAAAGTAGAGATTATAGACGGAAACAAATTAATTGTTATCGGTATCAAATGCCTAAATATTATTAATTTTTTTATATATTATTGTTATATGCAGTATGCGTATTTGATAATATACTAAAAAGTGTATCATAAATTTACAACTAAAAATAGAAAATTTTTTACTTATAAAAATACGGTTTGAGATATGAAAAATAATGTTAAAATTACTTTTATTATTTATTATTTTTAAAAAAATAAAATAAAAGGTTGACTTTTAAAATATTATAGGTTGTATTAATGGTGTTATTAACAACTAGGAGTCGTATATATATGGAACAATATGTAGATTATGATATTATACTTACCCCAAAATCATCAAAGAGGGAAAAAGTAGTTCCACAAAATAGACAAGGCGAAGTACCTTGTGTAGAATTTTCTAACAATACAAGAACAAGAAAAAATTCCGCATATAATGTTATGGGAGAGCCCAGAAAAGATAACAAAAAATCACATTATACTGAAAAATATAAAAAGCCAGATCAAGAAAAAAGACAACATACTTCGGAAGTTGAAAGATCAAGGAGAGAGAATAGTGATTGTGTTCATGCTATGTAGATAGCTAAATTTTATTTTCTTAGCAAATAAATAATAAATATTACATTTGCGATTGATAAATAAAAATCAATAAAGTTAAATTATACTTTAAATGGTATTAGACATAAAAATCTAATACCATAAATTTTATCAAAAAATATAATTATTTTAAACCTTCTCTGTTTATAATTGTATATTTTCCTTCACCTTTTATCGCTTTCAAGAACGCATCTTGTTCTGAAATTTTAAATACAAGAATTGGCATATTATTATCCCTTGCAAGTGTTAAGGCTGTTGGATCCATAACTCTTAAATCTCGCTTGATTGCTTCATTAAATGAAATTGCATCGAATCTTGTTGCGTCTTGATATTTTTTAGGATCTTTATCATAAACGCCATCAACTTGTGTACCTTTTAATATAACATCGCAATTCATTTCTGTTGCTCTCAAAACGGAAGCTGTATCAGTTGTAAAATAAGGGTTTCCAGTACCAGATACAAAAATATTAATATGTCCTTTCTCTAAATGGCTCAATGCTTTTCTTAATGTATAAGTTTCACATACGCCTGTCATAGCAAGCGCAGACATCATTCTCGTTTCTACTCCATATTTTTCAATACCAGCTTGTAAAGCTATACCATTCATAACAGTTGCTAGCATTCCCATATAATCAGCACTTGCTCTGTCCATTATTTCACTTGTAGATGATACGCCTCTAAAAATATTTCCACCGCCAACAACAATGGATATTTCCGCGCCAGCTTTGTGAATACTTACAATTTCTTCGCAGGTCTTTTTTATAGCATTCATATCATGTCCAAAAGGTTTATCCCCCATTAATGACTCGCCGGATACTTTAAATAGAACTCTTTTATATTTTAACATTTTTTTCCTTTTTAATTAATATAAAAAATGGATACATCCTTGCTAAATGTATCCATTTATTTATTCGTTTTAATAAAATATTTTTTATTTCTTTTCATCTAATAAAAATTTTTAATTCTACAATTAAATTATTTATAATAAGTGTATTATAAAAATATTAATTTTCAAGAAAAATATGAATTTTATAATAAAGATTTATTTATAATACTAAAAATTAAAAAATAAATCCTTATTTTAATAATTCATATTTAAACAACTTATCTTGAATATATTTTTTATAATACAATTTTAATTTTTCCTTTAACGAAACAATATAACTATTCAATTCAACATAATCATAATAAATACAGCTATTCTTTTTATTATTCCAATTTTCATTGCTTGGTAAAAGTTTGTTATTATTTATATCTAATTTATAATAAGTATTGCACTCCATATCTATTTGATACAAACCATAAGAATAATTGCTATTATAATTTTTTGTCTTTTTTAATTCCAATAAAATGTCGTTCCATATTTTAAATAATTCTTCCTCATCTTTATTTAATTTAAAATTTTTTAAATCATTATCTGCTATCGTATTTTGAGAAAAACATAATTTATTTCTATAAAATCTACCATCACTACCATTAAAAGAAATACATTTATTTTGCCTACACAAACAAGTATAAATTAAACAAGATTTTAATAAATCTTTGTCTTTTAGGTATTCCTCACCTTTGTCAGCAGTTGTAAAATAAATATCTCTTTCATACCAATTTTCTTGTGGATATAATTTAGCACAAAACAAAGGAAGTTTTGTAATATAATTATCAGAACGGAGGTAAAAGCCATCATCTATGTAAAATTGTTGTCTTACTAGATAGTTATTTAATGGAGCAATAGCAAAATTAATGCTTCTTAAATAACCAATGATATTCTTATTAAAAATACTTTTTTGTCCTTTTCTATCTATTTTTTTTCTTTCTAAACCATCAGTTCCACACCATACATTAGTTTCAATATCGTTATTAAATTGTCTTTTATCATATAATATAGTAAAATTTTTATTACATTTTTTTATATAAACATTTTTTACAAATTCTAAATTTTCATTTTGATTTATATTATAAGCTTTTAATCCAAAATTTTTCTGTTCTTTATTTATATTTTGCCATATAATTAAACTTATTGAACTTGGACTAGCATGAAAATATTGTCTATTCAATAAATAACCATCAATAAAAGTTTTATTAACCAAATCTATACTTTTGAAATATTTAACTGGGCTATATAGAATATAAAAATCATTTTCTTTTTTTAAATAATATTCAAAAGCCGACCATATGAATTGATTACTTATTTCTCTTGTTGATTTTGTATTTTTATTTCTATTTTTAAATTTGTTTTTCATTTCATTACAAACAAAATTTAATTTTCTACTGTTTCTAATTTCTTCATCAAATCCTTTTATATTATCACTTGAACTATCTTGATAAGGTGGATTTTCCAACATAATTATATTTATATTTGGATTTTTTACATAGCTGTTTAATTCATTAATACAATTAGAATATAGTTTTTTATTTTCTTCTGTTTGTATTGTGTCTAAATTGTATTGACCTGTTATAAAGTATTCACTTAAAGCATCACCGCCATGAACTAAATCTTCATTTTGTTTTACATTTTCAACAGGTGGAATAATCATTTTTACTTTATCGCCTATTAGACTATTTAAAACAACCCATTCTTTTAATTCGTAAGTATTTACTATACAATGTTGGAGTTCATTGTCAAAAAGATAATCATAAATTGAAATTGAAGTTTGATAATTCTCTAATTCCTCCATGGTTATTAAATTAAAATTCTTATTTATCATTTTAATAACCTTGTTTTTATCTTTTAAATATAATTCTATTGTTTCTTCTTCTAAATATTTGTCTAATTCTTGTATTGTAATATCTTTTACATTTTTGTCTGTAAAAAATTGTTCTAAATTTCCTGTTCCAGCACATCTATCAAGTATAATATAATCATTGTTTGCCTCTTTTATTTTTTTAATTGCCTGTCTAACAAGTTTTGTTGAAAGTTTTACATATTCTTTTGGCGTGTAAAATGCTCCTAATTCTTTTTTGTGTTGATTATCATTTAAACAATCCATTATATATTTAAAGTCTTCTTCCTGTCCTTGCCAAGGGTAAATTGGTAGGGTTTTAGGATCTCTTAATTCATTAAAAAAATCAATTTTCTTTTTTGTTGGGTTTTCACTGTAAAATCTGTTTGCGTAGCCAATAACACAATATAAATCAATGTTGATTTTTATAAATTCATTACTCTCTAAAATCTCTGCAATTTTTTTTAAATTTTGGCTATATTCTATAATTTCTGGTTTTATATCTGTATAATATGAATTATTATTTATGCTAGCACTACCAACATATTGTTTTTCAATATCTTTTAAAAAATCGTTTGACTTATATAAATAAGCTTTTTCATCATTTAATGATACTAATAAAATTTGAGAAGGAATATTTTTTCCATTATTTCTTTTTTTAGATAAATATTTAATTGCTTGTAGTAAAACTGAATTTATATTATCTATTCTTAGTTTGAACTCTAAAATAGTTCCTCCAATAATTCCATCTGTAAAATCGTCATATAGTGGAATTGAACCATTTATTTTATTTAATAAATTATAAAATTCTATTTGACCTTCTTTTTCGTTGTTGAAAGGCATTAACTATGAAGTATTATTTAATTTAATTAATATAATTTTATTTTTTTCGTATTCTATACTATAAATTTTAAATTTATGATGACTTGTGTTAGTAAATATTATGAAGTATTGATATTATTTAATTAAAATATTACATATATACTATTTATTTGTAATTTTTATAAATAAATAAAAAATAATAGCAATTTATAGTATTTTAAATTAACTATAAATTGTTAACTTCATTTATATGAAAGATTCAGAATTACAAAAACAAGTTGGTAAAAAAATAAGAGAAATTAGAAAGCAAAGGAAAATTTCTCAGATGGATCTTGCATATTCTATTGGTATGAGTATGAATACAATTTCATATATAGAATTAGGAAAAATAGCATCAAAAATTGATACATTAAATAAAATTGCAAATGTTTTAAATGTTAGTGTTTTTGATTTTTTTAATTTTTTTGACTTTGAATTAAAAACTAATAATAAAAATATTGTTATTAATAATATTTTGTTAAAATTAAAAAAATGTAGTTATGAAGATTTAATAAAATATGAACAAATAATTAACGTTTTAATGAAATAATATTATAATTTATTTTTTGTTGTATTAAAATAATAATAAATAAGGAAAAGTAAAAAGAAGTGATTTAACATCACTTCCGAAAAATTAATTATTGCCAGTCATTGAAGCGACTTCCGCTGCAAAATCATTTTCTTTCTTTTCTATACCTTCACCTAACACAAAGAATACATAATCTTGAATTTCAACGGTCTTTCCTGTATTTTTCTCAAATTCTTTCAATAAATCTGAAATTTTTTTATTGTTGTCCATCACATAAGCTTGATTTAAAAGAACATTTTCTTCATAGAATTTTTTAATTCTTCCGTCAACCATTTTTTCAACAATATTCTCTGGTTTTCCAGCTTTTTTTGCTAATTCTCTTGCAATTTCTTTCTCTGAATCAAGTTTTGTTGCTGGAACGTCGCTTTCTTTCAAAAATTCTGGTTTAGTAGCAGCAATATGCATTGCAATTCCTTTACCTAACTCTTCTAGTTGTTCTGTTGAAGCGTCAGACTTTAATGCAACTAAAACGCCAATTTTTCCAAGTCCTTGTGCAACAGCTGTATGAATATAGGAAACGATTAAGCCATTATCAACATGTAATGTTTTTCCTCTTCTAACTTGTAAATTTTCACCAATTGTTGCAACAGCATTAGCCATAATATTTGAAACAACATCATTGCATTTTTCACATTTTGTTGTTTTTAATATTTCTGCAAATTTATAAACATCGTTTTCATTTATATTTGAAGCAATTTTTAACAAATTTCTAACCAATTCTTGGAATTTTTCATTTCTTGCAACGAAATCTGTTTCTGAGTTAACTTCAAGAATTACTGCATCTTTTCCGCTATTTTCAATACCTATAACACCTTCTGCTGTTACTCTTGAACTTTTTTTAGCTGCTGATGATAATCCCTTTTTTCTTAACCATTCAACCGCTTTTTCATAATCATCATTGTTTTCTTTAAGAGCTTTATTACAATCTGACATTCCGCATCCTGTATTTTCTCTTAATTTTTTGATTAAATCTGTATTTGCCATTTTTATCCTTTAATTGTTTAAGACTTACCACATTATATATAGTGCTTTAAAAAAATATTTCAAGAAGAGAAAACTCTTCTTGAATATATTATTTTTCTACTTTTTCCTCAGTAGTAGCAGGATTTTTTGCTTCTTCTTTTATAGCAGGAGCTTTATTTTCTTTTTTTACAACAGGAGCCTTTGCTTCTTTTTTAGCAACTGGTAATTTATCACCATGTTTTGCTTTGTTTAAAGCTTTACTTGGTTTTTTTGATTGAACTTTTTTATTTTCTTTTTTAGTAAAGTCTTTTTTAATAATTGGTGCATTTTCTAATGCATCCTTTAAAGCTTCTTCTATAACTCTCATATATAACTTGATAGCTTTGATTGAATCATCATTTCCTGGAATTGGATAATCAATATTATCTGGATCTGAATTTGTATCAACGATAGCCATAACTGGAATACCTAAACTCTTAGCTTCTGCGATTGACAAAGCTTCTCTTGGTGTATCAACAACAAAAACTAAATCAGGTAATTTAGACATATCTCTAATACCACCTAATTGTTTGTCTAATTTTTCCTTTCTTCTACTCAACATTAATTTTTCTTTCTTTGTTAAAGTAGATTTTTCATCTGCTAACTCAGCTTCTATTTCTTTTAATGTTTTAATAGATCTAGAAATTGTTTTCCAGTTTGTTAACATACCACCTAACCATTTATTGGTTACATAGTATTGTCCACAATTTACAGCAACTTCTTTAACAGTTTCTGCTCCTTGTTTTTTTGTACAAACGAATAAAATTCTACCATGTCTTTTTACAATTTCTCTCAAAATTTTTGATGCTTCCGCAAGTAAAATTGCACTTTGTGTTAAATCTATAATATGCAACTCATTTTTAACACCATAAATATATGGAGCCATCTTTGCGTTCCATCTAGCGGTTCTATGTCCAAAATGAACACCTGCTTCTAACATTTCTCTAATTGTAAAATGTGGTTCAAAAGCTTTTTCTTCTTTTGTTTCAGCTTTTATTTCTTCGTTTTCAACTTTTTCTTGTTGATTTTCTTGATTTTCAAGAACTTCTTCTTGTTCTTTAACTACTTCATCCATAGTCATTTTTTCTCCTTTTCTTTGGTTATACCACCATCAGCTCAACATCCAACAGGACACCAAAGCTTGGCTGATTGTGATTTATCATTAATAATATTTGAATTAATTTAACTAATTCAATATAAATAATAATTTTATCAATATTTATTTGCAAGCAATTTTTAATTTATCTTCTTTTATTAAAAATATTTATTTTTACTAAGGTTTTTATGTGGTATTGCTACTAAGAAGTAATCCTTCATTCCCCTCTGATGAGGATATTCTCTATTCCCCCTTGATAAGGGTACACCACATTACCCCTGCTAAGGGATGTTCCTCTATTCCCCCTCCTAATAAGGTCTCCTTACCCATCCTGATAAGTTTCCCTTCCATTCCACCCTGATAATACCCCTTCATTCCACCATGATAAGTTCCAGTATCATCTCCCCCTGATAAGTTCCCCTTCCATTCCCCCCTGATAAGGGGGGTAAGGGGGGTTAAAATACTTTGAGTCTTTTAAACTCCGTTTTTTTATATTAATATATTATTTTATAATTCTTATAAAATTATTAATTATATATTTTTTTTCTTATATATAATTATATAACATTAACAATATATTTAATGTGTGATTATAGCATTTAATGTGTAGTATATTCTTAATTCTAAATTATTTTATTTTTAAATCAAATCTTCAGCTTTATATTTTTAATTTTTAATTTTCAATTATTTATTTTGTTATAAAATAAATAACTATCAACCCCCCTGCTGACTTCGTCAGCTCCCCCCTTACAAAGGGGGGCGAGAGAGAGGATATGTTGACCTCACAACTATCCCTTACAAAGGGTGGCGAGAAGAGGAAATATTCTACGATTGACTTTCCTCTTACGAAGGGTGGTAAGGGAGCCTCACTTACAAGAGGGCAAGGAGGGAATATATTGACTTTGTTAGCCTTTCCCCTTACAATGGGGGCAAAGACGGAGTACTGACTTCGTCAGCTCTCTCCTTACAAGGGAGGCATAAGAGAAGGTGTTCTACGCTAGCTCCTCCACCTTACGAAGTGGGAGAGCATGAGAGAGAATACATTGACTTCGTCAGCTTTTACTTACAAAGGGGGGTGTGGGGATGAAGGATTGTACATTGGTTCCGCTTTTTACAAAGAGAGGCGAAAAGAATGATATCTTATAAATCAACCACCATTATAAGGAGGGGGAAAGAGAGAAAGTATTTTACGCTAGCTTTTTTAGAAGGGGAGCGGGGAGGGCGTTTTTATATCAGTTTTATTCTTACAAAGGGGGTAGGTGGAAGTAATATTATGGTTGTATCATCTTTTTATCACAAAAGGTGGTAGGAGAGAGATATTCTGTCTTAATTTTTCTTTTGCAGAAAAAGTGAAATAATAGGTTTGCGATTAACTTCTTCCATATAAAAATTAAAGATGGAAAAGATGTAATTTTATAACCAACTACTCACATACTCAAAAAATATAGATGGGGATTTTTATATTTTATAAAATAAGAAATCTTTTATATTAAATGATATTTCTTTAACAATGTTTTATCTTATTTTTTGGCTAAATCACATATGGATTATCAATATTAATTGATTTTAAAATTTCTATTTCCATATTTTCCATTTTTTTTCTTTCGTAATATTTTATATGATCATAACCAAATAAATGCAAATAGCTATGAACAAGCATGTGTATAAAATGGTTCAAAAAAGTTTTGTTTTGCTCTTTAGCTTCTTTTTTTATTGTATCGTATGAAAAAATAATATCACCCAATGCCATACAGGGTAAGGTCTTTAAATCATTAACAATAGACTTTTTATTTTCATATAAAGAAAAAGTTAAAACATTTGTCGGTTTATCTCTGTGTCTATATTCCTTATTTAGACTTTGTATATTTTCATCATCTGTTAGCGTGATTGAAAGTTCTATTGAATTATTATTATTTGTTGATAATTTTAAATAATCAAAAACCAATTGGAAAATTTTTTCCATTAATTTTTCATTTATATCATTTTCATTCTTCCAAAGTTTACACTGAACCAGCAGATCTATATCTATATTCATATATTTACATTACCATTTTATGATTATAGAGCCCCAAGTTAATCCACCACCTAATGCTTCCAAAACGACTATATCATTATCTTTTATCTTATTATTTTTTATAGCGTAATCTACGGCAAGCGGTACAGATGCAGCAGATGTGTTGCCGTGATTTTGAACTGTTACAATAACTTTATCCTCTGGCAATTCAAGTTTTTTGCCAACTCCATCTATTATTCTTTTGTTTGCTTGATGTGGAATTAATAAAGAAATATCTGTGTTTTTTAAATTGCATTCTACTAAATTTTCTATTACGCATTCAGACATTTTATTAACACCCATTTTAAAAACTTCTCTTCCTTCCATATGAATAATTCCAGATGTTTGGTTGAGTGAAACTCCACCAGTTGTGTATAATAGTGGATTATATTGTCCGTCAGAATGCATTTTGCAATTTAAAATACCTCTATCTTCGTCTGTTGCCTGTAAAATAACAGCTCCTGCACCATCACCAAATAACACACAAGTATTTCTGTCTTTCCAATCAACTATTCTTGATAAAGTTTCAGCACCAACTACAAGCGCATTTTTTACTTGATTCGTTTTTATAAAATTATTTGCAACATTTAATGCATATATAAAGCCACAACAAACAGCTTGAATATCAAAGGCGAAGCAATTACTGGAAATACCAAGTTTATTTTGAATAATTGTAGCAGTTGATGGGAAAGTCCTGTCTGGTGTTGTTGTTGCAACGATTATTAATCCTATATCATCCTTACTGATGTTAGCATTTTTTATAGCTTCATCAGCAGCTTTAAAAGCTAAATCAGAAGTTAATTCATTTTCATCAGCTATATGTCTCTGCTTAATGCCGGTTCTTTCTGTTATCCATTCATCACTTGTCTCAACCATTTTTTCTAAATCAAAATTGGTCAAAATCTTTTTAGGTAAATATGAACCAGAGGATATTATTTTTGCGTTTGTCATAGGCCTTAATATTTATGTTCTCCAAAATTTTCATAGTCTTCAGACTCAGATTCTTGAATTAAAGAAATAATCTCACTATTTATGTTATTTTTTATAAGATTTAAAGTATTTTTTATAGCACTAGCAAATGAAACTTTATCGGAATTGCCGTGGCTTTTTACCACAATACCATTCAAACCAACAAGCATAGCACCATTGTGTTGTTTGTGATCTATTTTTTTCTTTGCTTTATTTATGCCTCTGCTAGCAAGCAAATAACCAATTCTAGATAATATTCCATTACTAAAACCTTCCTTCATTACTGTTGCAAAAAATTTACTTGCACCTTCCATTGTTTTTAAAGCTACATTACCCGTAAAACCATCTGTAACAATAACATCAACGAGACCTTTCATTATATCATCACCTTCTATATAACCAAAGAAGTTATCTTTTAAAGGGCTATTTTTTAATGTTATAGAAGCATTTTTAACAGCATCATTTCCTTTCATTTCTTCGGAACCAACGTTTAAAATACCTATTTTAGGATTTTTAACATTATTAACAGCTTTATAAAATGCTGAACCCATTATTGCAAACTGATATAAATTCGTAGAATCGCAATCTATATTTGCACCCATATCAAGCAATGCTGTTGATCTACCAAGAAAATTTGGTATAAGCTGAATTAATGCTGGTCTGTCTATACCGGATATTGTTTTAAGAATTATCTTAGAAATAGCCATTAAAGCACCAGTATTTCCGGCGGAAATAGCAGCTTGCGCTTCGCCAGATTTAACAGCTTCAACGGCCAACCTAATACTGGAATCTTTCTTTCTTAAAGCTAATGTTGGTTTGTCTTCGCCGGTAATATAAACACTAGTATGAATAACTTTTGATATTTTTTTAACTTCGGGATATTTATTTAAGTATCTATTGATCTTAATCTCATCACCATAAAGAAGAAAAAACAATTCTTCTTTCAGTGATTTACTTAATTCATTTACACCCTCAATCACACATGCTGGTGCATTATCACCACCCATACAATCCAAAGCTATTACAACCTTATTTGTCAAGATTACTCCCTATTATTGAGATTAAGAATTACTATCTTCCGTATTCTCTTCTTTTTTATTTTTTGCTGGTTTTTCCTTTAAAACCTTCTTGCCATTATAATAACCATCTAATGAAATGTGATGTGGCAATTTATATTCGCCAGTGTCTTTATCAATCATAACATTTGGTAAAACTATTTTATAAGAGCCATTACCGCCCATTCTTTTACCTACTTTACTCTTACTAGTTTTTTTCTTTGGAACTGCCATTTCAATCCTCTAATTATTAATTCAATTCATTATTAATTTAACACATATTGAAAAATATACTAATTATTTTAAAAAAGTCAACTGTATTTTTAAAAAACAAAAACATTATTAATCTTTATATATTTTTATTCTTAATATATTTTTAATATCAAATTTAATTAAATATCTTTTTACCAAGATAAATAAAAAGTATCAAGAGGAAAATTTATCAAAGAGGAAATCAATATAAAATAATTTCCTCTTTTTAACATAAATTTATTGTATACTGCGTGTCTGTTTTGTATGATTTGCACGTTTAGCTGGTATATCAGATGTAGAATCTTCTGATGATCTTTTAATACCACCAAGAGTTTTTAATGAATTGCTATTTTTCAAGTACATTTTCTGTGGTGATTATTTTTATATCTTCATTAAGTTTTTTCTGAGCTTCTCTCATTGCTATTTTTTCATCTTCCAAAAGTTCAATATCTGTTGTTTGTTTTATTTTTCCTTTACTTATTTGCGTTGGAATACTTAAAGTTGTATTTACTGGTACGCCGTAATGTTTAGCAACTTCTTCATCGGTTATGAGAACATTACAACTTTCAATGTATGGAGTCTTATCAAAACAATATGCTTTCATTAATTTAGCAATAGCGGTTGCTGGTAATATTGTTGCTCCTGTGCTAACCTTTGCACCACCTTTTCCAGCACCCTGTTGTTTAGATATTGTTGATCCCATACTTTTTGTATTTTCTACTATTTCGCCGAGTGTATCTTTGTCTATTTTAATATTTATGCTATTTTTCATCGGAGTCATACTTGAATTATGATAACCAATCATAAAACCTTCACTTTCTTTACCAGTGGTTTCTTTTATATTTTGTTTTAATCTTGTAGAATCAACGGCACCAGTTAAACCTATAATTTCCAAGCTACTAGCGTTTTCTCTGGCTACTTGGCACATTGTGTCAACCTGATTTGTTACCACAAGAGATAATGCATTTGGACAATATTTTTCTAGTTCTGTAAAGATGTTTTTAATCATTTCGGAATTAATCTTTGATTGAACTAATCTACCACTTGGATCTATTGAACTAAAAGCTTCAAATTCCTCTTTTGTTGCATGTTTACCAGCGCTACATATTACTAAATCTGAATCAGCTGTTTTTGAATAATCATTTGTAATTGTAAAATTAACTTTTCCATGATTTTTATTAATTGTTAAAGCTCCAGCAAGATCTTTTCTAAAACCTTCTAGTCTTGTTAAACTCTCCTCGCTACCGGAACCAATTAAAACAAAATTTGCTTCTTCGTCGCTTGGTACTTGACTGCACATCATGGTTAGTGCCTGCTTTCCTATTTTGCCACCAGCACCAATATATGTAATTTTTTTCATATTTTCTGTTTTTCTTATTTTTATAAAAAAAATGTAATTAATATTTTTTATTTTGTCAAAACAATTTTTAAATATGAAGATTTGTTTGATATATTACTTTTTCGCAAACTTGTGATTTATTGTATGGTACTTGGTATCTTGAAAAACCTGTTCCAATACAACCACCTCTTATAACTCCGTGATTATATGTTCCATCATCCATTTTTAAATCTATTTTTTCAGAAAAATCAGATTTTAATTCTCTGTAATATGAATGTATTATTAAAAAAATTCTGTCCTGATTTATTTGATATCTATAATGATTTACGCTACCATACTCCGTCATACCAAAATTTAATCCAATTGGAAGTTTGTTATTATTTAATATGCTTGGAACAGCATAATTGTTATTCATAACTATACCTTGTCCACCTGGATCTCTTGTTATACTTTGAGTATTTCTTGGTTGAAAATCGCTAACTTTTTCAATATATAAATCAACAAACGGAGCTGAAATTGAGTTTGGTTTTCCGTATTCTTCGTTTGTGCCATCATAAGGATAAGCAAAATCGCATTGGAAAGTTAAATCATTATTACAATCACCAGGTAATCTGCCTTTATAAATTTTAAAAGCCATTATTTCTTGTTCAATATTTCTTAGATTTGCTACAACATTTCTAATTTTAGCATTTTCAGTTAAATTTGAACTGCCAATAACACCAGATGTTAATAATCCAATTATAACCAATACTATTGATAATTCTATTAGTGAAAATGCTTTACTGTTCATTAATTATTTAAAAATTTATATATTACATAATTGTAATAGAGTAATTTTTATTTTCAAATAATTTATTGATTATATGATATTTATTAGTAAATTTTATTTTATAATAGATTAAAACAAACCAATTATTTTACCATTTTTATCAATATCAATATTCTCGGCAACTGGTATTTTTGGTAAACCCGGCATTGTCATTATATCGCCAGCAATGCAAACAATAAATTCAGCTCCATTTGATAATTTTACGTCGTTGATTGTAATTTTAAAATTTTTTGGCGCTCCTAATAAGTTTTTATTATCAGAAAAGGAATATTGAGTTTTTGCAATGCAAATAGGCAATTTATCTCTGTTTAATTCTTCAATTCTTTTAATTTCTTTTTTGGCGTTTGGAGAAAAAATTACATCCTCTGCGCCATATATTTTTTTTGCTACAATTTCAATTTTATCAACTATCGGTAAAGATTCTTGATACAAAACTTTAAAATTACTTTCTTCTTGTGAGTTTATATTTTTTAATACCTTTTCTGCTAAATCAATAGCTCCTTGTCCTCCTTTTCCCCATCCCTCGCATATACTAAAATCAATATTTACTTCTTTGCAGTAATTTTTTACAAAATTAATTTCTGCCTCGGTATCCGTATTGTATTTATTTAATGCAACAATTACAGGTATATTATACTTTTTCAAGTTTTCTATGTGCTTAGCTAAATTTACTACGCCTTTTTGTAAAGCTTGTAGATTTTCAATAGATAATTCATCTTTTTTAACTCCACCATTGTATTTTAAAGCTTTAATCGTTGCAACTAAAACTGTAGCATATGGTTTTAAATCAGCTTTTCTACATTTTATATCAAAGAATTTTTCAGCTCCTAAATCAGCTCCAAAACCAGCTTCTGTTATTACATAATCAGACAATTTTAATGCTGTTTTTGTTGCTATTATGCTATTACATCCATGTGCAATATTCGCGAATGGACCACCATGTATAATTGCAGGAGTTCCTTCAAGTGTTTGAACTAAATTTGGTTTTATTGCATCCTTTAATAATACAGCAATAGCTCCTTCCGCTTTTAAATCTTTTGCATAAATTGGTTTGTTTTCATTATTATATGCAACTAATATATTACCAACTCGTTTTTTTAAATCTTGCAAATCTGTTGATAAACATAATATAGCCATAATTTCTGAGGCAACAGTTATCATATAACCATCCTCTCTACATTTTCCATTGTTATTTAGGCCAATAACTATATTTCTTAGGCTTCTATCATTCAAATCAACCGCTCTTTTCCATTGTATTTTGTTTGTATCAATATTCAACTTATTTCCGTGATAAATATGATTATCTATTAATGATGCTAATAGATTATGCGCTGTTGTTATTGCATGAATATCGCCAGTAAAATGCAGATTTATATCTTCCATAGGCACAACCTGTGCATACCCACCGCCAGTTGCTCCTCCTTTCATTCCAAAACAAGGACCTAAGGATGGCTCTCTTAAAACAACTATACTTTTTTCCCCTAATTTCCACAAAGCTTGACCTAGGCCTATGGTAGTTGTTGTTTTGCCTTCACCAGCAGGTGTTGGGTTTATTGCAGTTACCAAAATCAATTTTCCATCTTTTTTATCTTTTAAGTCATTTATAAAAGATTGAGAAATTTTTGCCTTATATTTTCCAAATAACTCTAAATTATCCTCATGTATACCAATTTTTTTTGCTATTTCTATAATTGGTAATTTTTTACTTTCTCTTGCAATTTCAATATCTGTTTTCATAAGTGGAAAATGTTTTTTATTATAATAAAATATTTTTTTAAAAAAACAATGTTTTATATATTAAATATTAAAACAGTAATATCTTGCAATTAATAAAAATAATGTCATAATTTAACGTATGTTATTTTAAATAAGTTGGACTATGCAAGAAATAAAATGTTTAAAACCAAAAGATTTAGTGAAAGAATTAGATAGATATATTATAGGACAAAATGAAGCAAAAAAAGCTGTTGCGATTGCTTTAAGAAATAGATATAGGAGAAAAATGGTTGAAAAACCATTGAGAGATGAAATTGTTCCAAAAAATATTCTTATGATTGGCCCAACTGGTGTTGGAAAAACTGAAATTGCTAGAAGAATTGCAAAACTAACAGATGCACCTTTTGTGAAAGTTGAAGCTACAAATTTTACCGAAGTTGGTTATGTGGGAAAGGATGTTGACAGTATTATAAAGGATTTGGTTGATGTATCCGTAAAAAGAGAAAGAAAAAGAGCTAATGAAAAAAATGAGGCGAAAGCCAAAGAAATTGCAAAAAATAAAATTCTAGACATAATGCTTGAAATATTTCCCGAAAGTTCCGAGGAAAAAGTAAAAGAAAGGGAAAAATTGTCTAAGTTATTTGATGATGGCGAATTGTTTGATAGAGATATAGAGATTGATATTGTAGAGCAACCAAAATCAATAATAGATCAAATAGATTTACCAGATGGATCTGGCCATATTGGTATGATTAGTATAGGTGAAATTGTTGGAAAAGGATTTGGTTTAGATAAGAAAAAAAAGAAAAAATTAAAGGTGAAAGAAGCTTTTGATATTTTTGTTGAAGATGAAGAAGATGAGTTGTTAGATGAAGAAAAGGTTATGAGAATTGCGATACAAAAAGTTGAAGATGATGGTATAGTTTTTATAGATGAAATAGATAAAGTTTCAATGAGGGATAATGGTTCTTTAAAGGGCGCTAATGTTTCAAGAGAAGGTGTACAGAGGGATTTATTACCACTTATAGAAGGTACAACAATTAATACAAGATACGGAATTGTAAAAACAGATCACATTTTATTCATTGCATCTGGTGCTTTTCACAATTCAAGCGTTTCTGATTTATTGCCGGAATTTCAGGGTAGATTCCCAATTAGAGTTCAATTAAATAAATTAACAGAAAATGATTTTGTTAAGATTCTAAAAGAGCCAGATAGTAGCCTGGTAAACCAATATATAGCATTAATGAAAACTGAAAATATAGATCTTAGTTTTACAAAAGATGGAATCAAAGAAATTGCTAGTTTAGCTGATAAAATGAACGAGGAAGTTGAAAATATTGGAGCTAGGAGATTGCACACTTTAATTGAGAAAATACTTGAAGATTTAAGTTTTGAAGCATCAGAAATGGAGAGTGGTACAAAAATTAAGATAGATAAGAAATATGTAAACGAACATATAGGTGATTTAAATAAGAAGATTGATATAACTAAGTTTATATTATAGCATATTTTGAGAGGATTTTTTAATTATTTATAAGCCTTTTTATTGTAAATATCTTTTTATTGTTGGTGGAAATGAATCCAATTGGAAAAATATAATTTTTTAATAGGTAATTTAACTATTGATATTATTTATTAGAAAAATAAAACATCTTCATTTATTGAGAAAATGTCATTTATTTTTTCAAAATCTGTTTCTATTTTTTCTAAGTTGTCATTTTTTAATAATACATTAAATGATGTTTTATCAATATGTGGAATTAAATTATTATCTATTCCTTCAATTATTGATGTAAAAATACCAATCAATACTAGTTGCAAATCGGCACAAGCTGATGGTATTCTATATTCTATTCTTCTATTTTTATTATCTTCTTCAATATAATTTTCTATAATTATATTTGATGGTGTAGGTATCCTAACGCAGGTACTTCTATTATTGATACCCCAACTTATATATGTTGGTGCCGGATATTTGTTATTATCAACTATATACTGATTTTTTTTAATATCAAATCTATCAAGACATTTATAATCTTTTATGTACAATAATAGATTATTATTGATATTTTTTAATAACCCAGCCATACAATTAAGTAAAAGTTGACTTTCTTGCATTATATTTTTTTCATTTTTTTGTCTAGCGAATAAATTTTTATTATTTTGATCTATAATTGAAAAATTTATTTGCAAAGCACTACCACAATCATTCTCAAATGGTGAAGCTTCAAGGTTTAATTCTAAATTATTATTATCTGCAAAATTGTTTAATATATCTATTATTTTAAAATAATCTTCTACAAATTTTTTTATATTTGTTGTTGGGACGGTTTTTATTTCAAATTGATTTTCTCCCATTTCCTTTTCTATATTTTCAATATTTGGCAAGTATTTTTTTAATTCTTTTACAATATCAATATTTTTTATATTATTTAATATGTAAAATTCTAATTCTAATCCAATTTTCACTTTGAAATCATAAGATTTTTGTAAAATTTCTAATAAATTATTGAAAATTGCTTTTTTATGTTTTTTTAATATTATAAATAGTGGCGAATTTACATAAAATGGTTCTGTATTCTTTGGTTGTAAAGAATAAAAGTCATACGTTTTATGATCTAAAACAATATCAATTTCTTTATTGGTATTCGGAATAGCTTTATGTATAAAAATATTATCTTTCTTTTTAAATAAGCTACTCCTAATATTTTTGTATATTTTTTTAAAAAACAAAAGAGACTCTTTATAATATATAAAGTAAAATCTCTTTAATTGAAACAAAATCCTAAACATTAGTAATTATTATATATTACTATCTATCCATGTCTTGATTATAGTTTTTGAGGCTAAACCAGTTCTTTGAGCAGTCATTTTTCCATCTTTGAATATCATCAAACAAGGAACGCCCATTATATTAAATTTATTTGGTATAACTCTATTATCATCAACATTAAACTTAACAACTTTTAATTTGCCTTCATATTCCGATGTTATTTCGTCTATTATTGGTAATAACATTCTGCATGGTCCACACCAAGGAGCCCAGAAGTCCACTAAAACAGTTCCTTCTTGTACAGCAGCATCAAAAGTTTCATCATTTAATTCAGACATCTTTTACCTCTTAAAATATTTATAAAAAATAAAAAAGCCTCTACATTTATTTCGTTTAACTATTCATTATTATCGTTATTATCTTTTTCTTCATTTTCATCTTCACTTTCTTCAAGTCCAATTTCCGATAATGGAATATTATTTTCTTTTGCTATCCTTTTAATTTCTTCTCTTTCATCGGATAATAATTTTGCACAGTAGTCTCTTAATTCAACAGCTTCTTGATAAATCTTTCCTACATCTTGACCATCTTCATCTTTCTCCAATAAAGAAATCTTTTCTTCAAACAATTTCATAGCTTCATCAAAGCTCATTCCTTCGTATTTTTCCATAATATTATACTATTGTTAGTTAAACTTACATCTATTTTAATTCAATAAAATTAAAAATAAAGTGTTTTTATGAATAAAATTTGATATTGTAACAATTTAACATATGTATATCACGAACAGTTTAGCAAGTGTTTACTATTATTACATCTGATGTTTTGTAGATAAAGCTTAATAAAAGAGAACAATAAAGTAAAATGTTTTGATACTCACGCTTTAACATAGGAAATGCCGTCTAAATTATCTACATTGTCTTTCATGAAATTTTAAAAGTTGAAAAAAATATAATGATACACTAGAAATATGATAATATGAAGTTCAAATAAAATTTTGGCGTAGGTTGGTGGTATTGTTTTTGCTGTCGTTATTTTTTTATTATCTACTAGTTTATTTTCTTTATTATTAATTTAATCAATAAATTAAATAATTTATTATATTTACACTATTACCCTTACCCTCTATCAATCTTATATATCATCAATTAACCCCTTTTATTCACCACCTCCCTATTCAACATTCAGTCATTAATCATACTCTACAATCTATAAACATATCTGCAACATAAATACATAAAGATAATTTAAATTAATTATTAATTAATAGAAAAGTATATTTTTTATATTATTTGTGTAGTAGTGGTAGTTTTTAAAACATATTTCTAGAATTGTTTTATATAAGAATGAGACTTATGCTAAATTATATTAAAAAGAAATACTATAAAAAAGTGTATTTAACTACTCATATTACTATACATTGATTAATTAAATAATTGAGCGATTAATTGGGATTGATTAATAACTTTGGTTAATTTTATTAATGTTTAATCAATAAAATTTTTATTATAGACTAACTTTTATATTTAAAATAATAAAATTTAACAATATCAATATCTAGTGCAAAATAAACCTTGATTTTTTAAATAAATATCTATATCTTGATAATCTGAGATTAGTCAAATTGTAAAATTATTGGGTGTTTTACAAAATACTATTCTTATATTATTAATTTACCCGAAAATAAAAAATATGTCAGAAGAAAAAACTTATTTAAGCGAAGATTTTGAAACATTGCTTAATGAATTTGAAAATGAGACACAATCTTTTGAAGAAGGTAGTGTTGTAAAAGGTGTTATCGTTGATATGGATGATAAAGCTGTTGGTATTGATATTGGTTCTAAATCAATTGGTTATATTCCAATTAGTGAATTTAAAGATGAAGACATTAAACTCGGCGATGTTGTTGATGTTTACTTGAATAAAATTGAAAATAAAAAAGGCGAGCTATTAATTAGTAGAGAAACCGCAAAAAAATATCAAACTTGGAATAATCTTAAAGATTACATGAACAATAGAACTGTTATTGATGGTAAAGTTCTTGGTAAAGTAAAAGGTGGTTTTGCTATTGAATTAGGCGGTGTTATTGCCTTCTTACCAAAAAGCCAAGTTGATACAGCTGATTTAGTAAATATGAATGGCTTAGTTGGTCAAAAAGATAAATTCATGGTTCTTAAAATAGATGATGTTAGAGGTAATGTTGTTGTTTCTAAGAGAGCTATTTTAGATGAGCAAAGAAATAAAGAAAGAGAAGAAATTCTATCCAAAATTAAAGTTGGCGATGTAATTGAAGGTATCGTAAAGAACTTAACAGATTATGGTGCATTTATTGATTTTGGAAGCTTTGATGGTTTATTACACTTAACAGATATTTCTTGGTGTAGAGTTAGACATCCAAGTGATGTATTAAAAGTTGGACAAAATATTAAAGTTCAAGTTATTAAGTATGATCCAGAAACAAAGAAAGTTTCTTTGGGTATGAAACAATTGCAAGAAAATCCTTGGGAAACAATCAATACAAAATATCCAATTGGTAAAATCACAAAAGGTAAAGTTACAACCATTGCTCAATATGGTGTATTTGTTGAGATTGACAACGGAATTGAAGGTTTAGTTCATATTTCTGAAATGTCATGGTTCAAAAATAATCTTTCACCAGCAAAAGTATTATCTGTTGGACAAGAAATTGATGTTATGATTCTTGATATTGATTCTGAACATCACAGAATTTCATTAGGTATCAAGCAAACAACTCCAAATCCTTGGAAGGAATTTGCAGAATCTCATTCTGTTGGTGATATTCTTGAAGGTGTAATCAAAAATATTACAGAATTTGGTTTATTTGTTGAATTCCCAAGTGGTGTTGACGGTTTAGTTCATGTATCTGATTTAGAAAGTGAAGAAGATATCAAAAAATACAACAAAAATGATAAAGTTAAAGTTGTATTATTGGGAACTAACTACGAACAAGAAAGAATTAGCATTGGTATAAAACAATTAAAATATGATTTAAAAGAAGAAATCAAAAAGTTTGAAAAAGGTGCAGACGTTTCTTGCATAGTAAAAACCGTTAAAAAAGAATATCTTGAAGTTGAAGTTGAATGCGGTTTAAAGGCTATTATTAAGAGAATTGATGTAGCAAAAGACAAAAAAGATCAAAAAACCGATAAATTCAAAGTTGGCGAAAAACTTGAAGGAAAAATATTCATTTTTGATGCAAACACTGGAAAGTTCTTGATTTCATTAAAACCAATTTCTGATATTGAAGAAAATATTGAAGAGGAAGAAGAATTTGATATTGATCAATATACAGGAAGTGATACAGGAACTACATTAGGTAGTGTTTTTGGAAATTTATTTGAACAAATGAAATAGTTTTGAATAAATGATAATTTAAAAGCTATCACTTAAAGTGGTAGCTTTTTGTACTTTTAAAAGCAAAATTAATATAATAAAAATATTTTTGTATTGTTAATTTTTTTATAAAAAACAATATTTTTTAAAAATGTTAATAATTTTAATTGATATTTAGTATCATAGATAATAAGATTGTTTTAGTCAAAAGATGTAAAAGATTCTTATAGTAAGGTTTTAAAAAATATAAAAATTTGTGAAAAATATTTAATAAAAGATACGATAATGCAAGGTAAAGGCATAATATAGAACTTAAATATCCACCTCCACCCCAAGCTACCTCCACACCATTTATTAACATCTTTGATGATAATATCGTAATCTATATCTGCACCAATATGCGTAAGTATTACCCTTTTTAATTGTATCTATTTAATATAAAGTTCTTTGTATGTTTTAGATGTATTACAGTCTATATTTTAAATCATATTCTAAGTTGTTGAATTTTAAACACTTTCCGGTGAAATCCGTATGGTTTCACAAATAGAAGCAAGATTAAAAGAAGCTGAAAAACTTGGTTTCACAAAAGCCATCGTCCCAGAGGGGATATTTAATATAAAGCAATTCAAGCCAGAAAAGCATAAGATAAAGATTTATCCTGCGAAACATATAAGGGATGTGGCGAGGTTTATGAATTGTGGAGAAAAATAAATATTCCACACAGTATTTAATCTTTAAACTGACACTACATGGAATATTTAAATACCACAAAACAAGAATTTATAATTTTTTCCCTGCTCCAAAAATTTCAGCCATTTGTTTATCAAGTTTTTGTTGAGCTTCTCTCATTTTTAATTTTTCAGTCTCTAAAAGAGGAAGATCTGACGTCTGTTCTATTCTACCCTTTCCTATTTTTAATGGTATACTCAATTCCGTATTTGGAGCTACTCCATAATGATGAGCTATCTCAGGATTTGATATAAATACGTTATAACTTTCGGTATGTGTACCTATGCCAAAACAGAAGTCGCTAACCAATCTAATAATAGCAGCGGATGGTAACATAGATGCTCCCGTATCTGTATTAGAATGTAAACCAGCTCTCTGTTGTGCTGATATTTCTCCGCCCATTCTCCTTGTCGCCGACACAATGCTTTCCAATTTCTTTCTTTCGGCTTCTTTAAATTCTTCCTCCAAACCTGAATCAGAGAATTTTATATCACCAGAGATTACTGGAAATATATTTTTCCCGGTTGACATAGTCAAACTCTTTAAAATTGGTGTCATACTGGAATTATGATAGCCTATCATTAAACCATTACTTGATAATCCAATCTCTGACTTAATATTCTGTCTTAATCTTGTAGAATCCACAGCACCACTTAGTCCAATAATATTCATATCTTTTGCAATACTTCTTGATATATGACACATCATGTCAACTTGATTTGTAAGTATAAGCGCTAATGCTTTTGGGCAAAAAGTATTTAATTGCATAAAAATTTTTTTAATCATTTCAGCATTAACCAGCGATTGTGCATTTCTACCACTTGGATCTATCTTTTTAAGCCTTACTTTCTCTTCTTCATTTGGTCACTTAGCAGCACTACATATAACAATATTAGAGTTTTTTGTTTTTGAATAATCATTTGTTATTATAAACCTTATATTACCTCCCTTACCCGCTATTTCTAAACTGCCAATTACATCCTTAACAAAACCACTTAATCTTATCAAACTATCTTCACTACTGGAACCAATTAACACAAGTTCTACATTTTCATTGGCTGGTGTTATATTACATATATCTTGTATAGCCTTTTTTCCTATTTTGCCACCTGCTCCAATATATGTAATTTTTGTTCTAGATTTCTCATCCCAAATTGCTCTTGATTTTTCCAATAAATCTATAAATTGTCTTTGCGTACTTATAATTCTTGCTGGATTATCTGGATTTATTTTTGATAATCTCTCTAAATTTTTAGGAGAAATTTCATCTCTTACTATTTCAGTATAAAGTATTGGAATACAACCAGATCTAAAAGCACATCTTACATCAGCAAAAGCATCACCCATAAATAATATAGTATCGCTTTTTGGATCTAAAGAGTTTTTTAATAAATATTGATTTATAATCATTGGATTTGGCTTTGTATAGCCCGTAGTCTCTGGTGTCAAAATAGAATCGAAATATTTTCTAAATCCAAATATATCTAAAAATTTTTCAACAAAAATATTATCTCTATTGCTAACTATAAAAGCTTTTATTCCATTTTCCCTGCAATAATTTAATGTTGCTTCTATATTTGGTATTAATGGCATTCTATCAATATTGTCAATTAAAAGCCGCAGATACTCCTGATATGCTTGCTCTGCTATTTCTTCTCCAAAAAAATTTGGAAAATTTTCTTTCATTGATTTAGCTTTATCTTTCTTTAATCTGGTACCACCTTCCCAAGTTGGCATACCATATTTTGTTAAAACAAAATTTATAGACTCTAAATCAATTCTATGAGAATCTAAAATTGTGCTGCTCAAATCAAAAAATATAACTTTTGGTTTTTCTTTTAATAATTTATTCTCCATTTTTTTGCTTATAATAGTTCCTATAATGTTATAAACTTTATTTAGCATACTAAATATGCTTTCATTTAATTTTACATCAACCACATTTAGTCTAACATTATCTTTGCAAATGTTAATAGAGTTAATGTATGTTTGGCATTGTCTAATATTTTCATTGATTTTCAAAAGTATATATTTAATATATACATATCAATAATATTCAATTATTTTATGCAAAAATTACAAAAACCACAGGCTGTAATATTTGATTGGGATAATACGTTAGCTTTAAACAGAGATGTAGTTGTCGGAGCTATGAACAAAACTCTTGCAAAGTATGGTAAAGATGATTGGGAAACAATTAAGAAAGAAAAAAGAGACAAAAATAAATCTCTACAAGAAAATTTTGTAAATTTTTTTGGCGCAGAATTAGAAAAACAGGCATATGAGGACTATTTGAATTTTTATAATGAATTTAATAGTTTACTGAAAGCACCAGATAATGCAAAAGACATGCTAAAATTATTGACAGATAATGAAATAAAAGTAATAATTGTAAGCAATAAGGAAAGGTCTTTGCTGTTGGATGAAATTAATGTTTTGTATAGTGATATAGATTTTTTTAAAATAATAGCAAATGGCGATAGTAAAAAAAATAAACCTGATGCTTCGCCTGTATTTAAAAGTCTTGAAAATACGGATATTAAAATAAATCCTAAAAATGTATGGATTATTGGCGATTCAAATCAGGATATAGATTGCGGTTATAATGCTGGTATACAACCAATATTGTATGGAAAGGGCAAACTTGTGGAAGCTGAATATTTTAAAGAAAAAATGAAAGCAATTCCACCAATGCAACAAATAATGGATTTTAAAGAAATTATTGAGATTTTTTAAAAATAGGTTTGGTTTCTTTATCTTAAAAAGGGTATAAGATTAATGTATTATATTAAACCTCCATCCTATTCCAAGCTACCTCCACACCATTTATTAACATCTTTGATGATAATATCGTAATCTATATCTGCACCAATATGCGTAAGTATTACCCTTTTTAATTGTATCTATTTAATATAAAGTTCTTTGTATGTTTTAGATGTATTACAGTCTATATTTTAAATCATATTCTAAGTTGTTGAATTTTAAACACTTTCCGGTGAAATCCGTATGGTTTCACAAATAGAAGCAAGATTAAAAGAAGCTGAAAAACTTGGTTTCACAAAAGCCATCGTCCCAGAGGGGATATTTAATATAAAACAATTCAAGCCAGAAAAGTATAAGATAAAAATTTATCCTGTGAAACATATAAGGGATGTGGCGAGGTTTATGAATAATGGCTAGCTATTATAAAAATTAATAAATTTTGGTGGAGTTGATTGGATTTGAACCAATATCTTCTATTAAAATAATAGATGTTTTTGCCAATTATAACTACAACCCCATTATATCTCTTTTTGGAAAAATTATTGCAAGTGGATCTGTTTCAAATTTATATCCAGAATAAACTTGTGCCCTTTCTAACATTGTCGGTGTATAAACCATTATTGAGTTTGGCATATTATATCTTATAAATGTGCCAACAATATTTTCACTTGAAGCAATAATTTTTGAACGGTTAATTATTTTTTCTTCATCCCAGCCAAATCTCTCATAAAATTTTTCACCTCTTTCAACTATTCTATTAAGTATTACATTAGATACTGGAAGAGGATTAATTTCTATACCTTTATATCCAATTATATCAAGCAATTCTGGAAATTTTTCACTTAATAAAGAAAACTCAATATTTTTAGGAATATATTTTTTAAAATTCTCAATATTAATTTTTAAATCATCAATTTTGTTTATACTTTTATCTGCTTGTTCTAATGCTAAATCAAAAAATATTGCGGATGTTTTAACAATATTAAATCCTAATTCTTTTGTTTTGTTAGAAATGTAGTTTAACATTTTTAAACCATATTTAGTAGTCTCACCAACATCATCAGTTCTAAAACCATATGCACCATCACCTTTTAAATATGAAGGACAAAATAAAGCATAAATTTCTATATTATCATTGTTCATTAAAATATTACAAATACTTTTACTTACTTGCTTTGGTCTCCATCCAACTATTTCTATATTTTGTAAAAATATAAACCATTTTAATATATTTTCATTAAAATTAGTAATTTCTGCTATGTTTTTTAAATCGTCAAACTTTTCTTTTGATAATCTTTTATTATTTAAAAATATATTTAATCTTTGATTTAAATTATTTATCATAATTATCAAACCTCATTTGTCCTTTAAATGGTAGATTATGTTCTTTTCTCCATTCTTGAAATAGTGTATCAGCTGGTTTATCAAGTGCCTTATTAAAATCCAATTTTAAAGTACTTGCAACTTCTTCAATATTTTTTTGTTCTCCTTCTATTTCAATAAAATTAGCAAAAGGATATTCATCAAGTGTAATATGAGTATCGTTCATTTTCCATTCAGTTCTATACCTTTCATAACTTGTAGTAATATGAAATTCCATTGCATTTAATATTTTTTCTATTTGCTCCTCTTTATCATTAAAATTAATTTCATATTCTATCTCTCTTTTTGCACCGTTTACACTTTCCAACGGTTTTTTATAAGTTAATACTTTCCTACCGTCATCGCCTAAATATCTTAATCTAACTCTACCGTTTGTTTTTTGCATTAATTCATCTTTGTTATCATACATTATATTAGATTGATATTCTCTATCATAGCTCTTTTTTGCTATTCTATTTAATGTATCTATTATATTTTCTTTATCATCTATTTTAAATTTATATTCTATTTCTATATTTGACATTTTAAATCCTATTTGTATTTATTAATTCAAAAAATCTGTCTCTCATTTCTTTATTCTCTTGAAAAATACCTGTCATAGCTATTGTTTTATTATTTGTATTACTATGGACACCCCTTATTTTCATGCAAAGATGTATTCCAGAAACGAGAATTGCAACACCTTTACAATCAAAGTTTTTTGTAAAAATGTCAACTACTTTTTGAGTAAAATCTTCCTGATTTGCTGGATTTTTTGCAATATCGTTCAGTATTCTTATTATTTTTGAAAAGCCAATTTGTTTATTTTCTTTTGGTATATATGCAAAAGAAATAATATATATAATAGGTATTAAATGATGTGAGCATAAAGAATAAATCTCTATTAATGGTTGAAATAGAATTCCATCATATGATTTTTCCGATCCTATATGTTTTGGAAAATTAATCTTAAAATGTTCTTTCAACATATCATTACCCTGTCTTGTAAACTCCGTAAATTCAATAAAAAAATCTGTTATCCTTTTAGGAGTTTTTTTATAATTGTCATCATTTAAATTTAACCCTAATTTGCTTAAAATACTTGAAAAGCTATTTTCTATTTCTTGTCTTATATTATCATTCATAAAAACATGCCATAAATTCCGCTAAATATAAATTATTATACATTTTTAATTGTCAAGCAATTTATTTACCAATAGTATATAAACAAAAAATAAACAATACCATGAATAAATTTCAAGAATATTTGGCAAATAATATAAAATTAACTAGAAAACAAAAAAAATAACTCAAATGCAGTTGGCTGATTTATGTAAGACTTCAACAAATTATATAGGACTAATGGAAACAGCAAAAAGATTTCCATCCGTTGATATGCTGGAAAAAATCTCAAATGCCTTAGAATTAAAACCACAAGAACTATTTGCTGAGCCCATAGGAAATTTAAATAGCACAAATAAAAAAGATAGAATTTTAGCTAAAATCGTTAATGTATTGAATGAAGAAATGTAGTTAATTAAATATGGGCTATATTTTTATTTTTTATTCTATATTCTAAATTATAAAAAGAAATATTTATCAAATTATCTCTATTCCAAGCAACCTCCATACCATTTATTAACATCTTTGATGATAATATCGTAATCTATATCTGCACCAATATGCGTAAGTATTACCCTTTTTAATTGTATCTATTTAATATAAAGTTCTTTGTATGTTTTAGATGTATTACAGTCTATATTTTAAATCATATTCTAAGTTGTTGCATTTTAGGATTAATATTATAAAAATAATACAAATAATTTTAATTTATAAATAAAAAATATTGGCGTTTAATATTTTATTTTTATTTAATATAATATTAAATATTAACAATTATAACAATAATGGCAATAAGATTAGAAATAAATTATTCCCCTAAACAAGAAAAAATTACTTTTGTTAATAAGGAATTAAAAAGAAAAGAAAATTCTAAATGTTTATTTTTGTGTGGTGATTTTGGAAATAATACATATATACAGATATAAGAAAAAAATATATAGAAAAGGAAACGCCATGCAGTATTTGTCAGAATAAAAAATTTTGTGGTGTATGTAATGCTACTTATATTAAAGAGTACAATAGTAATAGAGAAAATCTATTAAAAAAATGTAATCGTACAAATGTTATTAAAAATTTAATTAAATAAACATGTTTGAAAATATTAATTATAGAGATTATGGAGATTTAATAATTATATTACCATTAGGCGATGAAAGTTTTTTAATAGAGGGTATTGATACAGAAATTTTTAGACTGTTAATTCAAAAAAAAGAGATAAATTACATTTACAAAGAACTAAAAGAAAAATATAAAAAAATAAATAAAAAATATATAAAAAATTTTATTTCAATATTAATTGATAACATTTATACAGATACAAATGCAAAAAGAATATTTTATAATTCTTGCGGAATAACAGATATAAATAACCCTTTTAAACCAGAAATTTCAAACTTTGCAGTTGAAAGATTTAAAAAAGAATTTAGAAAATTCATTAGTAATGGCGATAAAATTTTAGATTTAGGATGTAATGCTGGAAGATTTAGTTTTTATTTAGAGGAAAATTTTCAAGCTAATGTTATTGGAATAGATATTTCGGAAACAGCAATAGAATACGCAAATAAAATAGTCAATTTAAAAAATAGCAAATGTAAATTTTTTGTAGCTGATTATACAAAGTTAAATTTTAAAAATAAATTTAATGTAGTAATTTTTCCAAATAATATAGTAGAATGTTCTTATAATAATTTTGAACAGGTTTGTAAAGGAGTAAAAAAATCATTAAAAATTGGTGGAAAATTTATTTTGTCTTGTCCATTAACAAAAGATTATAAAAATTATTTAAATATTAATGGAAAGTCAATAAAAAAAGTAGATATACCAAATTTTGGTGAATTAACTTATTATTCATATTTTTATAATCCAGGATTTATAAATTTTATTTTATCAAAACATTTTAAAATAATATATTTTAAAATTTTAAAATATACAGACAGATATGGAAAAAATGTACAAAATTTATTTTTTGTAGCAGAAAAATTAATATAATTAATATTTATTATAATCAACAAACCTCATCTATCCTTTAAACGGCAAGTTGCGTTCCTTTCTCCACTCTTGAAATAATGTATCAGCAGGTTTATCAAGCGCATTATTAAAACTAAGATTTAGAATTTTGGCTACTTCCTCTATGTTCTTTTGCTCGCCTTCAATTTCAATAATTGAACAAATTATTATTAAAAAAGGAGAAATTATGAAAATTGAACCAAAAGAAATATTAATTAAAGATTTAATTGATGGATATAATGATAGCGGTGAGGGTGGAGTTGTTGGCTATGGTGGTATATTAGATATAAGACCGCCATATCAGAGAGAATTTGTTTATAAGGATAAGCAAAGGGAAGATGTTATTAATAGTATTATGAAAGGCTTTCCATTAAATAGTATTTATTGGGTAAAAAATGGCGAAAGATACGAGGTATTAGATGGACAGCAAAGAATTTTAAGTATTTGTCAATATGCAAATAATGAGTTTAGTTTTAAACATCAAAATTTTGATGGATTACCAAAAGATATACAAGAAAAAATATTAAACTATAAATTAAATGTTTATATTTGTGAAGGAAATGATAGTGAAAAATTGGAATGGTTTAAAATTATAAACATAGCTGGAGAAAAATTAACAGATCAAGAGTTAAGAAATGCGGTCTATACTGGTTCTTGGTTAAGTAATTCTAAAACAATTTTTAGTAAGACAAATTGCGCTGCTTATTGTTTGGCAAAAGATTATGTAAACGGTAGCCCAATAAGGCAAGAATTTTTAGAGAGAGTATTAAAGTGGATAAGTCAAAATATTGAAGTAGAAATTAAAGATAAGGAAAAAAGCTTAACTGAAAATAAAATAGAAGCTTATATGGGAAGGCACCAAAAAGATAGGGATGCAAATGAATTGTGGCAATATTTTCAAGATGTTTTTGCTTGGGTTAAAAAAATATTTCCCGTATATAGAAAAGAAATGAAGGGATTAGAATGGGGCTATTTATATAATATTTACAAAGATAATAGCTATAATTCAAATGATTTAGAAGAAAAAATTTCACAATACATGGAAGATGAAGATGTTGAAAATAAAAAAGGCATTTATGAATATCTATTAAGTGGTAATGAAAAATATTTGAATTTAAGAGCTTTTACAGATAAGCAAAAAAGGGAATATTTTGAAAGTCATAAAGTAAATGGAAGTGGTGATAAGACTAATAAATATGTTTGTAAATGTGTAAAATGCGGAAAGGAAATAGAACTACATGAATGTGAAGCGGATCATATTATACCGTGGAGCAAAGGCGGGAAAACTGATAAGGATAACTTGCAATTTTTGTGTAAAAGATGTAATGGAGAAAAGAGTAATAAATAATATTAATTAATTTTCTTAAAACGATGGTTTTTAATATTTTAATTTAATGATTTTGAAAATAAAAGTGTTAGAAAATCCTAACACTTTTTTAAAACTTATTCCTCTTCCTTCTGTCCTCTTGAATATTTCTTTCTATCAATTGCTGACAAATATTTTTTTCTTAACCTTAATGTTTTTGGTGTTACCTCAACATATTCATCATCTTGAATATAAGTCATCATTTGTTCTAAAGACATTTTTACAGGAGGTGTTAAAACGATATGTTCATCGGATACAACAGATCTAACATTTGTTAGGTTTTTGGTTCTTTGAACGTTAACAACTAAATCGTTATCTTTAGCATGTTCACCAACAATCATACCTTCATAAGCTTTTTCTTTTGGTCCAACAAACATAATTCCTCTGTCTTGAATACCAAATAAAGCATAAGGTATTGTCTCACCTTTATCCATACTAATTAAAACACCTTTTCTTAAGTTAGGAATTTCACCTTTATATTCTTGATAAGAATCAAAAATTCTGTTCAAAATACCAGTTCCCCTTGTGTCAGTTAAAAATTCACTTTGATAACCAATTAAACCCCTTGAAGGGATAATGAATACAAGTCTTGTTTTTCCAGCACCAGAAGGTTTCATTTCTTTTAATTCACCTTTTCTTTTGCTTAATTTTTCAACAACTGTACCACTAAATTCATCATCAACGTCAACAACAACTTCTTCGTATGGTTCTAATTTTTTACCATTTTCTTCTTTCATGATAACTTTAGGTCTTCCAACTGTAAGCTCAAAGCCTTCTCTTCTCATTGTTTCAATAAGAACACCTAACTGTAATTCACCCCTTCCGCTTACTTGGAAAGTTTCAGTACTGTCAGTGTCTTCAACTTTAATTGCAACATTTGTTTCTGCTTCGGCATAAAGTCTGTCTCTAATTAACCTTGATGTTAATTTATCACCTTCTTGTCCAGCAAGCGGAGAAGTATTAACGCCAATTGTGATAGACATTGTAGGTGGATCAATAGGAGTAGAATGTAAAACTTCTTCATTACTTGGATCACAAATTGTATCAGAAACTGATGCTTTTGATAATCCAGCAATAGAAACTATATCACCTGCTTCTGCTTCATCTAAATCAACTTTTTTAATTCCTCTAAATGCTTGAATTTTTGTAATTTTTCCCCTTTCAACTACATTGCCATTTAAATCTAAAGCTTTAACTTGCATATTAGTTTTAGCTTTACCGCAATAGATTTTACCAGTTAAAATTCTTCCTAAAAATGGGTTTGCACTTAATGTAGTAGCAAGCATTTTAAATGTATCACCTTCTTCTATTTTTGGCTCTGGAACGTGTTTTAAAATTAAATCAAATAAAGGTTCCAAATTTTCACCTTTTTTAGATGGATCATCAGTACACCATCCTTCTCTACCAACTGCATATAATACAGGGAAATCTAATTGTTGATCGTTTGCACCTAAAGCACAGAATAAATCAAAAATTTCATCTAAAACTTCATTTGGTCTTGCATCTTGTCTATCAATTTTATTAATTACAACTATTGGTCTAATACCTAATTTTAAAGCTTTTGAAAGCACAAATTTAGTTTGTGGTAATGGTCCTTCTGCTGAATCAACCAATAAAACAACACCATCAACCATAGACAAAATACGCTCAACTTCACCACCAAAATCAGCGTGTCCTGGTGTATCAACTATATTTATTCTAGTTCCATTATGTTCAACTGATGTAACTTTTGCTAAAATTGTAATACCTCTTTCTCTTTCAAGGTCTCCACTATCCATAACCCTGTCAGCTACGGCTTCATTATTTCTAAAAGTACCACTTTGTTTTAACATTTGATCTACAAGAGTAGTCTTTCCATGGTCAACATGGGCAATAATTGCTATATTTCTTAAATTCATCTTATCTACTTTTTATTTATTTTCTAATTAGAATAATACAATTCAATATATTAATACATAAAAAATTTAAAGTAAATAGAAAATTGTTATTAGTTTTGATATTAATAATTTTTAATTTAAATTCACAACTTTATATTTTTTGTTTTTTAATTTAGTGTTTTAATAAATTTAAAATACCGTCAACCAATTCTACTAACTTTATTAATTTCCATCTTACATCTTAAAAACAAAATCATAATCACAAAATACTTGTATTTAAATAAATATATTATAAATTGTATAAATAATAAAATACATCAAATTGCAATGAAAAAATTATTTTTGCTCCTAATATTTTTTATATTTTCATTTAACAAAATATTTGCAAAATCAAAATTAGATACGGTTGTAGCGGAAAGAATTGAAGCTGTTTCCACTGTAAATATTAATTATGATGAAATAAATAGTCAGTTATCAGAGTTAGAAAAAATATTATTGAGCAAAAATGTAACAGTAAAAAATACAAATGATTATATTAAAATTCTAAATAATATAGAAAATCAAATATTATCAGCAAAAAATGAAGATGAAACAAACTTGAATTTTGTCAAAAAAAGAATTGAATCATTGGGCGAACGACCTACAAATAATTCAAAAGAAGATATAACATTAATAAATAGAAGAAATGAGTTTGACGCAGAAGAAAAAATATTAAAATCAAAGATAGCTAAAAATGATTTAATTCTAATAAAAATTGATGAATTAGAAAAAGTTGTAGTAAGTATTAGAAATAGGAATCTATTTGAAAATATTTTTAGTAGGCAAGCAAATATTTTAAACTCAACATTTTTTATAGAAAATACTAAAAACTTTATAAAAATCAGTACTCAGACTGTAAAAACTGCAACTGATTATTATAATTCATTAAACAGTGAACAGCAAAAAAATAATAAAGATATTATATCAAATATATCATTAATATCCATATTTTCAATAGTAATAGGAATAATTATTAATATTTCCGTTAAAAAATATTTCAATTATTATAAGGTTAAAAAGCATAAATTAGATTACATAAATAAAATGATATTCGGAGTGTCATTTTTTGTCTCAAAAATTATAGCTCCAACAACAATTATAGGGGCGCTATTATTCTTTTTTAATAAAGATAATGCAAACTTTAATTTAATTTTCAGAGAATTCTTAATCTATATTTTTATTATATATGTGTTATTATGTATTTCAAGCTTAATATTTTCGCCAAGAAATAGCGATTTGAGACTAATAAATATAGATGATAGTAAGGCGAAATACATTAATTGTGTTTTGTTTTCTTTAATTATTTTAATATTTACCGTTAGTTTCTTTAAATATCTAGCAATAAAGCTTGAATATCATAATGATTTTGTAATATATTTAAAAGCTCTATCTTGTTTAATTAAAATTTTATGTATAGTATTTTTCACAAAAATATTTTTTTCGGAACCAGAAGAAGAAAATTCAGAGGATACAGATAATGTCAGTTTGAGTATCAAAACAAAAATAAAAATTTTAATATATTTATTTTCAGTAATTATATTCTTTATTTGTTTTACTGGCTATGTTAATTTAGCGTATTACATCCTAAATAAAACATTATTTTCTGCAATATTTATTGGAATTGCTTATATTATTAGTAATGTAGTTAGCGTATTTTTCCATAGATTCCTATTGTTAAAATTCTGGACAAAATCTTTAAAAATAAACAGAAAACAGATAAATAAATTTGATATTTTATTATCTTTAATAATTGATCCAATAATCTTAATATTTTTAATATTTTCAATACTCGGTGTCTGGGGTGTTTCAATAAATTTATTATTACAAAATATAAAAAATTTTCTAACAAGTTTCTATATTGGGGATGTAAAAATATCAATAATATCCATATTTACAGCCATAATAACTTTTTTTATTTCATTAACAGTATTTAAAATAATAAAAACAAAACTATTAACCGCAACGCTTTCAAAAACTGATATGGATGATGGGGTTAAAGACTCCATAAGTTCGGGTTTTAGCTTCTTTGGATTTTTAGCTTCTGGATTTTTTGCAATTGCTGTCGTTGGTGGTAATTTTTCTAATTTAGCTATAATTGCTGGTGCTTTATCTTTTGGTGTAGGTTTGGGTTTACAAAATATTATAAATAATTTTGTATCTGGAATTTTAATATTATTTGAACGACCAATTAGAATAGGGGATATAGTCAACATAAACGGACAAGAAGGAGTTGTAAGGCAAATAAATATCAGATCCACATTAATTGAGACAGGAACAAAAGATGTTATAATAATACCTAATTCAAACATTATATCTGGAATAGTTTTAAACAAAACATTAAATAACAAACAGACACGAATTGATTTAAATTTTACAGTTGATTGTGAAAATAATCCAGAAACAATTATTGAAATATTACTTTACATAGCAAATGATAATCAACGAATTATGCAAAAACCAGCTCCGTTTGTTGCTTTTAATAATTTTACAAATAATATTTTAGACTTTACGTTAAAATTTTATATTAGTGATATTACCAACCAACAAAGTATAACAAATGAAATTATGATTACAGCATTTAATAAATTTAGAGAAATGAATATTAAATTACAAAAACAAACGATTTATATAGAAAATAAGCAACAAAATTAATCTTACCAAATTAAATAATTTAACATAATTATAAAATAAAACCATACTGCAAAGCAATATGGTTTTATAAATAACATATAGAAGCAATATTATTCAGCTTGAACTAATGTTATTTCAACTCTTCTATTTTTTTCTCTACCTTTTGCTGTTGAATTTGAAGCTATTGGATTTTTAGAACCATGACCCTCTATTAACATTCTGTTAGCACTTACGCCTTTTAATTTTAAATAATTAGCGACAGCGTTTGCTCTATTAAAAGATAATGTGTTGTTTGTTGCTTTATTTCCAGTATTATCAGTATATCCGGCTATTTGAACATATGTTTTGTTGTATTTTTTTAATACTTTTGAAACTGATGTTAATACTGGTTTAAAAGAGTCTTTTACTTTGTATGAATTTGTATTAAATGTAATATTTCCAGGCATTACTAATACTATATCATTACCTTCTTTTACAACGCTAACACCTGTACCTTGTAATTCTTGTCTTAATGCTCTTGCTTGAATATCCATATATCCGCCAGCTGCTGCACCTGCAACACCACCCGCTGCTGCACCAATTAAAGCACCTTTTTTACCCTTTGCAATTCCACCAACTGCTGCTCCACCTGCTGCACCAATAACTGTACCTTTTGCTGTATTTGAAATTTTTGTTTCACCTGTGTATGGATCAATAGCACAAGCGCTTAGAAGTACTAATATTAAAGTAAAAATTACAAAATTTTTTTTCATTTTTTTCCTTATAGTTATTAAAAATTAATAAATTGTTATTTAAAAATACTAAAACCAATATTTATAAAATCTCCGTCAATTTCTTCACCAAAAGAAAATTCTTCGGATATATTATCCACAATATCCAATTCTTTTGCTAACGTTTGATTTTTGATATATTCTGCATTATCTTGTATTGCTTTTATTAGCTTTTGAGAAGATGTTTTTAATGATAATTTTATTCTATCAGATAAAACTAAATTTGCATCTTTTCTATTTTGTTGAATTATTCTAATTAAATCCCTAGCTAAACCTTCAAGCTCCAATTCTGGTGTAATATTGAAATCAAGCTCAATAATTGCCTTATTATTTGATAATGCTTGCATATTTTTGCTTTCTTTCTTAGGTTTTAATTTTATAGAATATTCATCTTTTTCCAAAATTGTATTAGCGATTTCAACTTTATCACCATCAGCCTTTTTCCATTTGTTTTCTTTTACAGCTTTCATTATATCTCTTAATTTTTCACCGTATTTAGAACCTAATTTCTTCAAATCAACTTCTATAACAAATGTAGCAATTTTATCAATATCAGATTCAAAAACAACATTTTTAACATTTACTTCATCAGCAATTATGTCTTTATATTTTTTTAAATCTTCAATATCATTTCCTATTATTTTTATTTGATTTAAAGGTAATCTAACTCTAAGATTTTCTTTATCTCTTAAAAATAATGCAACAGAACATATTTCTTTTACTAAATCCATCTCTTTAACCAGCTCATCATCAAACTTGATATTTGAAACATCTGGATAATCTTGTAAATGTATAGAATCTAAATTACTCATACTTAAAAAATTGATTTAATAAATTCATATTAAAACTTAAATTATTTTTTTACAATAAAAATATTATTCAGCATAAAAAAATTTTACTTGAAATTAATTTATTAATTTTTATGATATTGAGTATTAATATTTTATAAAAATAACGAAAAAGACATGACTGATATTATAAACGAAGAAGGAAAATCTGCTGATATGTGTTCATATAATGCTGGTTCTATTACCGTTTTAAAAGGCCTTGAAGCAGTTAGAAGACGACCTGGTATGTATATTGGTGATACCGACGATGGAACTGGTTTACATCATTTAGTTTACGAAATTTTAGATAACTCAATAGATGAAGCTTTGGCTGGTTATGCTACACATATTAAAGTAACATTAAATAAAGATGGTTCTGTATCTGTTTTAGATAACGGTAGAGGTATTCCTACTGGTATGCATCCAACAGAAGGTATTTCGGCAGCAGAAGTTTGTATGACAGATTTACATGCTGGTGGTAAATTTAATAATGATTCCTACAAGGTATCAGGCGGTCTTCATGGTGTTGGTGCATCGTGTGTTAATGCATTATCTGATTGGTTAAAATTGAGAATTTGGCAAAATGGAAAAGAACATTTTATAGAGTTTAAAAAAGGTATTACCGTTGCTCCTTTGAGAGTTGTTGGTGAAGCTGGAGATAAGACAGGAACAGAGGTTACATTTTTCCCTGATACAACAATTTTTAAAAATGTAACAGAATTTAATTATTCAACACTAGAAAAGGCTATTAGGGAAAAAGCTTTCTTGAACTCATTTGTTTCTATTGAATTAATTGACGACAGAGGAGAAGAAAGAAAAAGCGAAGTATTTCATTATGACAATGGTATTTTGGAATTTGTAAAATATTTAGATAGAGGAAAAACAGCTATTGCAAAACCATTAATTTACAAGAGCAAAGAAGAAAATGGTATTTCCTTTGAGTTAGCATTATGTTGGAACGATGGATACTATGAGAATATGGTATGTTTTACCAATAACATAAGACAAAACGATGGCGGTACTCATTTAGCTGGTTTAAAAAGTGCTTTAACAAGATCTATCACAGATTATATCAATAAGTCAGAATTATCAAAAAAATACAAAGTTGAACTAACTGGTGATGATATTAGAGAAGGCTTAACATCCGTAATCTCCGCAAAAGTTCCAGATCCAAAGTTTTCTTCACAAACAAAAGATAAACTTGTTTCATCTGAAGTTAGAACTGTTGTTGAAGGCCAAACGCTAGCTTTTTTAAATAGATATTTTGAAGAGAATCCTATTGAAGTAAAAACAATAATAGAAAAAGCTTTTGAGGGTGCAAGAGCTAGAATTGCCGCTAGAAAAGCAAGAGAATTAACAAGAAGAAAAGGCGCCTTAGATATGGGTAGCTTGCCAGGCAAATTAGCTGATTGTCAAGAAAAAGATCCTGCATTATCAGAGGTTTATTTGGTTGAGGGGGATTCGGCTGCTGGTTCCGCTAAAACTGGTAGAGATAGAAAATATCAAGCTATACTTCCTGTTTTTGGTAAAATTTTAAATACTGAAAAATCAAGGTTTGATAAAGTTATTTCGTCAGACAAAATGGGTATGATTATATCAGCATTGGGAACAGGTATTGGAAAAGAAGATTTTGATATTTCTAAATTAAGATATCATAAAATTATAATTATGGCAGATGCCGATGTTGATGGTTCTCACATTAGAACTTTATATTTAACATTCTTTTACAGACATATGCCTCAAATTATAGAAGACGGTTATTTATATATTGCTCAACCACCTTTATATAAAATAAAGAAAGGACAAAGTGAAACATACATAAAAAATGAAACACTTTACACAGAATATATTATTACCAACGCCTGCGGTGATGCTATATTTAAAAATAATTTAGGCTTATCAAAAACTGGTCAAGATTTAATAGATTATTCCAAAAAAACTATGATTTTCAACTCATTATTAAAAACAATTTCTAGATCTTTACCATTTAATATTGTTGAAAGTTTGGTTATAGTTGGTGGATTACAACAAGAAACTTTTTCAAACCCAGAAGCAATGAAAAATGTTGCTGAAAAAGCACTATTAAATATTAAAAAGTTTGAAAAAGATGAAGATACTTCTTGGTCATATGAAATTACATACGATGGTGATTTAATTTTTAAAAAAGAATATAAAGGAGTATTAACAAAATTTTTAGTTGGCGAGGAAATTTTAGCTATTCCAGAAGTTAGTGAAATAAATAAAATTAGACAAGAAATCTTAGAAAATTTTGGTGAATTTGTTCTTTTCGCAAAGAAAGATGAAGAATATAAAGCAAACAGACCTTCCGAATTTGCAAAAATAATAAATGAAGCTGGTTTAAAAGGCATCACAATTCAAAGATTTAAAGGATTAGGTGAAATGAATCCAGAACAATTATGGGAAACAACTTTAAATCCAGAAAATAGAACCCTCCTAAAAGTTACAATAGAAGATGCCGCCCAAGCTGATGAGACTTTTGCAACATTAATGGGAAATATAGTTGAACCTAGAAGAGATTTCATTCAAAATAATGCTTTAAATGTAGTAAATTTGGACATATAATCAAAAAAGCTGAATTGATAAATATATTATTATTCAGCTTTTATGTTTTTTGGTGATTTTTTAATATACTACTTATTAGTGGAATGTTTTCCACTGTGTTTGATATTTTTTATAAAAAATATATTATCATTAAATTTTTATAACTACATAAAAAGTAGCAATAAAAATAAGCTTTGCATTTACAGAAAATAAATAATTGAAAATTATTAAAAAATTTATATAAAACCGTTGGTAAGTTTATTCAAAAAATTAAAATATTCAATTTTAGATTTTTGATTGAATAAAATTATATAAAAAGATAATACAATTCACTACGGAGAAACACAAACCAACGCTTCTACAAAACAAAACTTTATGGATTATTAAAAAAATGGAGCGGGCAACGAGGCTTGAACTCGCGACCCCAACCTTGGCAAGGTTGTGCTCTACCACTGAGCTATACCCGCATATCAACAATTATAAAAACAATTTTTTAATTTTGCAAGAAATAAAATTAAAAATATTAAAATTTTTTTATTTGAAAAAATAAAAAATATTATAATATTGCATTGTTGTAATTATTATTTAAATTTATGAAAAAATATGCTGTTATTTTAAGTGGTTGTGGATCAAAAGATGGTAGCGAAATTCATGAAAGTACTATGATATTACTTGCTATTAAGCAATTAAATGCTGATTATCAATGTTTTTCGCTTAATAAAAATCAAACTTGTGTTATGAATTTTATAACCAACAAAAGAATGGATGAAACTAGAAATATGCTTATTGAATCCGCAAGAATAGCTAGGGGTAACATTAAACCAATAGAAGAACTAGATGTTAACGATTTTGATGGTATAATCTTACCTGGTGGTTTTGGTGCGGTTTTAAACCTTTCAACATTTGGTTTGGATAATAATAATTATACAGTAGATAAAATTTTAGAGGAGAAATTAATACAGTTTAAAGGCGCTAATAAACCTATATGCGCAACTTGCATAGCTCCTATGATTTTAGCTAAAATATTCAAAAATATAACAATAACGCTTGGAAATGACGCAAACATTGCTAATATAGTTGAAAAATTAGGTAACAAATTTCAAACAACAAAAACTGGTGAAATATGTATTGATAAAAATAATAAAATAATCACAACACCTTTTTATATGTTGGCAGATAATATTTCGCAAATATATGATGAAGCTTATAAGTCAATTAAAGCCATAATTGATTTGAGTTTATAATAATTTTGTTTATCCTTACTAAATCATTTTTATTTAGTAAGGGTTTTATACTAAATTAAAAAAAATTTCTAAAAAAAACTTTGATTTTACTAGATTTAATTAGTTCTTTATTTAAAATCCTATCTTGATCTCCAATATTGCCCAACGTACTTTTATTATCATTTCTAAAATTCTGAATATGATAAGTTTTATTATAGCCTTTATTTTCTAAATCCAAAATAATATTATTTACGTCATCTTCGTTTAATAATTTTGTATGAACCGTTGTTCTAATTTCCATATCTATATTTGATTGTATTAAAAATTTTAAAGTCTCATCAAATTTATCAAATCCATCTATACCAGCAATACTTTTAAACTTCTCTTTTGGTGCTTTATAATCCAACGCCACAAAGTCAATCATTTTATCATTAACTAGTTTCTTAATTAGTTTTGCATTTGTACCATTTGTATCTATTTTTACCAAAAATCCCATTTCTTTTATCTTTTTTATAAAATCGTAGACATCATCAAATAAACAACATTCACCACCGGATAAAACAACGCCATCTAACAAACCAATTCTTGATTTTAAAAAATCCAAAATTTTTTGTTCATCAATTTTTTGCAGATTACCAGTAATAAATTCTGGATTATGGCAATATGGACATCTAAAATTACAACCAGCAAACCAAATTATACATGCCGTATGTTCTGGAAAATCCTGAAAAGTGAATTTAGTAATATCTACAATTGGTAATTTATTCATATAATTTTAGTTATTTTTTATCACCTTCACCTGATTGAGTCTTCTTTGGTATATAAGGCTCTTGTTTTGGAACTTTTATAGGTTTCATTAATCTACTTGTAAACAATTTATCCTTATAGTAAAAGATTTTTTTACATCTAATAGGAGGGTTTGCCTCAATAAGAATAATTTGTTCATCCTTTGGTAATCCAATAACTTCTTGTGGTAATAATAATTCTCTTCCAGACTTTGACGTTGAAACGGTTCGTGAACCTGGATTTAAATCTAAGTATTTAGGCCTTGAACCTTCATTTTGACTAGTAACAGTTTTTTTACCTAATAAATCAGATATATATTTAGCAGTATCAACGTTGTTTGCAGCATAGGTAATTCTGTAAGTACAGTTGGATAAGAAGGAGTTCATACCAGACGCTTCATATATTGATTTTAATTGCTCAGTATCTTGTGTAATTAAGAATAGCTTTACCCAATATCCCCTGTAATAAGCAATACCAGCTTTAATTTCTTCCATTTTACCCAAAGTAGGAAACTCATCAAGCAACATCATAACTCTATGTTTTTCAGTCTTTTTATCAGGCATTCTTTTTGTAAAAATACCCGCACATTGTTGATAAAAAATTTGAAGTAAAGGTTGCAACCTCATAACGTTGCTTGGAGAAATACCAACAAACAACGATGTTGCAATTTTTCTAAATTTACCAATATTAAAATCACTTCTCATAGTAGCAGCATCAACAAGTGGGTTAGCCCATAAGTCCATAGCTGATGCGGCAGTAGATGTAACGGAGCCTCTTTCTTTATCAGGTTTTTGCAAATATGCAGCTAAGTTCATATATCCAGTAGGATGAATAAATTCGCCCCTTGTATCCAACAATACAGCTATATTATAAGAAACATCATCACTTCTTAATGTTCTCAAAACCTCACCCATAGAAATAGGTCTATCATCGCAAGCCAACAAAGCAAGCATAACACCAGTAGCAAGTGCTCTACCTTCATTTGTCCAAAATTCCTCTTTTGGTAATAAAAATTTCGTGATTTTCATCACATCATCCACTTGTTTACCATAATCCCTAGCAATAAAATCCATAGGGTTATAACAATGTGTATATCCATCTTGATCAGCAGGATTCCATAAATAGCATTTTTGATGCATTTTAGCCGTTCTATAACCACTAGTAATCTCAAAGTTTTCAAGCTTAACATCATGCACAATAACAGAGTCATCCCAGAATAACAAATTAGGCAACACAAAACCCACACCTTTACCAGAACCAGTAGGTGCGAATAGTAAAGCGTGTTGACAATTTGTTTTATCCACAACAAGCAATTTTCCTTTATACATACCCATTGTCATACCTGAACCATTATGAAATAATCCAGCTTTTTTAATTTCTGCTGGTGTAGCCCAATGAGCTTCACCATACTGTGATTCTTGTACTTTAAATGGTTTCCAATCCATTATAGGCTCTCTAAATTTATAAAATATAAGCAAAAGCAAAGACAACGGTACAGTAGAAGATACAACTAATTTCGGTATAAAATAATTGGAACCAGTGATACCGATTTTTTGAAAATTAATAATAGTTATTTGCCATGATTTTGTAAATAAATCCAATAAATACAATAATTGAACCTCTGGTCGCATTGATAATAGTTTAACAATACCAATCTTATCATATACAAGAAATACTAACAACATTCCGGATAGATAAAAACAAATCAATAGGATGACTAATCCAATAGTTGATAATAGAAAAAAGTTTCTAAACGCTGCAATCTGTTCATCTTGGGATCGTGCCATTTACTATATACCTTTATTAAATTTCAGTTATAACTATACTAAAATAGTATTTTAAAAAAATTAATAATCAAGTTGTTTATAATTTTTTTTCAGATATTGCTAACTTTTAATATATTATTTAATTATTATCTAATATAATTGATCAAATAGTAAATATAAACTATATTGATTATATCTATACTTTTGTTATATTTTTTATTTTTTCTTTCAGTAAATTTCTTTACTTCATAAATCATCCAATTAAAATATAAATATTTTATTGTCTAAATTGTTTCTTTATCTCCTGTTAAGTTCCCATCCATTTCTTTCTATCAAGAATACCCTTTTGTTTTTTCATCTGCTAATGGCGGATATCTCTTCAATATCCCTGATAAGATATATTCCTTCATTCTCTCCTGATAAAGTACCCTTTCATCCCATTCCTGATAAGGAATGCTCCTATCCCCTATGATAAAGATACTCTCCCCGCCCCACTGATAAACCAGCTCTCATTCCTCTCTAATAAGTTCCTCTCATCCCCCTATGATAAGGGATATCTTTCCATTCCCCCCTGATAAGTTCCCCTTCCATTCCCCCCTGATAAGGGGGGCAAGGGGGGTTTAAAATACTTTGATTGTTTTAAACTATGTTTTTTTATGTTAATATATTAATTTATAATTCTTATAAAATTATTAATTGATTATATATTTTTTATATATAATAGTTTATATTATTTATATATAATAGTTTATATTATTTATATAACATTAATAATATATTTAATGTGTGATTATAGTATTTAATAATATGTAGTATTATTATATTATTAATTAAATAGATATATTGCTCTATTCTTAATTATTATTATAATTTTTAATTATTATTATAACTCTTAATTCTTAATTCTTAATTCTTAATTCTTAATTTTAAATTCAAATCCTCGACTTTATATTCATTTTCAATTTTCAATTTTCAATTATTTATTTGTTTTATAATAAGATAAATAAATGGCTATCAACCCCCCTGTCAGTCTACGACTGACTCCCCCCTTACGAAGGGGGGCGAGAAGAGGAAATATTCTACGATTGACTTTCCTTTTACGAATGGTGGTAAGGGAGCCTTACTTACAAAGTGGGGCAGAAATGGATACCGACTACATCAGTTCTCTCCTTACAAATTTTGGCAAGAGTGTGGCGTTCCGCGACTGACTCATACTTTACGAAGTGGGGGTAAAAAGAGAGTGTTTTATATCAGCCCCACCATTACGATGGGGTGGAGAGAAGATTTTTATGACCAACTCCAATCTTATAAGGGAAGGGTGGAGAGGGAGGGCTTAGCCCTATTATAAAGGAGACAGAGAAAAACATTGACTTTATTAGGTTTTATCGTCTTACAAGGGTGGTAGAGGGGACATCCTGCGACCAAGTTTCACCCTTATTACAAAATGGAATGAAAGGAAATATTTTATATCGGTTCCTATCCTCACAAAGAAAAGATAAAAGAATTTTATTTATTTTATTATCACCGCAATATTTATATTTAAATTGATATGCTATATACAATTAGTTATATAATATCAAAATTGAATATTATAACTAAAATTTAAAGTATATTAAGTTAGCAATGCTTTTTTATTATATTTATTAAATTTTTCATATTTAACTAACAAAATTCTATTAGTTTTTTGCAACAAAAAAGACCTCAATGTTCAACAAAGAGGTCTAACAATAAATATGCAAAGCCGGCAAATTACTTTATATAACTTCTTATTTCAGCCTCTTTTCTTCTTTTATATTTTAATCTTTTTTTATAAAAATACATACCCACTTTGGTTTTTCTGATTATTTTATTAAAATCTTCAATGATAGCATATGCAGCAGGTATCCAAATTAATGAAACTATTGTTCCACTTGTCATACCCCAAGCCATAGCAAGAGTCATTGGAACCAAATTGTCATCAGAACCACCAATACCATAAGCTGTTGGTAATAATCCACATATAGTAGTTAATGTGGACACTGTAACAGCTCTAAGTCTCATTCTTGATGATTTTGCAAGTATTTCTTCAAGTAGAAGAGTACTATGCTTTCGCATTTCGTCTATAAAGCTAATTAACACAATACCAACATTAATAACCATACCAGCAAGCCCTATAATTCCAATCATAGCTAAAAAGCTAACTGGTTTTGAGTGTAAATAAAATGCAATAGCAAAACCCAACAAACCTAATGGAATTGAGGTCATAATTAATAATGGTTTTGCATATGAATTTGTCATAAATACCAAAATAGCAAATATACCAACCAACGCAAATTTCATAGCCATAGATAAACTTTCAAAAGATTCGTCAGTTGATTCTTTTTCACCTGTAAAAATAATATTTACGTTTGGATTATCATCTTTAATCTCATCAAAGAACTTCTGAACTAAACTATTTGCTTCAAAAGCTGTAATTTTAGTTTCATCAACGTTAGCTTTTAGAGTAATAGCTCTTTTAAAGTCGTGTCTATTAATCATTCTAGGGCCTTCTTGTCTTTGAACTTTTGCGACTTTGTATAAAGGAATTAAATTACCTTTCGAATCTCTAATTTTAAGATTTTTAATATCTTCCTCGGTTTGTTTGAATTTATCAGCATATCTTACCTTTATATCAAATTCTCTATTATTTAAAGTAATAGAAGTAATAGGAATACCTTCCAACGATGCTCTGATAGTATTTCCAACATCAGTACTTGTCAAACCAAGTCTAGCAAGCAATTCATAATCTGGTTTTATAGATATTTCATCATCGTTCTGATAATCGTCATATTCAATATCTATGATACCATCAACTTTACTAATCCTATCTCTAACTTCATTAATTGCCTTATAAATATCATCAAAACTATTTGATCTAAAAGAGACCTCAACAGCTTTTCCTGCTGGTGGACCATTTGATTCCGTGGTATAAGCTACACTTTTCAAATAGCTCGTATCCATATCTCTGAGTTTTTTTAACACATCATAATGATTTAATCTTCTTGATGCTTCATATGTCATTTCAACAACCATTTCAGCAGAGTGGTTATTTTGTTGCAATTTATCTGTCAAACTAAGATTTCCACTTCTTCCAGTAAAGGCTGTAATATATTTTACATCATCACCAAGTGTTTTTTTAATATCATTTGCTAGTCTTATGGAATTGTCATTCATTTTTTCCAAAGAATCACCTAAATTTCCGTAATATGTTACATTATATCTTTCAACATTTTCCGATGGAAACAAAATAAATTTATTCATCTTCAAGAAAATACCAGCTATCATTAAACATACTACAAAAATAAGTAATGTTAAATATCTATGTTTTACAAAGTATAAAGTTATACCTTCAAACTTATCAGATATTTTATCAAACCAATCTGTCGTATTTTTTTCTTTGCCGGCTGTTTTTTTCTTTAAAACACTACCACCAACACTTGCTAATCTGGTAGGTAATAAAAATAAAGCTTCCAAAATACTAATTACCAAGGTTAAACTTACTATTGTTGGTATTGAAGATATAAATTTACCCATAACACCCTTTGTCAAAAACATTGGCATAAATGCAAATATAGTTGTAAATGCAGTAGCCATAACAGGTAGCCACATCTGTGTAGCTGATTCAACAGCAGCATCTTTTGATGTATAACCTTCTTTTCTTAATCTAACAAAGTTTTCACTTATGACAATACTATTATCAACAAGTAATCCAAGTGAAATAACCATAGCTAGCATACTTATTGTATGTAAATTGATACCCAAAACTGGCATTAATCCTAACATAACTAAAAAACTAAATGGCATTGACATTGTTGCCATAAAACCAACTTTACCAGGTAAGAAAATCAACATAAATACAAGAACAATAATAACGCCACTTACAACATTTGATTTAATAACATCAAATTTATCTTGAACTTTTGTTGCCTCATTGTAGTATCTTACAACTTCAAACTCATTGTTATATCTTTTTTCTGCATCATCTATTTTTTTATTAACTTGATCAACAAGCTTAATTGTATCATATCCACCTTTTTTCTTAACTTCTAAAAATGTAGCATCTTGTCCATTATACGTTGTTATAACATCAAGCTCTTTTTTACCATCAAGAACAGTTGCTATATCTTTTAAATAGATTTTTTGTCCATTAAAGTTAGATCTAATTAAAGTTTCACCAAGTTCTTTTGCATTCAAAGCTTTTGAGTCTAACCTAACAATTCCTTGATTCTCATGACTTTTCAAATTTCCAGCTGGAAAATTAACATTTCGTTTAGATAAAGCATCAACAACTTCTGATACACCAACATATAATTTTTCCATTTTAGGAGCATTTAACATAACGGAAAATTCACGTTCTGCATAGCCAGTTTCCTCAACTTCAAGTACGCCTTTAACATCTTCTATTTCGTCAACCAAATATTCAGCAAAAGCGTCTCTTTGCCTTTTACTATTATCACCTAATATAGCTAATTTCATAACAGCAAATTCCTCGGTATTTACCTCTATAACTTTTGGTAAGTCATCTATATTACTTGGTAAATCTGTTACTCTATCAACAGCAGTTTGTATGTCATCAGTTACAGTATCTTGATCATATTTATCAATATCAATTCTAACTGTAATCATTGATTGATTATTTTGACTAACAGATTTTACATCTTTTATTCCTTTAATAGATCTTAATTCATCTTCTATTTTTTTAGTAATCTCGCTTTCAATTTCCTCAGCAGTAGCACCATAATAAAAAGTATTAATTTTAACCGTACCTAGATCAACGGTAGGAGTTTGTTCTCTTAAAATCATAGAGAAACCAGCAATACCCCCTAACACGGTCATCAACGTTAAAATCCAAGTTAATTTATTATTATCAACAAAAAATTTAATTAATCGTTTCATATTTTTTATAAAATTTTATCCGTATAACCTATAATTATATATTTACTTGAAAAATAAAATCAAGTATTTTATTTATAATTTTATTAATATTATATATAATAAACATCAAATAAATGATTGATTTAATTGAAAAGAATAAGATACGATTAACAAAATATGTTGATTTTTTGATAGAGTACAATAATAAGATAAACTTAATCGGGAAATCAACAATAAATGATATTTGGGACAGACATATTACAGATAGCTTACAATTAGTAAAAAATATAGACAATTATAATATTAAAATTGCAGATTTAGGTAGTGGCGCAGGATTGCCAGGAATACCATTATCAATAATTGGGATAAAAGAAGTACATTTATTTGAAAAATCAGTCAGAAAATGCGAATTTTTAGAACAGGCCAAAAATTTCTCTAATAATAAAATAATCGTAAGAAATGAAAATTTAAACGAAATAAAAAAAGAAAATTTTGATATAATTGTATCAAGAGCATTAGCTGATTTAAATACATTATTACACTTTTCAAAGAATTTAAGTACAAAAAGTACAAAATTATTATTCTTAAAAGGAAAAAAAATCTATAATGAAATAGAGGAAGCAAAAAAATATTGGCATTTTGATTATAAATTAATAGACAGCATAACATCTAATGAAGGAAAAATTATAGAAATTACAAGTTTTGCAGAAAAATCTAACTATTAAAATTGTTTTGCTAATATAACTAAGTAAATTATATCATAACTAATTATACATACCATTTAAAATGTAAATGTTATAATAATGATAAATAAAAGTGGTTTTACAAATTATATATAATAATAAAATGTTTAATATATCACATTCTTCCTTACCACAAGCCCGACATATACCTTTTTTATCTCTATCTTTTAGAAGTGTATGCTCCCTCATTCTACTTTATAAGGATGATGGAACTGACACAGTCAATATTTCTTAATCTCGCTCTTATTTGTAAGGTAAAATCTGGCAAAATTAATATATTCTCTCTTGCCTCATTTTGTAAGACTTTCCTCCTTATCCTCATTGTAATAGAGTCGATATGGAATATATCCCATTGCCACCCCTTACAAAGGTGGCAAGGAAGGATGGTATTAATTTTGTTAGTTCTTCACCTTACATTGAGGGGTAGATAGGAGTATTGATTTTGTTAGATTTTATTTTACAAAAGGGGTAAAGAAAAGATATTGACTTCGTCAACTTGTCTTTCTCCTACAGAAGGAATTAGAAAAAGACATAGTATTGCTGTATGTCAGTTTTTTTAAAATACTTGCAAGATAAGAAGTGTTTCTACTTAAAAAAGTTGTAGTAATTAACACTGTCTCCTTTTACTATGATATCCTAAATCTACTATACTAAGAATTTTCATTATTTATGCCAAGAAAGAAAGTCGAAAACTTAAATATTTTTGATTATTGTTTATAAAATCAATCTCATTTTATTAATTAAACATAACTATAATATAAAATAATACAGCAATTAAATATAATTGCTATATTACAAATATTAATTATATTTTTCTAAAAACTGATGGCATTTATTTTATAATGTACCAAGATGCCTGATTATTTGTATCAACAATACATTGCATTTTTATAGTACCATCAACATCTACAACTTGACCAGTATTTGCAACTTCAAAGTCAAAATCACCCCAGTCAATTTCATTATTAACTGCGAACGGTTGTTTACATTTTGGTAATTCCAAACATTCATAGATCATTTTGATACTTCCATCTTCATTTGTTTCCCATTCGCCATTTTTGCCACATTTAATTGCTGGTTTATTATTTATTATCAAATTATTTTTATCTTTAAAATTTGATAATGTATAATAATCTGAAATTTGTGTTGTAGGTGTACTTACAGAATATGGACATACACCATCGGATGAAAAAGACAATTCACTATATTGAGCTTTTGGGAATGTCATTTCTCTTGAAACAGTATTATTTTTTTCAGAAATAACACATATTCTAATTTTTCCATTACTTCTTCTAACTCCGTTTTGTCCCCCAGCTGCTAAGAAAGCGGAATGTATAAAACTAGAACCGCCACCGCCACCACCACATTCATTATCATAAGAATAACTTGATTTAGCTAGTGCACAAGAATCTTGGAATCTATCATTATATTTTTTTGTTTCACAGAATGTACTACCGCCAGCAAAATATCCACCTCCACCTTTTAATGTACCACCACCTTTAACAACATTACATCTAACCGTTAGTTTATTGTCATTTGTTGCAAATTGGCCTCCACCTAAGCCTGGCATTTGAGTGTTTGTGTTGTGCCCACTAGCATTTCCACCAAATCTATGTCGTTCATATCCTTTTTCTTTTTCTCCAATTCCGCCAGCACCATCTCCGCCTCTTTCTTCTCTATCATTCTGATTTACACCAACTCTCGAAGCGCCACCACCACCGCCAGCAATAATAATTCTACTATCTAAACTTTTTTCGTTATTCCAAGTACCATTAATTGTTCTAACATCACTCGCACCTCCACCACCACCTTCATAATACTGACCAGCTGATTTAGCGTAAGATAAACCGCTTCCACCACCATTCCAACCACCAAGCCCATCACCAGATAGTATAAGTTGCCCTTCATCATCATATGTTCCATGTATTATAGCTGGGGAATTATGTCCTTTTTCACCAACATATAAATATAATTTTCTATTAACGATATTTAATTTTTTTAAATTTTCTTCATTTATTTCTAATATACCATAACTATAACCACCTTTTCCGCCCTTTGAATTGTAATTATTTACATTATCTTTACGAGCAACTGTATGACCACCGCCAGCACCCCAAACTTCAATTTTTAATTGTTTAGCATCATTTGGTATTTCAAATACTTGTGGACTTCCGGTGTATATGTAATCATAACATTCTCTATTTTCAACATCCATGTTATAAGTTAAAACTATTTCTTCACAGTCTGGTTCTGACATTTCTCCTCTACCTTCCCTAAACGCCTCATGCAAATTATCTATATTCTTATAATATTTTAAATAATTAGTATCCGATATATCTACTTTAAA
>CAKVGI010000006.1 GCA_934747265.1 uncultured Rickettsiales bacterium
CTTAATTCTTAATTCTTAATTCTTAATTCTTAATTCTTAATTCTTAATTCTTAATTCTTAATTCTTAATTCTTAATTTAAGATTCCAAACTTTATATTCATTTTCAATTTTCAATTTTCCATTTGTTTTATTATAAAACAAATGGATACCATCACCCCCCCTGTCAGTCTGCGACTGACTCCCCCCTTATCAGGGGGGCAATGGGAGAGTATTTTATGTCAGCCCCCTTACAAAGGGGAACCAGAGAGAAAGTGTTTTACGATTAAACATCTTTACAAAGAGGTAGCAAGGGGATAGATACATTAACTTTGTCAGCCTTTCTTTACGAAAGAAGACAAGGATAGAAGCGTTCAGCAACCATCGCCCTTACGAAATAAAACAAAATAAGTCTTAAATATTCTTAATTTATTAAACTATAATTATATTACAAATAAATAATATTATTTATTATTCTTAATTCTATACTAATTTTAATACAAAAAATATTGCATTTTAATAAAATATGATTATATATAATATATAGATATTAATAATATAAAAAATACGACATGAAAAATTTTATGGATATAATTCAATCAAAAACATATACTTATGATGAAGGTTTGAGAGCATATATGGGAAATGTTTATAAATATATGTCATTAGCATTATTGGTAACGGGTCTTGTTTCATTTATTGTTGCTCACAGTACAACATTGATGAAAATAATATTTGGTACACCTTTGTCATTTATTGTTGCAATTGCTCCATTAATTTATGTTTTTTATTTTGGAAGAAAAATATGGACAATTTCACCAGAAAGAGCAAGAAATAATTTACTTATATTTTCTGGATTAATGGGATTATCTTTAACCTCCATATTTTTAATATATACATATATTAGTATTGTAAGGGTATTTTTTATTACATCAGCAATGTTTGCTGGCATGAGTTTATATGGATATACAACTAAAAGAGATTTAAGACCGATGGCTCAATTTTTATTTATGGGATTAATTGGAATAATAATTGCTTCATTGGTTAATATATTTTTAAAGAGTTCATCCGTTGATTTTTCTGTATCAGTTTTAAGTGTTGTAATTTTTGCAGGATTAACAACTTACGATATTCAAACCATAAAAGATACATATAGCTATGTTGGAGTTAATTCAGATTCAAATGATAAAGTTGCAATTATTGGAGCTTTAAACTTATATATGGATTTTATTAATTTATTCGTAGCATTATTAAGATTATTTGGTGATAATAAAAATTAATATTATGAAGATAAGGAGTTTAATAATAGTTTCATTACTGCTTGTTGCTAATTTTATTTCGTTAGCACAAGCTTCTCCTTATGTTAAAACAACTACAAAATTAATACCAGCTAAGGATATTAAAACTATTGATAAACAACAAAATAATGAAAGCATAGACGTTGATTTAAATGAAGCTGAATCTCGCAATTTGTCTGATATCATAGAAGATATTTTACCAACTGTTGTTGCAATTAATACCATAAAGAATAATTCATATAATGGTGATTATTACTCTGACGATTCATCTAATACTGTATCATTAGGATCTGGTTTTATTATAAGTGATGATGGCTATATTATAACAAATAATCACGTAATAAAAGATGGTGAAAAAATTAATGTAAAACTTAAAGGTTCGGAAACTAATTTTCCAGCTGAGATTATTGGTGTTGATGAGATTATGGATATTGCTTTATTAAAAATATCACTAAAAACAAAATTGCCTTATGCTGAATTTGATGAGGCAAGGAATTACAAAGTTGGTGATACAATAATTGTTGTTGGAAATCCATATAATCTTGGTATATCGGTTTCAAGTGGCATTATTTCCGCATTAAATAGAAATTTGCAAATGAGTTCGTTTGATAATTTTATTCAAACTGACGCTTCAATAAATAAAGGTAATTCTGGTGGACCAATGTTTAATCTTAGAGGTAAAGTTATAGGACTAACAAGTACAATATATTCGCCTGATGGTGGAAATATAGGTATAGGTTTCGCTATGCCAACAACAGACTTATTGCCAATTATAGAAGAATTAAAAAGATATGGCTATGTTAGAAGAGGTTATATTGGAATAACAACAGAAAATGCGCAAAAAGAAATATTTGAGGCCTTGAATGGTTCAAATAGAAGGGGTGGAGTCATAATTACAAGTATTGTAGGAAATAGTTCTGCCGAAAAATCTGGTTTAAATGTATCCGATATTATATTAAAATATAATGGAAAAAGAATAAGAAATACAAGAGATTTATCTGTATTAATTAGTTCTACTGAAATAGGTTCAACCGTAAAATTAGAAGTCTTGCGAAATAATAAAATAATTAACATACTAGTTAAAGTAGAGGAGAATAAAGAAAATTACAAATATGATCCAGATTATGAAATACTTTTATCAAAAGCAGTAGAAGTTTTTGACATGGTTTTAATACCGGTAAATAAAGAATCAAAAAAAAGATTTAATATTTCAAAAGATAGTGGTATGTATGTCTTAAAAACTAAAAAAGGTGGCTTAGCTGATAAAAAAGGAATTAGAACAGGCGATGTAATTATTTCAATTAATCAAGATCAAGCTTTAAATAGAGATGTTATAACAAAAAACATACACGATGCTAAATTAAATAAAATTAATTATGTATTTTTAATAGTAAGCAATTCTAGTAAAAACAATTTAATTTTTATGTCATTGGAGGATAGTAAATTATCAAGTAATGGATATAATTAATGTTTATTTTGCCTATTAAATCAAGGAGACAAATTTTAAGTGGAAGAGATAATTATGAGCGAGCTTATAAGGGGACTTATTTTTTATTTATCATATCGCAAACACCACCTAAAAATGCAATACAAAGTAAAAAATATAAAGCAACGGATTTTGTTAGATTTTTAGCTATTGTTAGCAAAAAAATAAGTCGTAAAGCTGTAATTAGAAATAAATTAAGAAGAAGAATAAAAGAGGCTTTTAGATTAGTAGATAAGCAATTATTGCAAAATAAGTATGATTATCAAATGATAGTTAGACGATCTATTTTTAAAGCATCAATGCAAGACATAAAGGAAGAAATTGAAAAATGCTTAAAAGATGAAGTTTTACGAATAAATTTAGAAGAAGAAAGAAAAAGCTAAGATATTACTAATTTTTAATATATTATCTAATTATCATATTTTAATATAATTTTAAAATAATAAATATAAACTATATTCTAATTTATATATATAATTTATGTAGACTTATATAATATATCGTATACTTATGTATATGCTTTTTACATATAATTTATCATATCTTTTTATTATTTTTCCAATAAACTTTACTATCGGCGATCCTATAAATCATACATCCATGATACGCTGGTTTTCCAATATCTAACCCCTACTCTATTTTTTCAGTAAACTTCACATATAAATCATCCATTTGAAATATTTAAATTTCTATTATATGATATTTGAAATTTATTTTACCTTCTTTTAGTTGAACAAACCACAGATATAGTCTGTCAAAGTTCAGATTTTCCTTTAAACAAACTTTGGCGCCAATTATATTATAAACTACAAAGCATAAATAAAGTATAAAATATAAATATTAAAGTGGAAGTATAGATTAATAGAAAGACAGCATCTTAAAAATATATCTTAAAATATCATAGATGCCGTCATTCTATTATTTGAAACAACTATTTTTTTATAATTTCTTGCCCATTCATATATGGTACTAAAACGTCTGGTATTTTTATAGAACCATCTTTTTGTTGGAAATTTTCCATTATTGCTATAATAGTTCTGCCAAGTGGCAATGCCGATCCATTGAGTGTATGTAAAAATTTAACTTTTCCATCTTTATCTCTATATCTAGCATTCATCCTTCTAGCTTGAAAATCACCACAATTTGAGCAACTTGAAATTTCTCTATATTTATTTTGTCCCGGCAACCAAACTTCATGGTCATAAGTCTTCATTGAACCAAATCCAGTATCACCAGCAGCTAATAAAACTAATTGATAAGGAATTTTTAATGCTTGTAAAATTTCATTTTCAATTTGATTCATTCTTTCATGTTCTTCTTTTGATTTTTCTGGTGTTGTTATAGAAACCATTTCTACCTTCTTAAAATGAAATTGTCTCAACATTCCTCTTGTATCCCTACCAGCAGATCCAGCTTCACTTCTAAAACAAGGCGTGCAAGCTGTTAATCTTAAAGGTAATTCTTCTTCTGAAACTATTTTATTAGCAACCCAATTTGCCATTGTTATTTCAGACGTTGCAATTAACCAGAAATTGTCCGTTGTATGAAAAGAATCTTCCGCAAACTTAGGTAATTGTCCAGTTCCAAACAAAGCAATCTCCTTTACCAATGGTGGCATAGATGTTTCTATATAACCGTATTTTGCTAAAAAATCTAAGAAAAAATTTGATAAAGCTCTTTCCAACTTTGCCAAATCACCCAACAATATTGTTGAACGACTACCGTGTATATATGAGGCTTGTTCAAAATCCATCATACCCAGTTGTTCACCTAAATCATAATGTGCTTTTGGTTCAAAATCAAATGTCGTTGGCTCTAAATATTTTGTTAATACTTTATTATTTTCTTCTGGACCATCAGGTACTACATCTTCCAATATATTTGGTATTCTAATCATTATTTGATATAATTCGTCGGAATTTTTATCATCTTGAATGCGCTTTAACTCATCCATCTTTTGCGAGATTTCTTCTGCTTTTTTCATTAATTCGTCAGCATTTTGTCCTTTTGATTTCAATATACCTATTTCTTTTGAAATGGAATTTCGTTGAGACTGTAAGTTTTGCAATTCAGAGATATTTTCTTTTCTTTTATTATTTAATTCTATAATTTTTTCAGCTCTTACATCGTAATTTCTTTTCTCCATAGCTTTATTAAAAGCTTCTGGATTCTCAACTATCCATTTTAAATCTATCATTTTCCTAATATTAATTAATAATACCTTGATAATATTATGATAAAAAATATTATTGTAAAGTTTTTATTAAAATTTTTATCATATAATATCGTTCATTAAACTTTATAAAAATTTTCCATCCATATTTTATTTATATAGATAATCAAAATATTTAAAAAGAAATAGTTCTACCTTATTATTTTATAATAAATTATTCAATAAAGATTTTTATTTATTGAAAAATATTGTACTAACCATAAGTCTCTGTTAAAGTATTCAATAATATTAAACTACTTTACGATACTAAATAATATATTTTAATAAATAATTAATAAATACTTAGAAAAATAAGCTTTCATTAGTATTTTCTAATGACTTGTCTTCTGTTTCTGTATTTATTTGTCCAGTTTGAATTATTCTATTCAAATTGCCTTCCAATACTTTATTTAAAACTGGCAAATAAGTTTGGTTTGGACTAAGCGTAAAATATAAATGCACTAAACCATTTTCTTGTTTATATTTTGTTTCTGGAATCAATTTTTTTTCATTTATAACATCCCACTGTGTAGACGTAACATTCCATACAAACGTTACATAAAGAGGAGAGACTGCAACCACTGATATATCACTACTTCCGTTTGTCAAATTTGTAATTTTGTTTCCATTCATCCAAACAGCCCAATTTGTTGGGGATATATACATTATTGAATTTAAGTACACAGAAAAACTTGTATCACCAAAAACACTATTCTCTTCAACTTGATTATTACCACCATTACCGCTATTATTTGCAAAAGGTGAATTAATAAATTGATCCGGAATACCAATACTTGAAGTAGGTAATGCTTTAAAAATATCTTTAATATTTTCTTCCGTAAACATTAAAGATGCGTATATACGATTTACCTTTTTTATTGTTAAATTATCAGATTTCTGACTATCTTTTTTACTATTTTCATCTGTCTTTTTTGTATCTACATTTTTATTATCTTTTTTATTATCTGAGCCATTAATATTTTTTTCGTCGTTTTTTTGTAATTTATTGTTATTATTATTTGTATTGCTACTATCTGCATTATTATCTATATTATTATCTACATCATTATTTTCATTGTTAGTTTCTTCTGCATCTACATCTGCATCTTCATCTATTTCTAGATCATTATCCATCATTTCAACTTCATTATCAACTTGATCGGTATCATTGTCTGCTTGTTCACTATTATTATTTACAATAACAACGTTATTATTAACATCATCACCAAGGTCCTTTGTAGAATTATCAATATCATGTTGTATTTCGGTTGAATCAATAATAATATTATTATCATTAGATCCTATCCCTTGATTATTTTCACAAAAAGCGTTTTGCAAAAAAAAGCAAAATATAATGTTAAATATAAAATATAGTTTTATTTTCATAATTATTTTCTCTCCTTACCTAAACCATATATCCTAATTTTTATATCACCTTCTACTGTTGCAACATTTTCACCATTACTAATTTTATCAAGTAATTCCTGATCAACTCTTTTTATTCTTTTTAAATTCACATCTTGAACCGTTATAAAATAGCCTAAATTTTCTTTTAACGAATCTAAAAACATAAATACATTAATATCAGTTATAGAATTAAACCTCAAACTAGCCAACGTTGTATATACTTTAACATTCGTTTTTTCAAGATTTCTACCAGCCAATATAACTGGTGAAAAATTTATAACTAAATCATCAAGCCTAGTCTCTTTTGCTAATCTCTCTATACTATTTTGTAAATCTTCAATATCTATTCCTTTTAATTCTTTTTGTTTTGGCAAAAATCCATTCTCCCATATTTCAATATAATTCTCAGCTATTTTTGATTTTTTGTCAATATTTTCAATTTCTTCTAAAATTGATGTATTTTCTATATTCAAATCTTCTATTTTATTTATCGCGTTAGCCTTTCCTGATAAGATTACTTTTAAATTCATAATAAACACAATAAATAAAACGAAAAATAATATTGAAACAAAGACTACTTTTGTAAGCAACTTATTTATCTTTTTTTCTTGTAAAATACTTGTCTGTCCAGTTTTACTCATATAACCCCTCATCTTCTAGATTGTAATCGTAAATTCTTTGCGAAGGCTCTACATATCCCGGTCCTTTATCCATAATTTCAACTTTTATAGGATATGTTAAATATCTCTGACTAAAATTAATATTATTTGGTAAATTTGTTATTCCAGTCATTTGTTCTTTAAAAGTTTCTTTTAATTTTAAGTTCAAGGCATCATATCTACTAAATAATTTACTTGCTGTTCCTTCTGGATTTATTATACTAATATCATATAATGTTTTTGTGGATTTTATACCTTTCGCATCTTGATAATCAAAATTTTCAATATACCATCTCAAATTATATGTTAAAGCATTACCTTTTTGTGCTTCTGCAAATCTTTGAAATGTATCAACGGGATTCATGTATTTAGCATCTAAAACATCTTTTAATAAACCAGCATCAATAATTTGATCAATATCGCCAGTTTTTACATTTAGATTATTATTGGTTTTTGATTGAAGAATTTCTTTATTTTTGTTTAGTTCTAAATTTAAGTTTTCTATAATTCTATTATCATTACCCGAAGTTAATATATTATATGCAAATGATGCAATGGTTGATAAAATTAAAATAACTATCGCGCTCTTAATTGCTGTAAATGTTTTAATTAATGTATTTGTTATATTTATTTTTTGATTTCCAAATCTTATTTTTCTAGAATTATTCATACTGAATAATGACATAAGAACATCAAAAAATTTCTCATCTTTTTTTACATAATTACCGCCAAGTTTAAGTAATTTTGATATTTCAAAAGGTGTATAGTTAAAAAATAAAGCTTTTTCCATTTTCAATTCTCTCAAAGCAGCTTTATTTTCCGGATCTAATATTGTTATAATTGTCAATTTATCAAAACTAAAATTTGCATCAAATCTCTTGATATATTCACTAGTCCTCATTATATCGTTTCTAGCAAATTCAGCCAGATTTTCTTTTGCGGAATCAAGTGATAATAATCTGGTAAATGCAATACTATTATTAAAAATAGCAACTTGTCTTAAATCGCTAGTTCTATTATTAAATACTATTAATATCCAATTATTTTTCTTTTTTAAACTATCTTTCATTCCATTGCTAGAAAGAATTTTTTTAGCCAAATCCTCCGCTTCCAATGGAACCATGTATATTCCAACTAAATTATTTGATACTACATTGAAAAAATTTAGCCATTCTTTAAGAGGAGAATCTATACTTGCTGATATAAATAAATAAACGCTTCTCTTATCTAAACCATTTTTATACAAAAATCTTTTCTGTTTTAAGTCATTTTTTGGAATTTCTGCATTAAACTTCCTATTAACCATATTTTGCAAATCAAAATAATTCAATGGAGGAAAGATTTTATAATTATAATTCTGTGCCACAGTATCAAGCATTATTACAGCATTAAGATTTTTATATTTTTTAAAAAATTCAAGTACAGCGGGCAAACTATCTTGATTAAACGTTTCCAAAAAAAACGTATCTATAACTCTATTTCCGCCTATAACAGATAAAATAGTGCCCTTATTTCCAATATTAACAGTAATAATTCTTTTCATAACAGAAAAAACATAATAATTTAAAGCAATAATAAAACTATATTTTTAAAAAATCACTAAAAATATTTAAAAAAACAATTTTTAATAAAATATCTTTTATAAAGAATAATTATTGTTATCATAAAAGTCTACGAATAAATTAAAAAATAAATAAAAAATACCATTTCACCAAGAAAAATATATAAAAAATTGATAATGATTAAAAAATTATAAAAAATTACTTGAAAAAACTTTTATTTTGAGTATAATATCAGATACAAGTAATTTTATAACTGAAAATATGGGTATAATATTGCAAGGAAATGTAGAATACAATGGCATGGATGTTTGTTTTGTTATTTCTAGAAAAGAAGACAAAGATATTGATGTTCAAATTTCCTTTGTTAATGGTTCCAAAAAAGCTGAAAATAATTTTTCACTTGTAAAAGTTCCAAATGAAGAACAAAAATGGATGCTTGATACTTCCAAACAGCAGAGCGATATAGACGTTTATTTTGAAGAAAAAAAGAATAGATTTTTGTTGAGTGCCAGCGAACCAGACATTAGAATGGCATTTGATCCAAAACTTAATGAATTATGTATAGTTGATATAGATGGTAATGAAATACTTAATTTTAATAAGCATAACGCCTTTACCACTTCTAGCGATGGGAGAATGAATATAAATTTTAATAAGGCTATTGATGGTATGAGTTTGTTTGACAAACTCATTTTTTCGTTTAGTGGAGCTAAAAAAGAAGTAAATAATGCGTTTAATGATCTTTTTAACAAGACTTACAATAGAGATACAGCTATTTATAAAGATAGTTTTATGCTAACTGGAAAACCAGACGCTAAATTAAATACTAAAAATAATATAGAACTAGGGGCAAAACTTCTAGAAAAAGTTGATAAAAATAACTATAATAAGAGTAAAATGGCTATTTTATCACACGAAATGCAAGCTAAGAATAATGAAAAACTAAGTTATGTTGGAAGATTAAGGAATAGTGAAAGAACAGCATATAGCAAATTTACTGTTTAAAAGATACTTTTTGTGTTTTAATATTTAGCTATTATTTATTTGACTATCTTTGTCAATTTTTCGTTTGCTAATAAAAGTTTGCTAATAAAATATTCATATTATTATTGTTTTTTAGCTTGTATAGTAATATGTGTATTAGCCATTGTATCTATTATAATAAAATAGTAGAGGTTAATAAAATTAAAATTTACCTAAAATATATCAAAGAAAAGTTGATTTTTATTATTTTTATTATTTAATAAAAGCAGTTAATATTAAGACTGGTATGCAGTATAAAAATATAGGTTTTATAGCAAGTGAAGTAAAAAAATCCGATATGGAACAAGAATACTTGCTTAAACAAGGTTGTATAAAAATTCAAAATGTATCAGATTTAAAAAAATACAAAATAGATTTGTTGTGTGTTCTCGGTGGGGATGGTTATATGTTGAGAACATTCCATAAATTTATAAATACAAAAATTGACTTTTATGGTATAAATTGTGGAACGCAAGGGTTTTTGCTAAATAATTGTAGAAATAAATTTGATAATAAAACCATTGAAGAGTTGATAAATAACGCTCAAAAATATTCCGTAAATCCTTTAAAAGCTCTTATTACAAATACAAAAGGAATTACAAAAACCGCTTATGCAATAAATGAAATAGCATTACTAAGAAGTACGCATAATGCTTCTCATGTTAGAATTAAAATTGATGGCATTGAAAAATTAGCAAAACTTACAGCTGATGGAGTAATAGTTGCAACACCAGCTGGTTCAACAGCTTATAATTTATCTTTAAACGGATCAATCTTACCATTAGATAGTAAATTAGTTGTTATAACACCAATAAGCCCATTTTCACCAAGATTATGGAAAGGGGCAATCATTAAGAATATTAAAAAAATAGAATTTGAAGTATTAAACAACGATTTTAGAAAAATAAATACTACCGCTGATTTTGTTGAATTTAAAGATACCGCAAAAGTTGAAGTTATGACAGATTTTACTAAAACAATCAACATCTTATTTGATAAAAACGAGACTATTGAGGAAAAAATAATGAATCAACAATTTTATTGTAATTAATAATAACAAAAAATGAAATGCTTGATATTTTTTTATATGTTGCAAAATTTTTAAATGCTATATTTTCTTTTGAAATATTTGGTTTTCCTTTGCTTATATCTTTAATAATTATTGGTACATTATACTTTTCTTTTAAATTAAAATTCCCAAATGTAAAATATTTTAAACATGGAATTGATATCGCTATACATAATAAATATTATTCACCAAGCGATCCCGGTGAAATAACACCAAAACAAGCATTATTTACATCTATATCTGGTTCAATAGGATTAGGTAGTATAGCTGGTGTAGCAATTGCAATTTCAATAGGCGGTGCTGGATCTATCATATGGATGATTATTATTGCATTTTTTAGTATGAATACCGTGTTTGCCGAAACAGTTTTATCTCAAACATACAAAAAAGTTGAAGTTGATGGAAAAATAAATGGCGGACCTTTCAGATATTTAAGGTACGGTTTAGAAGATATAGGTTATAGAAAATTTGGAACAATTTTGTCTCAATTTTTTAGTTTTATGTTAATTTTTGGCTCAATTGGTAGCGGAATGTTTCAAATAAATCAAGCTATAACAACAATGACAGACTACAAAGTACTTAACAATTTTAAAGTATTTTTTGGTGTGATAATTAGTTTATTTGTTTTATATGCTTTATTTAATGGTGTAAAAATAATATCTAAAATAGTTGCAAAATTAGTACCAATGATGGCAATTTTGTATACTTTATGTTCCTTAATTATAATTTCTTTTAATTATGAAAATATCATACCATCAATTATTGCAATGATAGATGGAATTTTTACTTTTAAATCGGCAACTGGCGGATTATTTGGTGCTTTAATTATTGGAACAAAGAGGTCAATTTTTTCAACCGAAGCTGGACTTGGTACCTCGTCAATTGCTCATGCTGTAGCAAAAACAAAAGAACCAGTTAGACAAGCCTCAATAGCAAGCTTAACACCTATGATAACTATGTTTTTTTGTTTATTAACAGCTTTAATCATACTTACAACAAAAGCTTATGATACAAAATCAGAAGGTGTAATAATGACAAAAGAAGCATTTTTAACTGTATCAAGTTGGTTCCCTATCTTTTTATCTATATGTATTGTATTATTTGCATTATCAAATGTATTATCTTATTCTTTTTATGGACAATCAGCTTGGAGGAGTTTTTTTAAGAATAAGTGGACTTTAATTTTTAATATTCTTTACGCGATTACAATCGCATTGTCAAGCGTAGCTGATTTGCAATCCATAGTTTTTATAGCTGACACTTTTGTTTTAAGTATGGCTATTCCAAATTTCATTGGATTATTCATGTTAAGCAATTTAATAAAAAGAAAAGTGGAACACTACGATGAACAATTAAAAAATGGTGATTTTGATAAAAGTAGTTTAAGCAAATTTTTTAAAAAAACTTTTACTTTTAAATTTAAAAAAAATAATCATTAATATTATATATTTCAAAAAAAACTTGAAAATAATATATTTGATTTTATTATTTTGATAAATGTGTCGCATTATTATATTATTAAAAATTTTGTTAGTGAAAAATGGCAAATATAAAATCGTCTAAAAAAGCTATTAGAGTTATAGAAAGAAAGACAGAAATTAATAAATCAAGAAGAAGTAGAATTAGAACATATTTAAGAAAATTAAATGATGTTATAGCTACTGGTGTTGTTGAAGATGCAAAAAAAGCTTTCGTTGAATTTGAATCTGAATTAATGAAAGGTGTTAAAGATGGTATTTTCAAAAAAAATACAGCAAGCAGAAAGCTTACAAGAATGGCTTCCCATATTAGAAAAATGGCTAATAAAGCTTAATTAATTTTAGCTGGTGATATATTGTATTACCAGCTTTTTATTTAAAATAATACTGTATCACTATGTTTAATTTTTTAAAAAAATCTGATGATTATTATCATTTTATGAAATTTCATAAAATATGCTTTACAATATCAATTATTGCGATAGTTATGTCAATTTTAAGTTTTTTTATTAGAGGATTGAACTTTGGCGTTGATTTTACTGGTGGTTTGTTATTTGATATTACAGTTAAGGATAATAATGATATTGCAACTTTAAGAAACGATTTCTTAAAAAATAACATAGAAGATTTTAATATTCAGAGTTATGGAAAAGATGGCTTTATAATTAGAATTTCAGAAAATTCTATTTCTAAAAAAGCAAATAAAAAACTAACCTCAAACGAAGAAATACAAATAGTAAAAGATGTTATAAATACTTTCTCTAATACAGATGTTGTATATAATAAAATAGATTTTGTTGGACCACAAGTTGGTAAAGAGTTAATAATTAAAGGATTGGTAGCGTTAATTTTATCATTTTTAGCAATGTTAATCTACATCGGAGTTAGATTTCAATGGGAATTTGGTTTTGGTGCCGTTATAGCTTTAATTCATGATGCTATTTTAACTTTTGGTGTTTATTCTATTTTTTATATTGATTTTGATTTAACCGCCATTGCAGCTATATTAACTGTTATTGGTTATTCTGTTAATGATAAAGTTGTTATATATGATAGAATTAGAGAATTTTTATTAAAATACAAGCATGACAGCTTAGTTGAAATAATAGATAAAAGTTTGACTACAACGCTTAGAAGAACCTTACTTACATCATCTACAACATTAGCTAGCTTATTAATTTTAGCTTTTATGGGTGGTGAGACATTAAAATATTTTAGCTTAGTTGTGATTTACGGTATTATAGTTGGTACATATTCATCTATTTTTGTTTCAACTCCATTATTAATCTACATTAAAAAAGACAAAAAGTAGTTTAAATTTATTACTCCTTTTAGTCTCAAATATGGTTATTTTTTTACTTAATTTTAGTGTAAAAAATTATCTACTAATTCCACCGTTTCCTTTGGAATTACCACTATTTGTCTGACTACTATTTATTTGACTACTCTTTATATTTTCATTATTGCTATTTTCTATATTTCTCATATCTTGAATAATATGTTGTGTTGCACGTTTTTCTTTAATAGTTTCAGTAAAAGATTTAAGTGATTGGGAAATTGTTTCTTGTATTTCTTGGTTTAAAGGATTTTCTTTTTTAAGCGAATTTTCATTATTAACTACACTGTTTTCATTTACTTTATTATTTTCTCTTTCTTGTTTTAAATCTTTTTTGCAATTTTGTAATTCTAAATATGTTAAGCTATGTTCTCTAAAATCTTTAGCCATATCAACTTGTTGCTCTTCTGGAAATTTTTTTACTATATTCATTACAACACCCTCAAATTCTTTATCATTCATCGATTTTGTTATGGGTATTCCTTGTTTTATCATTTCTTTTTCCAATAATTGTTGGCAATCTTGACCATATCTATCTTTAAATTCCTGCGCTTCTTGCTTAAAATCTTTTTCTGCATTTTGTACTTTTGTTGATAGATAAAATTCATATCCAATATTTTCACCATCTTTTTTTGCCCATTCATTATAATGTTTTAAGTCTCTTAAATCTTCTTGCCCTGCCCTAATATCTCCAACATTTATTCCTGCTTTTATTTTTTCATCTTGTGTTAGACTATCCCAATTTTTATTTTGGCTTTTTAGAATTTCTCTTGCTGGATATTTTATACCATTATCTCTTAATTCTTTGTATTGCGATGATAAAGTTATTGGATTTTCATAGCCCAAATTTGATAAATTATTTTCAGCATTTTTAATATTATCTATTTTCTCCTTAGTTTCTTCTTTTAAATCATTATTAATTTTATTGATATTTGTAGATATATTTTTATTTTCATCTTGTGATATTAACATATCGCTAACTCTATCTCTAACATCATTAAAAACCAAATTGCCAATTTCTGTCATTAAAGATGACTCCATAGCTATATTAGAAAGATTGAGACTTGCTGGTATATTTTGCATATCAGAATTAAGTCCTAATTTTTCAATTCTAGTATTTATATTCTCTTGCTCTTTTGAATTTATATTATTTATTTCGTTTCTTGTATTTTCTTCTTGTGGTTTCTTATCATTACTTTGAGTTTCTTGTTCTTTTTCAAATATTCTTTCTATATCTCTTTGGATACCTCTATTTTTATCAGCTTTACTCCTCTTTTGTCTTCTTTGCTGTACCAATTTTCTTTTATAACTTATACCACCAAAAACTTTTCCATTATTAATACTTATTCCTTTCTCAAAATTAGTCCCTTTACCAGATGTCAATGCATTATTTTTTATATTACTTAATAATAAATCTGATGGTGATTTGAAAATATTACTAATTGTTCTTGTGGTTTTTGCAATAAAATTACCAATAAGTTTATTAATTTTGTTAATTGAATCTATTGGAATCATAAAACCTTTTATACAAAGATATAAAATCCCATTAATAAACAATACTGAATATAAAAGATTAGAAAATAAAAATCTTTTAAAGAATCCGCCACTATTTTTATTAAAATTAATTCTTTTTTTAATATTTTTTGAAAAAATAATTAAAGTTTTTTCGCAACGTTTAAATAATCCCAATAAAACTTTAATTATAATACTTATTTGCCATATAAAAAACAATACAAGTAATAAAGCAAGCCCCATCATTCCGCTTATAAGCGCCGGCAACATGATAAATAATAAAATTAAAAATTTTTCAATAATTGAAGCTTTTTTTATAAATTGAAAAGAATTAATAAAATTACCAAAACCTTTTATTGATTTTTGATATTCTTCTTTATATAAATCAGAAACCTCACGAAAAAATGGCTTTTTTTCAATTATTTCAAGCATTTGTTCTTCTTTGATTGTATTTTGCTGATTTTTTAAGTTATTAAATACTTTTTCTTTCGTTTCATCTACTTCTTCGTCTTCATCCTCTAAGCAATTTTTTCTAAATTCTTCTTCTATAAATTTTTCATCTTCTGCAAATTGTCTTTTTTCTTCTTTTTTGTTATTATCTCTTTTTTTATTAAAAAAGTCATTAATTTTAGATTGAATTTTATTTTTTAACTCCTCACTTGTTATTTTTGTTGGAGATTTTTTTACTTCAACCAATACCTCACTTGTAATTTTTTTAACTATTTCATTTTTATCAATATTTTCCATTAAAACAACAAATAATTGCCATATATGAATATAATAATACTTCTTAATAGAAAAACAAGTAAATATTAATTGCTTTTTTAAAAAAATCATATAATATTAGTCTTGATGAAATTTCACATATTTTTTATAATTGCAATTATTTATTAATAATTAGGGATATATAATATGAAAAAATCTTTATTAGTTTTGGGCTTGTTGTTAACATTAGCAGCATGCACAGGTTCAAGAGGAACAATTGGAAACCAAAAAGTTTGCACAAATGATTATTTATTAGGTGTTCTTTCTATTAGTGAAATGGTTAGCCCATGCAATAAATAATAATTGTTTCTAAGAACTTTTATTATAGAGTGAAAGTAAAAAACTTTCACTCTATTTTATATATACACTACCGTTTTCAACAACCAATTTACCTTCCATTTCCAACTCTATTAACTTTGAATTTAATACATTAATTGGTATTTTTAAATCAAGACTAAAATCCTCAATACTTATTGGCGTATGATTTAATCTTGAAATAATTTTCTCATTCAAAGGTAAGTTTTCGTCATCATCACTCAATTCATTGTCATTTTGATTAAAATTATTTTCTTCTTCCTTATCATGATAAGAATTTTCTTTATCATTCAAAAAAATATCACTATTCTTTTTAATAGAAAAATTTTCAAGCAAATATAATATATCTTCTGTATTTGTTATTGGGTTTGCGCCATCCTTTATTAATTTATTAGACCCTTCACATCTGTAATCATAAGGATTACCAGGTGCTACCATTAACTCCCTACCCTGCTCAACTGCTTGTCTTGCGGTATGCAATGTTCCAGATCTAGAACTAGCTTCAATAACAACCACACCATCAGATAAACCCGAAACTATTCTATTTCTAGATGGAAAATTCTCAGCTTTTGGTGCTGAATTAAAAGGATTTTCAGAAATAATTAATCCTTTATTTTTTATCTCATAATATAAATCTTCATTACCTTTTGGATATATATCATCAACACCACCCCCAAGTACAGCTATTGTTCCAGTATTTAAAGCTCCCCAATGAGATGCTGTATCTATACCACTAGCAAACCCAGAAGTAATCACATAACCAGCTTCACCTAATTCTTCCGCTATTTTCTTTGCAAAAGCTCTACCATTTGAAGATGCATTTCTAGAACCAACTATTGATATTGAATGTTTTTTAAACAGTTCAACATTACCAATGACCGTAAGTACTGGTGGAAATGTATAAATATTCTTCAATATTTTTGGATATAATGAATTTTTATATGTAATAATCTTTGCTCCAACAGTTGAGCAACCAACAATTTCTTTATCAATAATTTCCTTACTAGCTAAAACTATTGGATTTTTATTTTTAAATTTTTTGTTAAATTCATCTATATTTTCAATAGCATTTTCACAACTACCAAAAAAATTCAACAATTTAAAAAAGGTTGATGCTCCAACATTTTTACTTCTAATCAGCCTCAAAATATTATAATCGGTCTTTGACAACATATAAAAAATAAAAATTGACAAACATTATATTATTGCAACAATTATAAAAAACAACAAAAAGGTTAAATTATAATTTTATTCAACCAAGAATATATATTTATTTTGTATAAAAAAATATACAACTTATGATATATAAATATTGAATAAACCCTTGATTATTTAATTTTTAAAAATACAATTTTAAGTATGTATAATAATTTTTATAAAATATGTCAGTTTTGGTTGGAAAAATGGCGCCAGATTTTACAGCATCAGCCGTAATGCCAGATAATACAATTAACGATAAATTTAATTTTACCACATATACAAAAGGTAAAGTTGGAATATTATTTTTCTGGCCAGCCGATTTTTCTTTTGTATGTCCATCAGAAATAATAGCCTTTAATAATAAATTAGAAGATTTTGAAGCTCTTGGTGCAACATTGGTTGGATGCTCCGTTGACAGCAAATTTGTTCATTTAGCTTGGAAAAATATTCCGCAAGACAAAGGCGGTATTGGAAAAATAAATTTTCCATTAGTAGCAGATGTTGGTGGCGAAATAGCCAAAAAATACGATGTTTTAACAGAAGGCAATATAGCTTTAAGAGGCACGTTTTTGATTGATCAAGCTGGCAAAGTTGTACATCAAATTGTTAATGACTTGCCGTTAGGTAGAAATATTGAAGAAGTTATGAGAATAACTAATGCTTTACTATTTACACAAAAAAATGGTGAAGTTTGTCCCGCTAATTGGCACAAAGGACAAGAAGGAATGAAAGCAAATTCAGAAAGCGTTGTTGAATATTTAGCAAAATACGGAAACAATCTATAAATATAAAATGTAGTATTTAACAAACTACGGAATTAGTGAACAACAATAAATTAGCATATTTAGCAACAGCTCAACTTTATTAATTGTTCACTAACTTAGTATAATTTTTACATTAATTTCAATAAAGTATTTAATCTTTTTGCGAACTCACCCGGATTAGCCACCGGCTCACCTTCCAAGATGCAAGCTTCATCAAATAATATTTCAACCAACTCTTTCATTTTTGCGATTTGCTCTGGTTTTGCTATATTTTCTTGAATTTCTTTTATGATTGGATGTTTTATATTTATTTCTATATTTTTCAACATACCTTTTTGTATCTGATTTTGATCCAACAAATATCTTTCAAGTCTAATATCCATAGCCTTTTTATCCGCAACCAAACATACTGGACTAGATGTTAATTTTTTTGAAATTTTTACATCATTGATTTTATTTTTTAGAGTATCTTTAATAAAGGTTATTAAACCATCGTATTTACTATTTGTAATATCTTTTGGTAATTTTTTCTCTTCATTTTTTTCATCATCAAACTTTATTTCATCATCACTATTATTTGTATCATTATCCTCGTTTTCATTAAGGTTTTCAATGTCAATATCACCTTTTGTAATTGATTTCAATTCTTTGCCTTTATATTCATTTTGAACTGTTACCCAAAAATTATCAACAGTATCAATTAAATAAAGAACTTCAATACCTTTATCTTTAAAACCTTCCATTTGAGGAGAATTTTCAAGAGCTTGAACAGAATCGCCAGTAATATAGAATATATTTTCTTGTTTTGGCAACATTCTATCAATATATTCACTTAAAGTTGTTAATTTGTCTGGTGATTTACTTGAATAAAACTTGCATATGCTTAATATTTCCGTATTATAAATACTTCCTTCACATAAACCTTCTTTTATAACTGGTCCAAAATTTTCCCAAAATTTTTTGTACTCCTCTGGATCACTATTCATTTTTTTCTCTAACTCACTCAAAATTCTTTTTGTTAAGGATTTTTTTATTTTTTCAACCAAATTATTATATTGTAAACTTTCTCTATTAATATTTAAAGGTAAATCTTCGGAATCGACTATACCTCTTGCAAATCTTAAAAAAGGAGGCAATAATTGTACTGCGTCATCAGTAATAAATACTCTTTTAACATATAACTTAATTCTAGATTCTCTTTCCGGTAAGTATAAATCCATAGGTTTTCTATCTGGTATAAAAATTAAATTTGTAAATTCAACTATACCTTCTGCTTTATTGTGTAAAATCAAAAATGGTTCACCAGGCATATGAGAAACATGAGTATAAAATTCTTGATATTGTTCCTTTGTAATTTCATTTTTAGGTCTAGTCCATAAAGCGGAACCCTTATTCATAACCTTAAAATGACCATCATCCATTTGTAATTCAACCGGAACATTAATATGATCCGAATATAATTTTATTATATTTCCCAAATATATTTTATCCAAAAAATCATCTTGATCTTTTTTCAAATATAAAATAACCCTTGTACCTCTTGGATATTCCTCGTTTACTTCTTCAACTGTATAGCTTCCATCACCATCAGAAATCCATTTATTAACTTTTTTCTTGCCAGCTTTTCTTGAAATAACTTCAACTTTATCTGCAATCATAAAGGCAGAATAAAAACCAACACCAAACTGACCAATTAATTGCACATTTTTAGCATCATCGTTTCCTAATTTTTTAAGAAAAGTTTCTGTTCCTGATTTTGCTATTGTTCCTAATTGAGAGATTAACTCTGCCCTGTCCATACCAATACCATTATCAATAATTGAAATTGTTCTCTTTTCTTTATCTATTTCAATTTTAATTTTTAATTCTTTATCGTCGCCCAAAAGACTGTCATCCTGTATCGCTTTATATCTCAATTTATCACAAGCATCAGATGCATTTGATATAAGTTCTCTAACTGCAACGTCTTTATTTGTATACAATGAATGTATCATTAATTTTAAAATTTTTTTTATTTCAACACCAAACTCAAATTTTTCTTTATTTTCTGACATTTTAATTGGATTTTTTACACATATTTTATATATAGATATTTTTTATAGAAAAACAAGATAACAATATATTTTTCTTGATATTATAATTAAGTTATTTTTAAATTATTTCTAGTAAATTAATTTTAATAAAATGAAAAAAGTATATTCAAAAAGCTTTGGTTGCCAGATGAATGTTTACGATTCATCTAGAATGGTTGATATAATGAAAAATGAAGGCTATGAAGAAACAGATAAAATTGAAGACGCTGATTTAATAATTGTAAATACATGTAGTATCAGAGAAAAAGCAAAAGAAAAACTTTTTTCGGAATTGGGTAGAATGAATTTGATTAGAAAACCTAATTCTATTATTGTTGTTGCTGGTTGCGTAGCTCAAAGTGCTAGTGAAGAAATTAAAAAAAGGATGAAGATGGTTGACATTGTTGTAGGACCATCCAGCTATCATAAATTGCCAGAATTAGTAAAGTCAAATGGTGGTGTTAAACTTGATTTTTTAGCAGAAGAAAAATTCGCAACATTACCGCAAAATAGAGGTGTAAAAGGTGTTAGTGAAATGATAGCAGTTCAAGAAGGTTGCGATAAATTTTGTTCTTACTGTATTGTTCCATTTACAAGGGGTAGAGAATATTCAAGGGATTTTAATCAAATAATAAATGAAGCAAAAGTTTTGAGTGATGAAGGTGTAAAAGAGATTACACTTTTAGGACAAAATGTTGACAATTATCATTTTGATGGAAAAGATTTAGCTGATTTAATATATGAAGTATCAAAAATTGATGGTATAGAAAGAATTAGATATATGACAAGCTATCCAAGTCAAGTAAATCAAGCTTTAATTGATGCACATAGAGATATAGCTAAATTGATGCCGTTTATTCATTTACCTATTCAAAGCGGTTCAAATAAAATATTGAAGGCTATGAATAGGAAATATACCGCAGAACAATATTTGGATGTTGTTGACAAATTAAGAAAATCAAGACCAGATATTGCAATATCAAGTGATTTTATAGTTGGTTTTGCTGGTGAAACCGATAAAGATTTTGAAGAAACACTTGAAATATGTAAAAAAGTAAACTATGCAACAGCTTTTTCTTTTAAATATAGTATTAGACCCGGTACAGCTGGTGAAAAAATGCCAAACCAGATACCAGAAGAAATCAAGGCTCAAAGACTTGATATTTTACAAGATTTATTGGAAAAACAGCAGGCGGACTTTAATAAAAATAAAAACGGACAGGAACTTGATGTTTTAGTTGAAAGTCTTTCTGATAGAAATGATGGAACATATTTTGGACGAAGTCCATATTTGCAAACTGTTTTGATAAATACAGATAAACAAGATTTAATTGGAAAGATTATTAAGGTAAAAATCAATAAAGCAAATATGAAATTATTAGAAGGAGAACTTATTAAAATATAATTAGTTTTATTTTTTATTTCGCTAATTTCATAATTTGAATAATAAACTTTTTATTGAATTATATTTTTTTATTTATATTCTTATATTAATAAGAAAAATATTTATCATAATGAAAACTTTTTATATTACAACTCCAATTTATTATGTAAATTCCGATCCACATGTTGGTAGTGCTTATACAACACTTCATGCTGATTTTTTGTCTAAATTTTATAAATTAAATGGTTATGATGCTAAATTTTTAACAGGAACCGATGAGCATGGTCAAAAAATTCAACAATCAGCAGAAAAAAATAATGAAGATCCACAACAGTTTGTTGACAGAATTTCGTCAAAATTCAGAGATTTAATTAATATAATGGATTTTAAACCAGATTACTTTGAGGCGTTAAATGATAATTTTATAAGAACAACAATGCCATATCATAAAAAATTTATTCAGAATGTATGGCGAAAAATGGTACAAAATGGATGGATTTACAAAGGTAAATATTCTGGATGGTATTGTGTTAGTGATGAAGCTTATTATAGTGAAGATGAATTGATAAAAGATGAAAACGGAAAAATGAGAACCGAACTCGGTAAAGAAGCCGAATGGAAAGAGGAAGAAAGCTATTTTTTTAGATTAAGTGAATTTCAAGATATACTTTTAAAAGTTTATAAAAAGTATCCAAATCTTATACGGCCATATGGCAAAAAAACTGAGGTAATTTCATTTGTAAGTGGATTAACAATTAAAGATTACGAAAGTGGCAAAATGCCAAAAAAAGATTATTTAAGAGATTTATCAGTTTCAAGAAACACTTTTGAATGGGGAATAAAAATTGCTTGCGATGAAGATAAAAATAACCTTTTAGACGAGAATGATCAATGGAAAACAAATATTACACAAAAAGAAAAACATATAATTTATGTATGGTTTGATGCTTTATTTAACTATATTTCAGCCTTAGGTTGTCCATCTAGTGAAGATTATAAAAAATATTGGATTGATGCAACTAAAAAAATTCATTTAGTTGGAAAAGATATTTTAAGACCTCATGCTGTTTATTGGCCAGCTTTTCTGATTGCCTTTAATTATACAAGAGAAGAAGTAAAAAATATGGCAGAACTACCAGAAAATATTGCAAAAATATTACCAACGAATATTTTTGCACATGGTTGGCTGACAAATGAAGGACTTAAAATCTCTAAATCTTTGGGTAATGCAATTATTCCATTAAACGAATTAAATTGGTTAAGTGAGACGTATAAAATAAATTACGAGACGGCAAGAGATTATTTTAAATATTATTTAATTACATTTATTACTTTTGGTAATGATGGTGATTATTCAAGAGGTAAATTGATAGAAAAAATCAATTCCGACTTAGCAAATAAAGTTGGAAATCTCGCGAAAAGAACGCTTGATATGATTTATAAAAATTGTAATTGCGAAATACCAAAAGTTGAAAACTTTGATATAATTTCCAAAAAAATATCAAGTGCTGATTATGAAAAATATATTAACGATTTTGATTTTAATAAATATGTTTCTTCTGTCATAGAACTTGCTGAGGATGCAAATAAATATATGGATGAAAAAGCTCCTTGGACATTAAAAAAAGAAGAAAAATTCACTGAAATGAATGAGGCTTTATACTCCATTATTAATACGGTAAAAAATATTGCTATTTTATTACAACCAGTTTGCCCATATTTATCAAAGAAAATATTAAAGGAAATTGGTATTGATTTTGAGGAAACTGTTCCTTTTAGTGAATTAGATAAAAATATAGAATTTGGTTTAAAAATACAGCAACCAAGCATTATTATTCCAAGATTACAGGCAAAATAATTATGAAAGTATTAGGGATAGAAAGTAGTTGTGATGAGACGGCGGTTGCAATAGTTGATGAGAATAAAAATATTCTATCAAATGTGGTTGTGTCTCAAATTGATATACATAAAGAATTTGGTGGAGTTGTTCCAGAAGTTGCTTCTAGAAATCACTTGGATGTTATAGAAAAGACTGTTTTAAAAGCATTACAAGATGCAAACAGTAATTTTAATGATATAGATGCGATTTCAGCAACTTGCGGTCCAGGCTTAATGGGGGGGTTAATAGTCGGCGCATTAACAGCGCAAACTTTATCAAGTGTATTAAATAAACCATTTGTACCAGTAAATCATTTAGAAGGTCATATTTTAACATCAAGACTAACACACGACTTAGATTTTCCTTTTCTTATATTTTTAATATCAGGAGGACATTCTCAAATATTACTTGCAAAGGATGTCGGAGAATATGAAAAAATTGGTGATACAATAGATGATAGTTTAGGCGAATGTTTTGACAAAGTGGCACAGATGCTTGGATTAGAATATCCAGGTGGGCCAAAAATAGAACAATTAGCAAAAGAAGGTGATGAGACAAGATTTAAGTTTGTAAAACCGTTAATTGATGCCGTTGGAAAAGGAAGAAGTAAAGAGAATAACTTAAACTTTTCTTTTTCTGGGCTAAAAACCGCTGTAAGACGAGAAATAGAAAAATTAACATCCGAACCTTATGATTATAGAAATACTTATAAAAAACTAACAAAAAAAGAAAAAATGGATATTTCTGCAAGTTTTCAAAAAACAATAGTTGATATTTTGAAAGATAGATTCAAAAATACTGTAGAATATTTAGAAAATAAAAATATAAGGTTAAATAAATTAATATTTGCTGGCGGAGTTTCTGCAAACCAGTATATTAAAAATAATATGATAGATTTTTGTAAAAATTATGAATATAAAATAATAACACCACCTCTAAAATTATGCACGGATAATGGCGCAATGATAGCTTGGGCTGGACTTGAAAAATACAGAATAAACAAATATGATAATAGTAAGATTTTATCAATTAAATCAAGATGGGAATTATAGAAAATATACATATGAAAAAATATGAAGAAATAAAACCTTTATATGATAAGATTTTTAAAGATATAAACGGTTATGGTATTAGTCTATTAGAAAGAGAAAATAAAAAAGATAATAAAATTTTTAGAGATATTTTGTATGGTGAAGTATCCTTGGAACTCCTTTATGCTCTATATGTTTTACCTCCACTGAGTGATTATATCTCAGCAAAAAAAATATTTTACGATTTAGGTTCAGGTATTGGAAATGCTGTTATTAGTAGCTATTTAACTGGAAATTTTGATAAATGTGTTGGCGTTGAATTATTGGATAGTTTATACGAAACATCAATAGTAGCAAAAAACAGATTATGCAATATAGATAAACAAGCAGAAAATAAAGTTAATTTTATCCATGATAATATTTTAAATATTGATTTTAGCGATGCGGATCTAATATTATTTTGCTGTCCAACAAAAAATGAAGAAATTAGGAGACAAATTGAACATAAATTTGATAATTTAAAGAAAGATACAATTATTTTATCATTGATACATAAATTTGATAATTCTGATAGTTTTGAATTATTAAATGCAAAACTGGTAAAAGTGGCTTGGGGAGAAACTCCGCTATTTATATATATAAAAAAGTGAAATATGCAAAATTTAATTAGTGATTTTTTATTATATTTAAGCGTAGAAAAAGGAGACTCAAAAAATACAATAATCTCTTATAGAAACGATTTAAGCGATTTTTTATTTTTTGTTGAAAATAAGCTAAAAATTGAACCAACGCTAGAAAATCTAGCTAAATTAAAACATAGCGATTTTAGATCTTGGTTAAGTTATAAAAAAGCAAAAAATTACGAAAATTCCTCAATGTCAAGAGAATTATCGGCCGTAAAAAGCTTTTATAAATATTTATCTAAGGTAAAAAAGAAAAACAATACAATTATTGGTATTATGAAAAATCCAAAGGTAAAAAAATCAATTCCTCGCGCAATAGATAAAGTGAATATAGATAAAATAATGGATTGTATTTATGATATGCATAAAGATAATTGGCAAGCCGAAAGAGACATAGCGATTTGTACCTTAATATACGGGTGTGGTCTTAGAATTTCGGAAGCTTTTAATTTAACTAGAAGGCAATTTTTTCAAAATAAAGATTCCATAACAATAATTGGTAAAGGAAATAAAATGAGAAATTTACCATTATTGCCAATTATTATCAATCGTGTAAATATTTACATAAAGGATTGTCCTTATACAATTATGCCAGATGACTATTTATTTAAATCTGCAAGAGGATTGAAATATTCAACTACATTATTTCAAAAATTAATACAAAATATAAGAACAATGCTTGATTTATCTAACGAAATTACACCACATGCTTTAAGGCATTCATTTGCAACACATCTCTTAGAAAACGGTGCTGATTTAAGAAGTATACAAGAATTATTAGGACATAAAAGTCTATCAACAACGCAAATATACACAAAAATTGATAAGAATAGATTGTTAAAAGATTACAACAAATTCCATCCAAGAAATAATTGATAATTTTAAAAAAATTATACCTTATATCTTTAATTAATATGATGATGTCAGCATTTTTTCTGCAACTTTTAGGGCATCATCAGTAATTATCTCACCAGAAAACATTCTTGCGATTTCATTAATTCTGTTTTTATCAGTCAATACTTCAACTAATGTATTTGTTTTACTGTCTTTTTGCTCTTTTCTTACTTTTAAATGATAATTACCTTTCGATGCAACTTGTGCATGATGAGTCACAACTAAAACCTGTAATGATTGTCCAAGCTTCTTTAATCTTTCACCAACAGCTTCCGCAACAGCGCCGCTTATTCCAGTATCTATTTCATCAAAAATCATTGTTGGAACTGAATTGACTTTCGATAAAACAACTTTTAAAGCAAGCATAAATCTTGACAATTCACCGCCAGAAGCTATTTTTGACAATTCATTCATAGGCATTCCGGGGTTTGTAGTTGCAATAAATCTCACTCCATCAATTCCATATTTATTCCAATTATTTTCATCTAATTCTTTAAATTCAACATCAAAAACGGTTTTTTCCATTTTTAAAGGAATTAATTCATTAATCAATTCTTTTGATAACTTTTTAGCCGTCTCTTTTCTTAATTCACTTAGTTCTTTTGCTTTTGATAAAAAATTATTTTTTAATTCTCTGACTTCTTTTTCTAAATCTCCAATAATAACCTCTTGATTCTCCAAATTAGATAATTTCTCGTCTAGTTCAACTTTTAAATCCAATATTAGATCTGGTTGAATATTTAATTTTCTAGCTAAACCTCTTATAGCAAATAATCTTTCCTCAACAGATTCAAGCGTATTATTATCAAACCCAAGATTATTATAAATTTCATCAATTTTTGATAATGCTTCATTAATATTAATACTTGCTTGTTCTAGATTTTCTATAATATCCTCAAAAGCATTTTTTCCATTTTCAAGCAAATTTTCACCAAGTGCTACGCCTCTTGATATTGTGTGTTGAGCGGATGAAATTCCTTTTTCTATATTATATTGCCCATCAAGGCTTTCTTTAATATCATTTAATAAATTAAGAACTTTTTCCTTGTTCATCATTAATATTCTTTTTTCTGTCAGTTCTTGTTCTTCATTTGCATGCAAATTTAAAGATTCAATTTCGTTTATTATATGCTTTAAATAATCTTGTTCTTTTTCTATATTGTCTTTTTGTTCTAATAAATCTTTCAATTTATTTTCAGACGTCTTCATTTTCTCAAAAATCTCAGAAACGACACTTCTTTTTTGTATTAAATTGCCAAAATTATCAAGTATTTCTCTATGATTTGAAGAATTTAATAAGCCTATCTGTTCATTTTGTCCATGTATTTCAATCAATGTTTCACCAAAATGTTGTAAAAAATTCTGTGTTACTTGAACATCGTCAATAAAAGCTTTGCTCCTTCCATCACTATACAAAATCCTTCTAATTATTATCTCATCATCAAATTCAATATCCATTTCTTTTAATAAATTTTTGCAAGCTTTGTTATTTTTTATATTAAATGTAGCTACAACAGAGCCAGAGTTTTCGCCATTTCTTAATAATCTACTATTTGACCTATAACCAATAGCTAAACCGAGAGCATCCAATAAAATTGATTTTCCAGAACCAGTTTCACCAGTTAAAACACACAACCCATTACTTAATTGAACATTAAGTTTATCTATTAAAACAATGTTATTTATACTTAAATTTTCTAACAAAATAATAAAAATTAATGAACTAACTAATAAAATATAATTTAATTTTATTTTTACAATATTTTCTTTGATTTTTTAATAAATATGTTATATAATTAATATAGATTAATAATTGTTTTAGGTATGGAAGAAAATAATAAAAAAGAAAATAAGTTTAAAACAGCAATGGTTAAATTTGGTAAAGGTTTATCTTGGTCCTTCGATAAAATAGCAAAAGCAACTAATAAGTTTGCTGAAATGAATGATAATTTTGCAAAAAATAAAAAAGCTGATATTAATGAAGAAATAAATATAAAAGAAAATATAAAAGAAAAGGAAAAGGCGTTAAAAGAAAGAGAGGAAAAGATTAAAGTTTTAGAAGAAAATAATTCCGATAATCCAAAGGATAAAAAAGATATAGAAAATGAAAAAATTAAAATAAGTAGTGAAAAAATGGCTACAAATACAGCAATAGTTTTAAATGGTCTTTTATGGGCTGGTTCTACTTTATTAAAACACACAAGTAAATTAGTAAGCGCAACATCAGAGCTTGCAAAAAAAGGATTAGAAAAAGGAATAGAAAAAACTGAAAAAAAACAAAGCGAACATCAAAAACCAGAAAATTTAGAAACATTAAGCGATATATCGACCAATGATGAATCACTAGATAATAAAAAACAAAATAATAAGCAAAAGGCAACATTACATAATTTATCATCAATAACAACACCAGATGATACAACGCCTATTGTTGCAAGAAAAACTGAACAAGAACAAACAAATTCCAGATAAATATATTGTTTATTAGCTTATATATTTGTATTTATTTTATATTATATTTGTTTATTGGATTTGTCAATTTAATTTCCAGTCAGTTATATATTTTTTTTACACTTTCCAATAACAGAAGATTGTAAGAGTTTACAGGAATGATAAAAAGAAATGTTCTTTAAAAAACAGTAATACTCAAAATAACTCTTGACAGATTAAAAAACATTTATTACTATACTTTTGGTGGTATTTATTATAAATAATATAATGGTAGTTGTTATGTCAAAAAATACAATATATGCTATTGCTATGATTTTACTCATTATTGGTGGTTTAAATTGGGGACTTATTGGTTTATTGAATTTCAACTTAGTATCATTCTGTTTTGGTGCTACAATATTTTCAAAAATTATTTATATTTTAGTTGGCGCTTCCGCTATTTTGGTTGCTATAACAAAATTTAAAAAATAGTATAAATATTAATTTTATTGTTTATTTGCTTGATTTTTTATTTTTAAATTCAATAATGATATTGTTTTATTAATAAAAAATTTTGCAATGGAAAATATAGTTGATTATACAAAAGTTTCTAGCACGGCAGACGAACAAAAACTTAATAAATTAAAAGCATTAATGGATGCTGGTATTGAGCCATATCCACATAATTATAAGAAAGATATAAATTCAAAAAAACTAAAAGAAACTTATGATTATTTGCAAGCTGGCGAAAAGTTAGAAGATAAAGTATATAAAATAGCTGGCAGATTAATGCTTAGAAGAGATATGGGTAAAGCCATGTTTCTCGATGTTTATGATGAAGATGGAAAAATACAAATTTATTTATCCAAACCAGAATTAAGTGAAACTGATCAAAAATTATTACCATTGCTTGATATTGGTGATTTTATAGGTATTGAAGGATATGTTTTTAGAACTCATAAAGGCGAATTAAGTCTACATTGCAAAAGCGTAAAATTATTATCAAAATCAATAGCAAATTTACCAGAAAAATTTCATGGATTGACTGATACAGAGTTAAAATATAGGCAAAGATTCATTGATTTGGCTATGGATTTAGAAACTCGGGAAAATTTTAAAAAGAGAAGTTTAATTATTTCAACTATTAGGCAATTTTTGGATGAAAAAGGATTTTTAGAAGTTGAAACGCCTATTCTACAACCAATTTATGGTGGCGCAAGCGCTGAACCATTTACAACTCATCATAATGCATTAGATATGACATTATATTTAAGAATAAGTGTTGAAACGTATTTAAAAAGACTTATTGTTGGCGGTTATGAAAAAGTTTATGAAATTGGCAGAAATTTCAGAAATGAAGGTATAGATACAACTCACAATCCAGAGTTTACAATGATTGAGTGGTATGAAGCTTACAGCGATTACAATGATCAGATGAAAAATATAGAAGAACTACTTGAAACAATTGTAAAGAAAGTAAATAATGGATCAACAGTAATTAAATACAAAGATATGGAGGTTGATTTTAAGGCTCCATTTAAAAGATTAAGCGTTTATGACGGTTTGAGAGAGTATGCAAAAATAGATCCAGAAATAATAACCAAAAACGATTTAATTAAAGAAATACGAAAATATGGAGAAGAAATAGAAGAAAAGAAAAGCAAGGGTGAATTATTACTGCAATTATTTGAAATAACATGCGAACAGCATTTAATTCAACCAACATTTGTAATAGACTATCCATTAGAATCTTCACCTCTAACAAAAACACACAGAAAAAATAGTGAATTGGTAGAAAGATTTGAATTATTTGCTGGATGTGTTGAGCTTGCAAATTCTTATTCTGAATTAAATGATCCAATAGATCAATATAATAGATTAAAAAAACAAGAGGAAAATAGAGGATTTGATGCAGAAGCAATGCCTATGGATGAAAATTTTGTCCATGCATTAGAAATCGGTATGCCACCATTGGGAGGCGTTGGAATTGGTATTGATAGATTGGTAATGTTTATGACATCAACACCAAATATTAAAGACGTATTATTTTTCCCAACTTTAAAAAAAATAAATAAATAATGATTGGGCGTAAAGCCCTTTCATTTTATTCATTAACTATTTTATTTATATTATACAATTTATTTTTATAATGGAAAAATCTAAAAATAGTATTTATAATACAAAAAACATTAGTATTAAAATTCTTACTTTATTTTATATATTATATTTATATTAAAGATTACAATGTATTAAATGCCAAAATAACAACACAATATTTTCAATAATATAATTTAATGACATAATAAACAGATAGACACCACTCAATAAAAAATAAAGATTTCTAAGACACTGGTGAGTCCGGCGGGAATCGAACCCGCGACAACATGATTAAAAGTCATGTGCTCTACCTACTGAGCTACGAACTCAAAAAGAATATACATCTTCAATCAAACAATACAGATATCAGATTGCATATTTAAAATGATAAGTACTAATTATTTTAAAGTCAAGATTTTTATTTACAAAAAACAAAAATTTTTATAAATAATACTGCCTATTATATATTTTTCTAAATTAAATCAAAAAAATATTTATTGTCAAATCTCTTTTATTTTTTCTGTTTGGTTTGTTTTCCCGTTGTCTTTATTGTAAATCCTAATCAACTCTTTTTAAATAATAATAAAATTAAAAATATATCCTCTTTGTTCATTTTAATAAGAGAGAGTTAATGAAGTCATTACTTCTCTCTATCACTCCTTATAGAAGAGTTGATGCTAAATAACCTCTCTCCTACCACATTGTAAAGAGAAAATCAGTCGTAGAACACCATCTTCTTGCCCCACTTTGTAATGGGTCGGTCGTAGAACATCTTTTCTTTCGTCCCCCTTTGTAAAGGGGAAGCTGGCGAAGTCAATACCTACCCCGCCCCCTTCGTAAGGTGGGAGTCAGTCGTAGAGCGCTTCTCATCTGCCCTCCTTTGTAAGGTGGAGCTGATGTAGTCAATGTATCCCCTCCCTGCCCTCCTTCGTAAGGGGGGGCTGATGTAGTCAATGTATCCCCTCCCTGCCCTCCTTCGTAAGGGGGGAGCTGATGTAGTCAATGTATCCCCTCCCCGCCCCCCTGATAAGGGGGGAGTCAGTCGTAGACTGACAGGGGGGTTGATAACATTCATTTTGTTTTATAATAAAACAAATGAATAATTGAAAATTAAAAATGAAAATTAAAAATGAAAATTGAAAATGAATATAAAGTTTGGAATCTTAAATTAAGAATTAAGAATTAAGAATAATAAAGTATATTACATATTAAACAATGTTATTTATTTTATTTATAATATAAATAATAATTGTAATTTAATGTAATCAGATAATTTAAACCCCCCTTACCCCCCTTATCAGGGGGGGGGATGAGAGGAGAAACTTTAAGAGCTATAATTTATGAAAGCCCCCTTACCCCCCTTATCAGGGGGGATGAGAGGACTTTATCAGGGGGGGATGGAGGGTATCCTTATCAAGGGTGATAGAATTGCACCCCTTAACAGAGGCATCCTTATCAGGAGGTGGGAGGAATATCTCTTATCAGGGAGGACAGAGAGTATCCTTATCATGGTAGGGGTCTTAGAGAAACTTAGCATAGGGGAAATATAGAGACACCCCTTATCATGGTGGATGAAGGAGTACACATTAGCATAAAATGATGTAGGGTATCACCAAGCATAGATTAGAACAAGATATTATCAATAACTTATTTATAAAAATGTAAGCACATTAAAGGCTAACAATACCAAATAAAATTATAAATATTTATTGATTTTAAAGTAGGATTTTTTATTATTATATAAACTTTGAAAAATAATATTATGAAATTTAAAAACAGCAAACTTACTACTTTTTTAAGAACCAAAAATTATTTATTTGGAATATTTTGGATACTGGTTTCAATTACTATTTTTGTTTCTGTATTTTCATATAGTGAAAACGATCCATCTTTCAATAATATTTCAACGCATAAAGAAATACATAATTATCTAGGCGTATTTGGTTCGTATTTTGCCGATCTACTAGTTCAATTAATTGGTATGGTATCTGTATTGATTGGATTAGTATTTTTTATTTTGGGAATTAAAATTATTTTAAACAAAATAATATATAATAAATTACAAAAATTTTTGTCATTTTTTGGCATCTTAATATCGTCATCAATTATTTTTGATAATTTGCTTGCTTGTAAATATTGTGAATTTGGTAAGTGTGGTGGTATTTTGGGAAAGTTTTTCTCTGAATCTGTATATTATGATGCTCCACAGTATTCCATAATAACTCTATGTTTAATAATTTTTCTTATATCTTTATCATATTTTATAGATATTAGAAAAAATTGGTGGTTGGTTAAAACGGCAAAAATATACAGATTATGCAAAAGTATTATAAAATTTATTTTAAATGGCATTAAATTTTTCTTTAAATTATTCACTACTAAATCTTTCAGACTTTCGTTAAGAAATATATTTACAAAAAATAAAGGTGAATATGTTTTAGTTGAAGAGGAAGATGAAGAAGATAAGGAAACAATTGGAGAAGATAGCACTTCAAACGATATTTTACCACAAAAAGAAGAAAAAAAATTATTTAGTCTTTTTATTAAAAATGAAAATAAAAAGGAAGAAAAGAAAAAAAATAAAGAAAATATAGAGAAAATCAAAACAAAAACAGAAAAACAAGATAAATACATATTACCAAATATTTCCTTGTTAAATAAAAATAACAATAAAAACAAAATTTCTATTTCAAGAGATGAATTATTGGAACAATCAAAAAAATTAATTAGCGTATTAAAAGATTTTGGTGTGAAGGGTGAAATGATTAGTGTAAAAGCTGGTCCAATTATCACTTTGCATGAGTTTGAGCCATCAGCAGGAACAAAATCTTCAAGAGTAATCGGGCTTGCCGATGATATAGCTAGATCAATGAGTGCTACATCTGCTAGAATTTCAGTTATACCAGGAAAAAATGCTATGGGTGTTGAATTACCTAATAAACAAAGAGAAACAATTTTTATAAGAGATTTATTGGAGTCAAATGAGTATAGAAATAGCAAAGCACAATTACCAATAATTATAGGTAGTGATATTGCTGGCGAGGCTGTAATTGCAGATTTAGCAAAAATGCCACATTTATTAGTAGCTGGTACAACTGGTTCTGGAAAATCTGTTGCTATAAATACTATGATTACGTCTTTACTCTATAAAATGACACCCGATCAATGCAAATTCATAATGATTGATCCCAAAATGCTTGAATTGTCCGTTTATGAGGGAATACCGCACCTCTTAACACCAGTTGTTACGGAACCTTTAAAAGCTATAACAGCCTTAAAGTGGGTATGCAGAGAAATGGAAGATAGATATAGAATTATGGCCAGTTTAGGTGTTAGAAATATTGCTGGTTATAACGAAAAGCTAAATAATGCAATTAAAAATGGAACAAAATTAACAAGAAGAGTGCAAGTTGGTTTTGATAGTGAAACGGATGAACCAATTTATGAAGAGAAAGAAATTGAAGAAAAAGAAATGCCTTACATTGTTGTAATCGTTGATGAGATGGCGGATTTAATGATTACAGCAGGAAAAGAAATTGAAGCTTCTATTCAAAGAATTGCACAAAAAGCTAGGGCGGCAGGTATTCATATAATTATGGCAACACAAAGACCATCGGTTGATGTTATTACTGGTGTTATTAAAGCTAATTTCCCAACTCGTATGAGTTTTCAGGTTGTTTCAAAAATTGATAGTAGAACCATTTTAGGAGAACAAGGGGCTGAACAATTATTGGGTATGGGTGATATGCTATTTATGGCAGGCGGTGGAAAGATTATTAGAGCGCATGGTCCATTTGTCTCTGATGATGAAGTTGAAAAAATCGTCAATTTTATTAAATCACAAGAATTTAAGCCAAATTATGTTGATGAAGTCCTTAAAAATGATGATGAATTTAGTAGCGATGATGTAAGTAGTGGTTCTAATAGTGGTTTAGATGAAATTGATGGCGAAAAAAATTTATACCAACAAGCATTAAATATAATCAAAAGAGATAGAAAATGTAGCATTAGCTATATTCAAAGACAATTAAGAATTGGATACAATAAAGCAGCAAATATTATTGAAGAAATGGAACGCGATGGAATTTTAAGTAGCCCTGGTAATACCGGAAAAAGAGAAATTTTAATTAAAGATGATGGTAAATAAGAATATATTCACTGCCCTACTCTATTAAAAAATCCATAAATTTTTAAACCATATCTACTCTTTTAATATGGTTTTACAATGTCAAATATTGTCTCTCTAATTTGACTTATACCCAAATTCTCCTTACTACTTGCAAATAATACTTCATTAAACAAAGCTGGATGTTTTTTAAAAGTGTCATTCATATTTTCAACTTTAACTTGTAGTTCAGTTGGTTTAATTTCGTCTATCTTTGTTAAAATAATTTGATACAATATTCCGCGACTATCCAAAATATTCATCATTTCCTCATCGTTTTCTTTAAGACCATGTCTACTATCTATTAGCAAAAAAACCCTTTCTAAATTTCTCCGACTTAATAAATAATTAAAAATTAAATTATTCCAATTTTCAACTTCATTTCTACTAGCTTTTGCATATCCATATCCAGGCATATCAACTATTGTCAATTTGTCTTTTATTTGAAAAAAATTTAATTGTTTTGTTCTGCCAGGCGTTTTTGAAACTATCGCTATTTTAGAATTTGTAATTGCATTTATTAGACTAGATTTTCCAACATTTGACCTTCCTATAAAAGCAATTTCTTTTATATTATTTATTGGTAAATCTTTTTCTGATATCGCACCAGCTTTAAAAACTGGCGGATTTTTTATAAAAAATTCATCAATTTTATTCATATTATTCCTTCCATTTTAGAGAATCTAGACTTCCACAATTATTACATTCTGGTTGCCATTTTATATATTCCCTATTACAAATACTACACTTCCAGCAAGAATCTTTTAGTTTTAAAAGTTTTTGTTTGATATTACTAATGATAGCGGAACTACCGCCATCTTCCTGTTCTATTTGAAGTATAAATTCATACAATGTCTTCGTTTCATTTATTTCGCCAGCTAATTTTGCATATTTTCTAGCTTTTGAATATATTTTTTCTTTCAAATAACCCATTGCCATAAATAAATTGCCCTCAAAACTTTTTGTATTTAAACTATATAAGATTTTATAAGGTTTAATTGAATCAGCTTCTTTTGTTGATAGCAATGAAAAATAAAGCGTTGCTAATTTTGGATTAGGATTATTTTTCCAAGTTTTTTTAATTAAATCTATCGCCTTCAATCTTTTACCAAGAGTTATATAAGTTTCAATCAACAAAATAGTTGCTTGAATATAGTATGCATCAATCTTATAAGCTTTTCTCAATACTGTCTTTGCTTTAAAAAATTCTTGATTATCATAATAATATTTTCCCAATGCAGTGTACAAAAATAATACATGTTCTTTTGATTTTGTTTCTGTAATTAGTCCAATTTTTAAAGAAATATCTAGAATCTTATTTGCTTTTTCCCATTCTTTTTGCTTTGTATATGAATATAAAAGAGAATTTAAAGCATCGCTATTTGTTGGTTCCATTTTGATTATTTTTTCAGCATATTCTTGAATTTTTTCTAAATCATTATTATTTTTTGCTGATTTAAGTTTTTCTGTCAACGTAATAAAATCAAGATTTATAGCTTTATTTTTTATTTCTTTAAATTTTTTTTCAGATTTATCAAAATCACCTTTCATATAAAAAATCTGAGATTCTAATAATTTTGACAAATTCGTTTCCTGAAATATTTTATTGGCTTTTTTTAGCCTAGAAAATGCTTCTTTCGTATTTTTTGTAGCTTTAAATATAAATCCTTCTGTTATTAAATTTATATATTCATTAAATTTCTGCTCACATTTAGCTTGTTTTTTCTTATATTTATTCAAATTTGGATAAAATATAGTATTTAAAATATAAAAACAAAAATAGCACAATAAGATTATACTTGCTGTTAAAAATAATAAAAAGCCAATACTAGTGATTATTTCATAATCTGTTGTTTTTATAATCACTTCACTATCAAAACTTAATATTTTATCAATAGAAATTGATATAAATAATATAAATGCTATAAATAATATTTTCTTAATCATACTCTCTATTTGCTAAATTATTAATCATTTTATTTATAGTATTATTTACTAATACATAAATTTTTACATCCTCCACGGTTTGTCTAAAATATTTTATATAATCCGTATTTTCCTCAAGTAATTGCAAAGCCTCATTATAATTTTTAATATTTAACAAATTTTCAGCATCAAATATAAATTTATCTGGCGAATTTTCTGACGGATTATTGATTTTTCTAATTGCAACAAAATTAGAAACAAACTTAGCAAATATATTATTACTTTTTTTCAATATATTATAATCTTTTAGAAAAATCTTTGATTCTTCACTAAATGTCTTTGATATATTTGTAATATTTACTATATTTTGTTCATATTTTTTTAGAACATCAATATCATTATTCATAATATCAATTCCATTAATATTTTCTAAATCAGCCAATAAACCGCTATAATTCTTACCATTTTCAATACTATTTTGTATATCAATTAATATTTTTACAGCATTCACAATTTTAATATTCACCTTATTATTTTGCTCCTCAACAAGATTTTCCAACCCTTTAATTTTTGTTTCAAGAGACCTTATATATTCATTATCATAAGACAACTTTTGTTCCAAATCATATATATTGTCTTGAAGATTTTTAACCTCCAAACTATTATTCTTATAATCTCTTGTGTTTGTATTAATATCCTTTACGTCCTTATCTTTCTTATTACCAAAATTATAAAATTTAATAAAAAGCACAATCGCTAAAATTATAACAGCAAATACAACTGAAAATTTAGAATAATTTAAAACAAATTTCTTTTTTTGCTCTTCTGCATTTTTATTTTCAACTTTATTAACATCATTTTTTAATTCACTTGATGCTATATTTTTACTAGTAGTATTCTGTTTTTTTGTCTTATTATTGTTCATTTCAAACATACATATTACATTAGCTATCAAAATAATAATAAATATTTTTATTTTTTACAAGTTTTATTATTGATATTATGTGTACTGATAATTTTTTGTTTAATTTTAATTATTGTAGTGCTAAAAAATTGACTAAAATATTTTTTATCACTCTTTGTAAGGTGATTGATAACCATTTATTTGTTTTATTATAAAATAAAACAAATAAATAATTAAAATTGAAAATATAAAGTTTAAATTTAAAATTAATAATTTAGAATTAAGAATAATAATATATTAAATATAATTTAAAAACAATTAATATTTAACTCCTTCACCTTTCTTATCAGAAGTGGTGATGTGGGTTCTTTATTAACAAGAGGGAATAGAGAGTATCCCTAATATGCCCTTGATATAGTGGATAAAGGTTATTCTTAGTGTAGGAAATAAGGAAAATATATTTCGTAGAAATCTAGATATTTTATATCCGAAATTTACTAAAAATAACAAAAGATATAATAAAGTAATATATGGATTAGAATATGGTTTATATTTGATAAAATATATATATTGGAAATATGATAATTAAGTTCTATATAAAAAACGATACAATATTTAAATATTATTAACGTATATATAAAGAAATAACACTTTAATAAAAAGAAACAAAAAAACTAAGCATTCCATTATTAAGCTCATACAGCCAAACTACATTATTTGCAATAATTTTTTAATATAAAATCAATTCCAGATTTTTCATTTTGCAATTTTGCTTTAAGTGAATTAAAATATTTAGCTGAATAGATTGGATCTTCTGAATTAAATAATGCAGAATGCAATAGTTTAAAGTCATCAAAATGACAATGAACATGCAAAGGTAAACAATTATCTTTTGTTGTTTTGCCTCCACGTGCGAATGGTTGTATATGATGTCCAGTTAAAGTATGAATGTTTGTAATATCTAGTGGTTTAAAACACATTGGACATATATAATTAAATTCTTCACAGCTTCTTAATATTTGATTTTTACTGAAACATCTAGCATTTATATTTTCTGTAAAATTAGATAAAAGTTGAGAATAACATCTATGTTTTGTAGCAATTTTTTTAATATGTTCGCTTGGAACATTGAAATATTTTACCATAAATTTTAATGATACAGAATATTTTATTAAAAATAAAATTTCCTTTTCGTATTCGTATTCAGTTGTATCCTTGCAATTATTTTCACATTTTTGTAAGAAATAATCCTTAACCTGTTCTATATTTCTTATTACTCGTTCTTTTTGTTCTTCTTTTAGAAATTTTACGGTTAAATCTCTCATGACAACTTAAAAAGATAAAATTATTAGATTTTTACTATATTGAAATTAAATGGTGGAGACTAAGAGATTCGAACTCTCGACCCTCTGCGTGCAAGGCAGATGCTCTAGCCAACTGAGCTAAGTCCCCATATAGAAATTATATTATCGGCTTTTTTAATTGTCAATAGATTTTAATATCAAAAATTAAAAAAATTTATATCATTTTAAAATATTAAAAACCTGCCTGCAAAGCTATCGCTGTTAATTTTTCCATTTTTCCATATTCGTCTTCTGTATGTTTATCATTAACATTGGAAGCTATTATTTTACCACTCAATGGTTTACCATCATCAAATTTTTTATCAATATTATAGCCATCTTTCGCATAAAATGGTATAGTTTTTTTACCAACGCCTCTGTGCATTCTTATAAAATGCTGCCCATAATCAAAATTATTATATTCAATTTTAGTTTGATTATTAAAATAAACCTCAAAACCTAAATGCTTAAAATTCTTACTTGGTAACATACCATACGACCATTCTATAACTCCGCCACCACAGTCAGGTGTTTGTGGCTTAAAATCGGTAATTTTGGCGAGATATAGTTCAACTTGCGGACCATGTCTAGTCATTGGTAAACCACATTTATTAGTTGTAAAATCACCACCAAATGTATTATTATCATATATTTGATCAGCATGTAAACCAATTTGATTATTATTTTTTAAATCACCAGGTAATCTATTTTTTAAAGCTTTAAATGCAAATATTCCTTGTTTAAAATTTTGAATTTCTGTCATAGTGCCATTTATTTTTGCATTATAAATCAAACTCTGTCCACCAGTAATACCAGCCACCAATAATCCAATTATTATAAGAACAATAGATAATTCTATAAGTGAAAAAGCTTTATTATTGTTCATTTTTATTATTATCATTATAAAATACTAAAAAATGATTAATACATATGATATAATTGTAAACTATAATATTATATTTTTCAAGTTGATTATGTTATATGAGAATATTAGTATTGTTAGTTTTATATATATTGTTTAATTTTTATTTTAATATAATTTATTAAAGACTCATTATTTTTTCCTCACTGATAAGGATATATTCCCTCTATTCCATTTCCTGTTAATGGATACCCTCCAATCCCCCCTGATAAGGGGGGTAAGGGGGGTTTTAAATTACCTGATTACATTAAATTACATTTATTTATATCATAATTGTTTAATATGCAATATATTTATTATTTTTTGTTATATTTTATTATTCTTTGTTCTTTATTTTAAATTATTAATTTTAAATTTAATATACTTGATTTAATGTTTTTAATTTTAAATCTTAAATCCTTAATTTTATATTTTTTAATTTTTAATTTTCAATTATCCATTTGTTTTATTATAAAACAAATACCATCAACCCCCCTGTCAGTCTACGACTGACTCCCCCCTTATCAGGGGGGGCGGGGAGGGGATACATTGACTTCGTCAGCTCCCCCCTTACGAAGGGGGGCGAAGAGAGAGAATATTCTACGATTAACTTCCCTCTTACAAGGAGGCAAAGATGGAATATATTGACTTTGTTAGCCTTTCCCCTTACAAAATTTGGTAAAGAAGGGGTATTCCACGACTAGTTTTTTCCTTACAAAGTGGAATAAGGAAAGGTTCTTTACGTTAACTTCATTTTATTATTGACTTCATTATATTTTACCTAACAAATAAAGAATAAATGAATCATTTCATAACTACCGTAATATTTATATTTTAATTGGTATATTATAATTTAATATTTAAAAGTCCATTAAAGTTAGTAATACTCACACATATTAGTATTTTTTTAGTTTATATTAAAAGTTTTATGAATTATAACAAAATCTACGTACTTTAAACCTTCTTTTTATCAAAAATAGCTATTTCTTATAAAGAAATATATGTTAAAGACTACAAATTTTCAATCAAATAATTTAATTTTTCCATTTGTTCTTTTTCGTATCCAGAATTATTTTCTTCTTTATTATTTTTTTTCTGTTCTTCTTCATTAAGATTATTCTGTTCATTATATCTTCGTAAATCATCAACATTTTGTATGTGTTTTTTATCTTCTAAATTATTATAATGTTGTTCCATTTTATCAAATAATATATCATTAATTGGAGATATTAAATACGCCCCAAAACTTAACATATTATACATTTTTGCATTTTCTAACCATTTTGGTTTATTACTATCTTTAAGCTCCTCAAAATCATTAACAAATAATTTCATTATTACTAAAAATATCAGAGATGATATTAAAAAACCTTTTAAAAATCCAAAAAATATTCCTAGTGTTGCATTAATAGAATATGGAAATTTAGTCGTTATTTTACCACTAATTTTTGTTGTTAATATTGATATCATAATGACCGATACAACAAAAATTATACCTCCACCCAAAAAATTAGAAATTGTATAACTGTGAATTTTTTCGTATATAACCGAACTTAAACTTTGTTGAAATATTGCGGTTATAATACTAGCACTAACCCAACTAATTAAAGAGGATAACTCACCAATAAATCCTCTAACAAAACCCAATAATGTAAAAAATAACATTATTAACAAAGTTAAATAATCAAGTCCAGTTAATGCCACTCTTTTTGTTTATAATTTTATACATCTACTAATTGTATTATATTTTTTACAAAATGCAACAAAAATATAGAAATTATCTTGTATTATTATAAAGATTAATAAATTCTGATTTTTTCATGATAAAAATAATAGAAACTTCTATCTGTGATTGTATTAAAAAATATTTATAAATTTTTCTTTTTTTCTTGATTTTTTTAGAAAATATTTTTTACTATTTTAATTAGTACTAAATAAAAATAACTAAAATATGAAAAGATTAAATCTGTCTAAGGAGCAGATGTTTCTAATGATGTCTATGTTTGCTTATTCAATAGTTATAAGTATGACATCAATCTTAACCCAATCATTGTTTAAAGCTAATGATATTAGTAGTTCTTTGGTTGGTTATATGGATAATGTAAAAATATTAGTTGGAATGGTTATTCTTTGTTCTTTGCCAAGTATAACTAAAAAAATTGGTATTGTATTATCCGCTATAATGATATTATTTTTCTATGGTTTACCGCTTTTGTTCTTCAAAACAGTAAGCTCAACTTTTGGCTTTTTTGTTTGCATGGGTTCTTACGGTATAGGAATAGTTGCGTTCAGAGCTGTTCTTGAATCTGTAATCAACATGATAACAACGGATGCTCAACGTTCTAGAATAATATCTTTATTGGCTTTGTCTTATATTGCAGGTATAAGTTGCGGTTCATTACTTGTTGATATATTTGGAATAGAAAGCTATTTATCTTTTATTCTTGATTTTTCTTTTGTATTAATTAGCGCTGGGTTCTTTTGGAAATTTAGAAACTATAAATTAAAAATAGAAAAGAAAGCTAGATTAAATTTAATGAGACATTTTGTGGTTTTGCCTATGGTTAATGTATCATATTTTATAATGAATTTTTTAAGACAAGCTTTGTTTGTTTTTGGAATTTTTTATGCATTATCCAATGGTTATACAACGGCTCAAAGTGCCCTTTTTATAACTTTTTTCTCAATATCTGGTTATTTTATTAACTATCCAGTCGGTTTTATTCTTGATAAAACAAAAAAACATTACCTAGTTATGATATCATCCGTATTTGTTTGTATAATTTCTTGGTTATCACTTAAATTCGCAATTTCAAATAGAGCAATATCATATATGCTTTTATTTATATTGGGATCTGGAATTTCTACAATTAATATTTCTTGTTCATCAATTTTAAATAACCATTATAAAAAAAGTGGAATGTTATCAGCTAATTCGTCCTTGTGGGTATTTGGTTCCGCTGGAATGTTCTTATCCTCATTGTTAATTGGAATTTCTATGCAAAAATTTGGTAATGATGGATTCTTTATTCCAATATTAGGAGTTCTAATTTTGTATATTGGTATATTAATAAGATATAGAAAAAAAATCAGATAAAAAAATTGGTAATCTTTTGATTACCTTTTTTATCTTGTTAAACAAGCTCTATTTGTATTTCCATTGGATCTTGTTGCTAATATATTTTTGATTACATTAGAAATTTCTTTTGGTTTACTTACTTCTTTTGACTTACTTGTTTCTTCTTGCTCTGAATACGTTGCATTTAATTTTGATTGTAATAATGAAGAAGATTTTGGCGTTTGCATTTGCGATGATGAGAAATAATTATCTTTTTCTATTGCTTGATTATTTACATAAATTGAGTCAATTTTTTCAGCTTTATAATCTCTTTGCATTAAAGATTCAATGCTGAACATCTGTTTTAATTTTTGTTCGTCTATTTTCTTGGTATATTTTTTACCAAATATTGTTAACATTGGTTCAGTTTTTAAAATTTCTTTTAAAGATTCAACTAAATCTTGTGGCTTTAATCCTTCATATCTAGATCGTAAATAATCATTTTTTAATATACCTTTATAATCAGTCTTTTGTATTCTATATATAAAATCATCATGTTTTGCACACACATTCCTAGAATCACTTATACATTTATAATCTTCTTTTATTGTCTCTAAGAACAACTTAAATTTCTTTTCAGATATTCCCTTTTGTAATATTTTTGCAAATACATCTGCTACGCAATTTAAGAATTTTTCAATATTTTCTTCTTTAATTGTTGATTTAATTACAAAAAAATCATTTTCTAGTATTTTTTTTCTATAGCTTTCTACATAGTATGTAATTTTTTCTTTCTCTCTTATTTTTTTACGAAGCTTTCTATTTAATAACTCTTTTAAAACATTTAAACTAGCAAATTTTTCATCAAAAAAATCAATTCCACCAGAAATAAGTTCAATATCAACAGCATCTTTTTTTGCGTTTTCGTTTTTATAAAAATAAACCTTAGCTCGCCGATCTATTTTGAAATTCTTTTTTATAGATGATACAGCACTGTTAAATCTTTGTAAAGTTTCCTTATTACTTCTTTGCAAAAATCTACCATCAAAACATTGTTTTACAAGCTTTTCAGCCTCTTTGAGTGTTATATTTCCAGTTATGATAATATTCATGTTTTCTGGAATAAAAAATTTTTCATAATGCTCTTTTAAATCTTTTAATTTTATATTATTTATGGTTTCATATTCTCCAACAATATTCTTCTCAAAAGGGGTTTTGGCAAAAATAGTCTTTCTTTTTTTTAAAAATAATGCATTACTCCAACTTGTTTCTTCTAATCTTTTTTCTTCGGTTATTATTTTTCTTTGTTTTTCTAGTGATTCTAAATTTTTTTTATTTTCAATAAAACTTAGATGTTCTACAAAATGACCAAAAAGAGCAAATAATTCTTTAAATTTATATTTCCTTGCAACATTTACAAATTTAATATCAAGATCACTAGTATAGGCATTTTTATAAGCTATTAGCTCACAGACCTTTTTATTAATTTCTTCAGCACTGATGCTTGGGTCTAATTCAAAAAACATATGTTCTAAAAAATGTGATAGTCCACTTTTTTCTGGTGTTTCATAAACAGAACCACATTTAAAAATCACACTGGAATAAATCTTTTTTGCATCCGGTACGGTATTTACAAAAAGTTTTATTCCACTTGGTAATATTTTACAACTTTCATTCTTTCTCATAAAAACTCAAAACGTCATATATCAATATTATATCACTTTTTTAATAAAAAGTAAAGAATTATTATAAAAATAATTAAAAATGAAGTTTTTAATATAATAAAAAAATAAGTTTTAACAAAAATATATTGAATTATTTTATTTTTTTCTTGAATATTTGTTTATTTAATATATATTTTTCTTGTTAAAACAAAAAAATATTATGATTGGCAAGCTAAAAGGTATTATTGATTCAGTGTATGAAGAATATTTAATTCTTGATGTAAATGGTGTTGGTTATAGGGTATTTTGTTCCAATAAAACTTTATCTGGCTTGGAGGTTGGAAGTTCCATTTCTCTTGTTATAGAAACAATCGTAAGAGAAGATGCTATTACTTTATTTGGCTTTTTAAATGATTATGAAAAAAGCTGGTTTGAAATATTATGTAAAGTAAATGGAATAGGAAATAAAATGGCATTAAAAATTATGGGTACATTAAATACTGATGAAATGCTTATTGCCATAGAAAGCGAAGATTCAAAGGCTTTTTGTAGAGCGCCTGGTGTCGGACAAAAAATAGCATCAAGAATTATAATTGAGTTGAAAAATATAAGAAAAATGCTTGGAAATACTGATATTGGTAGTGTAAATATAAATTTGACCAACAATAATAAGGTAGGTATTTCTACAAATGGTAATAATAAGGATTTAAGACTTAAAGATGCTTTATCTGCACTTGAAAATTTAGGATATCAAAAAAATGTTGCCTATAATATTATTGTAAGTATTCTTAATGAAAGAGAAGATATTGTAATAGAAAGTTTGATTACAGAAGCTTTAAAGAGAATTAATAATTTTTAGAAGGTTATTTATGACAAGCAGAGAACTCACTAATTTTATGGCGGAAGCAAATATAAAAAAGGAAATTCTTAATGACAGAGAAATTAATCTTAAAGATGTATCAATATTTAACATTAGACGAAATGAGAACGGCTTGTATTTTAATATAAAAATCTATGGAGAAGAAGAAAAAGAAGTAAATAATTTATTTATTCCAGCAAGGTTTTATAAAAATAATCCAAGAGCAACGCAAGCAAATGATAAAATAGTTATAAATAAAAGCAAAATATTTAATATTATTTTTATATATCCAGCTGCAATTTTAAGTCTTGCTGTGATTTTTGCCACAATTTTCAAATATTTACCTGTATTACAAAGATTTTTTAATTTTTCCGTAATTTATTAAAAAGGAAGGAAATGAACGAAATAATAAAAAATAAAGAAAAAAATGAAGGTGATTCGCTAGAAAATACTTTAAGGCCGTTGCATTTAAATGATTTTATAGGGCAACATGAAATTAAAGAAAACCTAAAAGTATTTATAGAATCAGCAAAAATTAGGCAAGAGACATTAGATCATACATTGTTTTATGGTCCGCCGGGGCTAGGAAAAACAACTTTATCTCAAATTATAGCTCATGAAATGGGTGTTGGCTTTAAAGGTACATCTGGTCCAATTATATCAAAAGCTGGCGATTTGGCCGCAATATTAACAAACTTGCAACCGAATGATATTTTATTTATAGACGAAATACACAGATTACATACATCAGTTGAAGAGGTTTTGTATTCAGCAATGGAAGATTATAAACTTGATATAATTATTGGTGAAGGTCCAGCCGCTAGAACAATTAAAATAGATTTACCAAAATTTACATTAGTTGGCGCAACAACTAGATTGGGATTGTTATCCAACCCATTAAGAGATAGATTTGGCATCCCTTTAAAACTTAATTTTTACTCATATGATGAATTACAAAAAATAGTAGAAAGAGACTGTAGCATTTTAAATATTTCAATATCAAAAGAAGGAAGCTATGAAATAGCTAGAAGATCAAGAGGTACACCAAGAATAGCGATTAGATTACTAAAAAGAGTTAGAGATTTTGCAATAGTAGCGAAAAAACAAGAAATAGATTTAGAAATTGTAAAACTAGCATTAAAAAGATTAAATGTTGATGAAATAGGCTTAGATAGTTCCGATATTAGATATTTAAGATTTATAATAGAAAATTACAATGGTGGTCCCGTTGGTATTGATACAATTTCCGCTGGATTATCAGAAGAGAGAGATTCAATAGAAGATACTATTGAGCCATTTTTAATACAACAAGGCTTTATAAATAAAACGCCAAGAGGTAGAATTGCTACACAAAATGCATATAAACATTTAAAAATAGATTTTAAACAAAGTAGTGGTGGGTTATTATAAAAAATAAATTTATTTATTATGGTAAAAATAATTTCTTTTATAATTTTATTTTTTGCATATCAAAATGCATTTGCAAATATGATTATTACTAATTTTAATGAAAAAATTAATTTTACTGATTATGGTAGAGAAGTTGAGACTAGTATAAAGATTAGAATTAGCCTTGAAAGTAATAATCAATATTATAAAGAATGGAGATATATTTTTGATAAAAGATTAAAAGTTAATATTTTAGAAGCTAAGGTAATTGGAAAAAAATATAAAACATCTTTTAATAATAATGAATTAATATTTCAATTTGGCAATGCAGTAAACGGCGATTTATTTGAATTTAGATTTAAATATAGAATATATAATGAAAATACAATAAAATATATTAGAGACGAATTTGTATCAATTCCTTATTTTGCGAGTGGAGCCAATGGTAATATAGTTGTAAATATACCAAATAATCTGGCGGTTTATTCTTTAAATAGAAAATTTACACAAAATGGCAGTACTTATACTTGGAGAGGTACTGTACCAAAAAATGGATTTTCTGACTTTTTCTTTTTGACTTTAAAAAAAGCTAAATGGCAAGTAGAAATTTTAAGTGAAATAAGTTCAAACAAAAATATATCAAGCTTTGATATGATTATTCCATTATATTTTAAAAATGGTAATAATAAAATTGAAAAATATATAGTAGAAGCTAATTATAATAATAATTTTGCAAAAATAATAGAGAGTCAAGATTCAATAATTACAACTTTCAGAAATGCTGATAATTCATTATTTCAGGTAAAAGTTGATGCCATTTTAAGTAATGATTATGATAACAAAATATGGATTAAATTAAATCCACAAAATTATTTAAAAATAGATAGAAGTTTATCTAATTATTTACAGAACATTATTTACCAAATAAGACAAAATACAAAAGAAGACGAATTATTATATGTTATATTAGCTCAATGGGTAAATAAAAATGTTGAATATGACACAAATTACGTTGGAAAAGATTTAACTACAAAGGAAATTTTAGAAAAAAAGAAAGGCGTTTGTATACATTATGCACAATTATATAATGATTTATTAAGATCAGTTGGAATACCATCGGTAATAGTTTCTGGAATTAGTTATAATACAACGAATAATAAATTTGAAAATCACGCTTGGAATTTAGTCTACACAAACGGCGATTGGAGAGCAATAGACCCAACTTGGGGTTTATATTCTGGAATTTTACCAGTTTCTCATATATTTTTATATTTTGAAAATAGACCAGTAATTAATTATACAACTTACTCTAATTCTTCAATTCATTTTAAAAGCAATATTCAAAAAAATATAAACTTTATCAATGAGTATTAGATGAAATAAAATCAATTATCATACTTCTAAAAGAAAATAAAGTATAGAAAACAGAAATTAATGTCATTTGTATCTTATAGTTAGATACTATACCACCGCCCTGTTGTAATTTTTTTATAATTTGTTTTTCTTCCTCTATGTTATTAGTTTTTTTTCTTATGGTAATTATGATATGGGTAATATAAACACCCAATAAGACAAATAATTCTAACATATTAATAAAATATAACACATTAAAATTGTTAAAATCCAAACTTAAAAATGAATAAAAATTCATAAATATAGGTAAAAACTCAGCTATAAAAAACAAATTAACTTTTAATTTTGAATATTTGTAAATTGTTCCAATACTTGTAGTATTTAACTTTAATAATTCAAATAACACTGCCGAATAGGAAAGAATACTAATTGTAATTCCAAAAACTAATAATAAGAAATTAACGTATAATTTTGCTAATTCTTCTGCTGTATTAAGAAATAAAAATTGAGAGAAAAATATTATAAAATTTAAAAATCCAAACAGTAAAATAAATTTTACACCATTTTTTATATATTTAAAATTCAAAAACAATAACAATAAGAATATAACTATAAGGAAAAATCCAGAGTAGTAAAAATATAAACCAACATTACTAATATTATTATAAAAAACATAATACAAAACTTTTGTGAATAAAAATGTATTAAAAATAATAAAAGGAAATATTAATATTACAAGCATTGGTAATAAATCTTCATAATAAAATTTTTCTTTAAATACAAAGTATATTGGCCCCGATAAATTAATTAAAATTAATAAAAACAAAATAACCAACAGCCAATATATCTCAATATTTTCTAATTTTGATATATTTTGAAATGTAAATAAATTGTTTTCATTATAAATAAAATAAAATCCAAGAATGCAAAGAAAAATCATACTTGAAATAAAACTAATTGTTAAAACAATAGAATAATCTTTTCTAAAATCCTTTAAATCTGGATTTGTTATTAAGAAGTAAGAATAAATTAGCACCAAAGTATACAATAACAAACTAACAACAATATCGTGAGAAAAAGACAAAAATATATATAATATATACAAACAAGCAATTTGTTGGTTATATAAAACGTACTTATCAGATAAGTTTAATAAATTGAAAGAATCTTGAAATAAATAATTTAAGTAAAAAATCATAACCGCCATAGTTATACCAAAAGATAAATTAAACGGTTCAGAGGAAAAAATTATAGGTATATTTCTAGAAATTGAAAATAATCTTATATAATTTATACCATTAAAAGAATAAAGAATTACAAGTAATACACAAAACGCAAGAATAGTCCCATAAGTAAAATTATTTATTTTTTTTTGTAGTCCAAAATTTTCATTGGTGAAAAAACTATTTAATAATCCAATAAAAGGAACTATTAAAATCATTGCGAATATAAAATTATAAACAAACTGCATACCAATTACCTTACATTAGATAAAAAATCAAATAAAATATTACTTATAATACCCTCAGAAAACGAGACAAAAAGTATTAATAAAAATATAATTAAAATAGCCAACATATAATTTGTCTTCATAGAAATTTTATTATCCAAAGATAAATATATATGCTCATCATGAACTTCTTTATAAAAAACAAAATAATATCTATTAAACAGCAATATTATGCTTACTTTTTCCACTAAAAATGGTATAAATAAAAAATAATTTTTGCTAATAATTGTTGATAAAATATAATTCCAAGAAGAATTAAATCCAAAAGCTATTGGAAAACCAAGCTTTGATAAAAGTATAAAATATATTATATATCTGTAATTATAGAAGGAATATAATACAGGCACATCTGATTTTTTAAACACATATATTAGCAAAGCAACTATTATATAAAATAAAAAATCTATCAATGTATGATTTATTAAAAATGAAAAAATACCAATAAAGCTATATTGATTATTCAAGCCGATTAATATTAGAATATAACCAAGCATTATCAACGAAAAACTATAAATCGTAGGCAAAAGATTTTTTCTTTCATATACTTTATAAGCATTATAAATAACCAGAGCCGAGCCAATAAAATAAAATAAAAAATCCACATGAAAAATATTAAAAATGGTATTTATATCAAATAATGTAAAAATAAATCTATACAATAAATATATTCCTATAATAATATCTGAAAATAAAATATTTATAAATAATAAATTAGCTATCTCAGACGCTTTTGATACGCCAGAAAAATAAAAATTAAACGAAAAAAATTTAAGCGATAAAGCGATTAAAAATACAAAAATTGATGCATTATATATATAATTATTTTCAACAACAGAAAGATTTTGCATTATAAAATCTATATCAGCAGAGCCAAACGTAAAAAACACTATAAAAATAAAAAACATAAAAAATATAGATCCCAAAACGCCATAATTATAGTACTTATAAGCAACTTTGGTATAACTAATTTGTTTATAATCAGACATTAAATTATATAAGCTGAAAGAATATAGTTCAGTATAAATGTATATATTGAATATATTATTACTTGTTAAAATACCGCAAATAGCAAAATAATTTATTAAATATATAGCAAAAAAGAAATTTAGTTTTTTAGTATAAATCATGCTATCATCAAAAAACATAAACAATATCAACTTTGTGAAAAAAATCAATATTATAAACAATAGAGTTGATAGATCTATCCTAAACTCACCCATCAAAAACAATATATTATTGTCAATTTTATTTTGTATAACAGCGTTTGGAAGAATTTCTGGTATTAAATAAAAACTCAACATTAATATAAAAGATACAGCTGATATACTTATAATTGTATTTGTAGCCTTATAATTTTGTAATATATTTATACCAGAAAATATCAATGGAATAAATAAAAAACAATATGGCAAGTTAATTAGATCCGTTATCATCGTCTTCCTTCTTGTTGTTATTTCTTTTTCCGTTTTTTATAGCTTCTATTCTTTCTTTTATTTTATTAACATTTTCTTTTATTTTTTCATCATTGTCAAAATCTTCTTCGTCTTCTTGAATATCTAAACCCTGTATCGCTTTTTCAAAGTCAAAATCAGTATTATTTTGTTTATCTCCAAAAATTTTCTTAGCTATATTATCTCTATCAGTTTTATCATTTAATTTTATATTTTCAATACTTGGAGAATCATTCTTTATATTATATTCAATGATACCTTCTTTATTGTCTGTATTATCATTTACATCATCATTTTCTTCATTAAATGGCTCTACATCTATATTTTCTATTTTATTTTCCATTTTGCCATCGTCATTATCTATATTTTTTTCTTTATCGCTATCATTTATTTCTTCTATACTATTATTTTCTTCTTCATTTTCGCCTTTATCTTCGCTATCTTTTTTCTCGTTTTTCTTTTCGTTGTCCTCATCTTCTTCGGCATTCTCATCTTCTTCATCTTCTTCTTCCCATTCTTCATCTTCATCTTCCTCATATTCTTCATTATCCCCCTCATCCTCATCATTATCATCATCTAAGACTTCATACTGGTTGGTTTCATCTATTTCATCATTCGTATCTTCTGTTTCCATATTATTTTCTTCATCTTCTATTTCTTCCATATCATCGTCATCATAATCATAATCGTAATCATCATATAATTCATCTTCATCTTTCAAATATCTATTTTTTACCAATAGATTATTTACTATACTTATTCCGGTAATCAATGTTAATAAAAAATTAATAAAAATTATAATAAAAATTGGAAATAATATAGTTTCAAAATTTTTAATAACCAGTATATATATTATAAATGTAATCAACAACAGATAAACAAATGATAAATCCATCATTTTTTTAATCGGTTTTTCTCTAACAAAGAATACTATCATAGCTACCCCTATAACAAATAGGAGACACAATGACACGAATATTCTAAAATCCATTATATTCATAAAATGAAAGGTATATTAAAATTTAATAAAATCATTAACACATATATCAAAAAAATTACAAACAATCCCAATAATATTTTTCCAAAAGCTTTAAAAATTACAAGATTTTTAGGAGTAATAGTTTTATGTCTCAAAAAAGATAGAATATAAGCAAGCAAAAAATATAATAAAGATACAGCAAAGCTATAAAAACCCATAACCCTATAACTTGTAATAGAAAAAAATCCAAACAAGAGTAAAAACGGTATAAAAAATGACATCATCATTCTAAGTATCAAATCACCTTTCATCTTCGTTCTCCCTATTAAAAAAGTATAAAACTATCACCATACATACATATAATATAATTATATGGGTTAACTTTTGAAAAATTTTATTTTGATTTAGTAAAGCTATATTTTCTTGATATTCAATATACTGTTTTGAATAAGAACTTTTATAATTTTTTATATCAAAATTATTCAATTCAACATTATCCCTAATTACATATTCGCTTTGCGTTTTATTAATTTTATAAAAATTTAAACCTATTATTGTAAACATAATTAATATTGTTAAAATAGATAGATTTAGCTTTAAATTAATTTTTGTTTTATCTTTTACATAATTATCATCATAATCATTGTGCAAATTAAAAATAAAAAATATGACAGCGAACAAGAAAAATATACTTATAACCAAAAACTCACCTAAATGAATTTGTTGAACAATAACAGTTGAAGCTATAAAAATAACTAAAAGTATACTAACAAACAAGCTCAAAAAAACATTATATATATTTTTTACAAACAATAAAGAAGAAAACACCAACATCATCAATATAAATATAAGTGGTATATCAAATATTGTAAATAAAAAATTAAACATTCCATAATAACATTTTGAATTACACAAATCTTATAATTATTTTTTTAAACATCAAATGTTTTTTAAAATATTTTACATTATTTTTTAATATTTAGAGTTAAAAGAAATTATTGTAATTAAATATTCTTATAAAAATTTTTAATTTATTAATTTTTTCTTTACAAACATAAAAATATATTTTATAATATTTTTAACTTAATATTATTATAAAAATGTCTCAAATAATAAATAAATTATTTGTTTTGGATTATAATGACACAATAGTGCTTGGTATTGAAAAAGTAATTGAAGATTTTTGTATCGCATTTTTTGGCAAAGATATATACGAAAAGATTAAATTAATAGAAAGAAGCAAAGGTAATAATATACTTGATAGATATGTGAAAGATGAGAGTTTTACCTTAAATGTAGAACAACTTAAAAAATATTGGAATAATTTTGAAAAATCTGAATTTTTTACAGTCTTAAACAATAACAAACATACAGCTGAGAAAATAGCTAGTATAATAAACGAAGATTTATCAAGCATTAAAGAAAATGATAATTTAAAGAGTTTTTGTTGCAATAAAATATTATATCCACTAATTGCCATGTATAATGTTCACATCACGGGTGTTAGGCCAGAAGATTCTTTTAAAACATTTATGCAAAAACATAGCAATAAAAATGATGAACTTATAATAATTAATACAGGTGGACCACAATGCTCTATTGAAAATGAACTAATAGAATACATTAATTTAGACAATAAGAAGTATGGATATTTAAAATATTTCACAGTAAATAAATTAATATTTGGCTGTAATGAATTATCTTGCAAAAGAGATTCCGATAGAATACAAAAATTAACAGAGGAATTAAAAAATAGAGGATACAAAATAAGTAAAAACACGGAAATTATATTAATAGGTGATACAAAGAAAGATATTGATAATTTTGAGGAAATAGACAGGCAATTTTTTCCAAGAAGTAAAATATTTATTTTAACAAGAAGAATTGATTGGACAGACGATTTAATGACCAGAAAAGAAAAACATAAAGAAAAGGCAGAAAAAGTAGACAAAGAATTAGAAGCAATAGAGGAAAGAAGAAAAGAACTTCAAGATATCATAAAACCAAACGATAAAGATAAGAAATTAGCAAAAGACTTCAATGAAATCTCTATATAATTTCAAACTTTAAGATTTTTTTAAAACATTAGTCAAAAATAGATCTCTATTTGTAATCAATAAATTTGCATTACTTACAATTCTATCACATATATTTTCAAGTTTTACTCTTTCATCTTCTGTAAATTTATTTAATACAAAATTTATAACATCATTATCAAAATTTGGTCTCCCTATACCAATTCTAACCCTATTATAATTTTTACCAATCATTTCATCTATACTTTTAATTCCATTATGTCCAGCCGAACCACAACCATTTTTAAGTCTCATTTTCCCAAGAGCTAAATCCATATCATCTTGAAAAACATAAATATTTTGTAGTGGTATTTTATAGAATTTTGATACCTCTGAAACAGCAATTCCAGATTTATTCATATATGTTTGTGGTTTAATCAAAATAACTTTCTCACCATTTATAGTTCCTGTAAAAATTTCTGAATGAAATTTCTTGCTCTGATAAATAAAACCATATTCCCTCATCATTTTATCAGCAACTATAAATCCAACATTATGTCTTGTATTATTATACTCTTCCCCAATATTCCCTAAACCAACAAATAAATGCATTATTTTCATTTTATGAATTATAGTTAAATATTAAAAAATATTTAAAATAAGTCAAACTATTTTTAAATATCCCCACCCATTTTTTACCATCCTTCATTAATCATCAATTAATCTTATCAACAAAAAAGAAATAAAAAGAAAAATATAAAACTTTAAAATTCAGAAATTCATTAAAATATAACTTTTTTCTCATATTTAGCAATTTTTTATTGACTTTAACCCATTTTGCAATACAATTATTTTATATAAAACAAAAATGATAAAAATGGAACAGGATGAAGCTTTGCTAAGATCAAGCGAAGAGAAAAAAGAGGAAGAAGCAGAACCAGCTGAATTTTTTTTAGATCTTAATTGTGTCATAAAAAATGGTAATGGTGCATGTGCGATGAAATTTACTGATGGTACCACGAAATATTACGTTTTAACGCAAGATGGAGTTTTTTTTAATCTAGCAGAAGAAGAAAAAGAAAAGGTAAAGATGTTTGGATCGCTTTCTGATTCTTTTGATTCCTGTTATTTAGTTCCATCTGATGTTATTTTGGAAGTTTTTCCAGATGGAGATATTCCATTGCGCCCTTCAAATGAATACATTAATAAAATTAATAAAAGCAATGACATCGTAGAATTAAAATCCAGCAAAAAAGATGAATTTGGTAGATTTGTTTTTACAGCGACTGAATGCGTTAATGCAATAGAAAAAAAGAAAAAAAGATTAAGAGAAAAAGTAACAATATCACTAATGACTGGATTTTTTATAGACCCTAATAGTATAGAATTTGACAATAATATAATTGGTCCGATTAATAAGAATACCGAAAAATATGATAATATCGAAAAACATATGCGCAAATTTACTGATGGTACCAAAGAATATTACATATTAGATGAAGAAAATAAACAATTTTATTATTCTACAAAAGAAAAAGCGGAAAAAGAAAAGACAATGATGTTTAACATTTTTCTTACTTCTATTGGTTCTTATTGTTTAGTTCCACCAAAAGTTGTTTTTGAAAAATTTTCAAATAGAATTCCAATAAAACTTTCACAGGAAGACTTTGAGGAAATCAAAAAAGGTAATGGCGTCGTAAAATTAGAATCTAGCAAAAAAGATAAAGATGGTAAGTTTATTTTTGAAAGTGAAGAAATTATTAAAACAATAGAAGAAAAAAGAAAACAAAAAAAGGAAAGAAGACAAGCAGAAGAAGCAAAAAGGAAAGCAGAAGGAGAAGCAAGACAAAAGGAAAGACAAAAGAAAAGGAAAGAGGCAAGAAAAAGGGTAGAAGAAGAAAGAAAAAAGCAAGAAGAGACAACAAAGCTAGTACAACAAAAAGAGAAAGAAGTAAAACCAACTGGATTTTTTTTAGATCCTGATGGTGTTGTAAAATATGACAATGATAATATTGGATGTATGTTAAAATTTACTGATGGTACCACGGAATATTGTGTTTTATATAACGATGGAATATTTATTACTTATTCAGAAGAATTAGCAAAAAGAAAAAACGCAAAGATATGTAAAGAATTCGAAAAATATTGTGTTGATTCTGTTGGTTCCTTTTGTTTAATTCCATCTGAAGTTATTTCTAGAACATTTCCAAATAAAAATATTCCAGAAAAACTTTCATGGGAAGATTTTGATAAAATCACCAAAAGCGATAACATCATACAATTAGAACCCTATAAAGAAAAAGGATTTATTTATAATAAGCTTATTATTACAGAGAATGAATGTATTGAAGCAATAAAAAGAAAGAAGGAAGGATTAGAAGAAACAGCGAAAAGATTTGTATCCGTTTATGCTGATGGTGGTGCAAAAACAAAAAAAGATATTTATTTTAAAGATGGTGATAAAAGATATTATTTATATAGAGTAACAGAAGACAGTAAAGTAGAACATATTAATACTGATGATTTAAAATATGACACTAGTGTTTGCGCACATTTTTTACAAGATGGAACAATGAAAATTGATTTTAAAAATGGTCTATCATTAAATAAAAATAAAGGTAAAGAGGAAGAGAAAGAAAAAAAGGAAGATAATTATAGTTTTTATATTAGTACTTCTGGTAATATTAGAAATATAAAAAAATCAAATGGTAAAGTTACAGGAGCTACAAAATTAGAATATGAAACAGTTGAACATAAAAAATCTGTATTTAATGAGGAAACAGAGTGGTTTGAAGAAAAAAGTGAATTTGTTAACATTTTTACACAAGATGAAATAAAAAAGGCAGAAGAGGAAGAAAAAATAAAAACGCAAGAAAGAAAAGAAGAAAGAAAGAGACAAGAAGAAATAGTAAAGCCAACACAACAAAAAGAAGAAGAATCAAAATCCAAAATATCAAAATCATTATCAGCATTTTCTGGTATCAATCAAAAAGAAGCTGATAACAGTCCACTTCCTTTTAAAACACAAGGAGCAACAAAGGATCTTCAACGCTAAAAACACTAGAACACTATAATAAACACTTAATAATATTTTAACCCCCCTTGCCCCCCTTATCAGGGGGGGAATGAGAAGACCTTATCAGGGGGGTGATGGAAGGAGAGCTTATCAGGGGGGGATTAGAGAGCATTATTACCAGAGAGAAAACAAGGGGATCTTATCAGGGGGGAAATGGAGGGAACATCTCTTATCGGGATGGAATATAGGGAAGCCCTTATCATAGAGAAATGAATGGATATTTTCTTAGTATTGTAGAATTAAAAGTATCCTCAACATAAAGAAAAATTAAGAGACTCTTATACCGCAGAAAACAAAAAAGTATTTTTAGTAGTAGTAAAGTTTATTGAAAGATAAATAAAAAGAAAAATATAAAGCTTTAAAATTCAGAAATTCATTAAAATCTAACTTTTTTTCTCATATTTAGCAATTTTCTATTGACTTTAAACCATTTTGCAATACAATCATGTCATGTCAAACAAAAAAATAATAAAAAAATGGAACAGAATGAAACTTTACCAAGATCAAGGGAAGGGAAAAAAGAGAAAGAAGTAAAACCAACTGGATTTTTTATAGATCATAATTGTGTCATAAAAAATGGTGATGGTACTAATAGGTATATGCCTAAATTTATTGATGGTACCACGGAATATTACGTTTTAATGAAAGATGGAGTTTTTTTAAATCTAACAGAAGAAGAAAAAGAAAAGGTAAAGATGTCTGGATCGTTTTCTGATCCTGTTGGTTCCTGTTATTTAATTCCACCCGAGGTTATTTCGGAAGTTTTTCCAAATGGAAATATTCCAATAAAGCTTCCATGGAAAGACTTTGATAAAATTAGGAAAGACAATGATATCATAAGATTAAACTCCGAAAAAAAAGAATATGGTAAGTTTATTTTTGAAAGTGAAGAAATTATTAAAACAATAGAAGAAAAAAGAAAACAAGAAAAAGAAAAAAGATTTGTATCCGTTTATTCTGATGGTGGTGAAAAAACAAAAGGAGATATTTATTTTAAAGATGATAAAGGTACAAAATATTATTTATATAAAGCAACAGATGATGATAAAGTGGAACGTATCAATACTGATGATTTGAAATATGACGCTAGTGTTCATATGTATCGTTCAACACAAGATGGAACAATAAAAATTGATTTTACAAATGGTCTATCATTAATGGAAGATGATAATATTTATATTAGTACTTCTGATGATATTAGAACTATAAAAAAATCAAATGATGAAGTTACAGAAGCTGCAAAATTAGAATATAGAACAGTTAGACATAAAAAATCTGTATTTAATGAGGAAAAAAAGTATTTTGAAAAAAAAATTGAATTGGTTAATATTTTTACACAAGATGAAATAAAAAAGGCAGAAGAGGAAGAAAAAGCAACAAGAAGATTAGTAACTATTTACGCTAATGATAGCGGAGAAGTAAAACAAGATGTTTATCTTAAAGCTAATAAAAATGATAAGAAATATTATTTGTATAAAGTAACAGAAGGTGGAAAAATAGAACATATTAATACTAGTGATTTAGACCACTTATCAAAAATAAAAAACAATAAAATAGAGTTTATTGATCTTAGTAATTTGAACCGTGAACATTCAATTATAAAGAAAGATGATGTAATAACGGAAATTGTTTCTAAAGATATACTAGAGTTAAAAGGAATTATTTATAATATTTGTATTAGTACTTCTGATGATGCTAGTACTATACAACTTCGTCCTTTTGGTAAAATCATAGGAGCTACAGAATTAAAATTCGGAAGAATTGGAGGGATTATACCTGGTTGTACTATTGACAATGAGTATATAGAAAAAGCAATAGTAGCAGAAGAAGAAAGAAAGAGACAAGAAGAAATATCAAAGCCAACACAACAAAAAGAAGAAGAAACAAAATCCAAAATATCAAAATCATTATCAGCATTTTCTGGTATCAATCAAAAAGAAGCTGATAACAGTCCACTTCCTTTTAAAACACAAGGAGCAACAAAGGATCTTCAACGCTAAAAACACTAGAACACTATAATAAACACTTAATAATATTAAAAAAAATAGTCAATTCAAATTGAATTGACTATTTTATAGTGATATCTGTAAAATATTATTTCCAAATGGTACATAAATCTAACATTCTGTTAGAATAACCCCATTCGTTATCATACCAAGCACCAACTCTTACAAATTTTTTGTTAAGAACTTTTGTTTGTGATACATCAAAGCTTGAACTATGTGGATTACCCATCATATCAATAGATACAACTGGATCTGTAATTACTTCTAATACACCGCGCATATCTGCATGTGAAGCATATTCTTTAACTGCATTATTAACCTCTTCAGCAGTTGTTTCTTTCTTTGATACAAAACTTAAATCAACAAAAGATACATCTGGGGTTGGAACTCTGATTGAAACACCATCCAATTTTCCTTTTAATTGAGGTAATACCAAAGCAACAGCTTTTGCAGCACCAGTTGAAGTAGGAATCATAGATAAAGCGCCAGCTCTTGCTCTTCTCATATCTCTATGTGATTTATCCAAAATATTTTGATCGTTTGTATATGCGTGAATTGTTGTCATATGACCTTCTTCAATACCAAATACAGCATCCAAAATTTTAGCCAAAGGAGCTAAACAGTTTGTTGTACATGAAGCATTAGAAATAATTTTATCCTCTGCTGTTAATTGATTATCATTTACACCATAAACTATTGTTTTTACTTGATCTGGTGTTTTTGTAGGAGCTGACATCATAACTTTTTTAGCGCCAGCGTTGATATGTGGTTGCGCTAATTCAGCTGTTAAGAATAAACCTGTACATTCTAAAACTATATCAACATTTAATTCTTTCCAAGGCAAATTATTTGCATCTCTTTCTGAAACAACTTTAATTTTTTTACCATCAATAACTATTGAATCGCCTTCAATTTTTGCATCGTGTTTAAAAGTTCCATGAACTGAATCGTATTTTAATAAATAAAGATTTGTTTCCAATGGAGCTAAATCATTAATAGCAACAACTTCTAAATCTTTATATTTTTCTGGATTTTCAAAAAATGCTCTCAAAACACATCTTCCAATTCTTCCAAAACCATTAATAGCAATTTTTTTTGTCATATTAAACCTATTAATTTATTAATAAAACTATTGTTTATCAGACATTTTTGAGTCATAATAAACAAGTAATTTAGAAAACTCTGCCAAAGAAATTTTAGCAGTAATTTCCTTTATCCCGCTTGCAACTTTTAAATCACGAACGGTAAACCTAATATACATATTTTGTCCATTTTTTAATTGATTTAGCATCATTTTTTGTTCTGTTGGTGAAAATGGAATAACTCCATAATTAGCTCTTTTTTCTATTATATCGGAAATAATAAGTGGATTTTTATCTATTCTAACCTTAACATTCGTTGTTTCAAGGGCCGATGGTATCATAATTACCACTTGATTTGCCACCCTATTATTTGGTTGTATATAAACCGAAGATGTATCGCTATAAAATGTTGTAAAAACCTTACAACTACTATTTTCAAGCATAACATCCTCTTCGCACAAAATTGTCCAATCTCCAAATTTCTTTTCATCTACTATAATATTATCTATTATTTCAGCATGTACTGAAAAACAAACAAGACAATAAAATAAAATAGAGAGACAAAATTTATTCATATTTGCTAAATTAAATCACTTATAACAACTAATATCTTATTTATTTAAAAAGTAAAGTTTTTTTAAAACAATATAATAAATTTTTATTTTTTTTCATATTATAAATAATTTATCTTGATTTTTATTTCAATTTTTATACACATAAAATATATATAAATAAATACTTAACATGCTTAAAATCATATTTTTAATATTTATTATTTTTATTAGTTCTTGTAAAAAATACGATAAAAATACTGAAATTTTTATGACTTTACTATCAAGAGAAGAATATTTAAAAGAAAAAGATCCCAAAAGAGTATTTAACCCAAATTCTGCAATGCTAATTGCTACACTACCAAATAAAATTGGCAATATGTTTTCAACTTATGAGGTTAGTGATTTTGAAATTATGAAAAATGGACTAGGTTATTCCAAAAGATATAAAAATAATTTAGTTAGAAAAGGATATTGGATAGATGTTTTTGCTTATAATAATGCAATAGATAAAATTCCAGATGATATTGATAATAATATTATAAAAAAGATATATAATCAGGAAAGACAATTTATTTTAACAACTTATCAAAATTCAAGAATATTGGAAAATAATATTATTATTTTTAATTCACCATCTAATAAAAATTTTACTATGTATGAAACCATTTTTGAATATTTTGATATACAAAATAAAGAAAAATTAAAAATGTTTTTATATTTTACAGTAGTTCAAGATTCTTTTTTAAAAATAAGAATTACATATAAAATAGGCTCAAATGAACCTTTTATTTTCAAAGATAAAGAACTTTTTCTAAAAGATTTTGGATATTATTTTGCAGAAGGTATGTCTCTCAAAGATTTTAATAATTTTAAAAAATTAAAAACAGACAATTCAACAACAATGCAAAGAATAAGAAAATAAATTATATCCTTCCACTACTCATAAAAATAATATAGTATTAGAAAAGTTAAACTGTTATTTATATATGTTTAAATTTTCTACAAAAAGTGAACAGTTGCTTAATACTGTTTATAAGGAACTTAATATATTAGCACATGAAGTAATTAAAATTTCACCAATAGATTTTTCTATAACGGAAGGTTTTAGGGACAGAATGAAGCAAAAAGAATTATATAATGAAGGCAAGAGTAAAACACTTAAAAGTAAACATTGTGAATGCAAGGCCATTGATATTATGTGTTGTAAAGAAGGATACAAAGAACCATTAAGAGATATTTATATTGTGATAGGTTTATTTTTAGCAAAAGCAAAAGAACTAAATATAAATATAAGAGTTGGAGCATTATGGGATAATAATTCAACAAAAAATAACAATTTTATTGATGCTTTTCATATAGAATTAATATAAGAATTAATAAAAATTATCAAAGATTTTTATAATAATTATTATGCAATCACAAGAAATATAGCTATAATACAATCATAAAAACACAGCTATAAACATCAAAATTATAAAAGAAAGCTAAAAATTACAGAAATTTCATTAATTTGATTATCTGGCTCCACGAGCAGGGATCGAACCTGCGACCAATTGATTAACAGTCAACTGCTCTACCGCTGAGCTATCGTGGAATACCCTTAACCATTTTAAAGAAAGTTTTTTTATTTGCAAGCATTTTTTAAAAAATTTTATTAATTGTTTTTATCAATTACAAAGCAGTCTAAAATTATTAAATATTTTAGCATTTTTTATTCCAATAAATACAAAATGAAAATATATTTAATGATAATTTACTCCCAAAAAATCATTATGTTAATATAAAATTATTTTTTGTATTTACTTTTTATTTTGGCTTTTTATAATTCTTAGTGTAGTAAAAATTTTTAAATAATGGAAAAGCAATATCAAGTTTTAGCAAGAAAATATAGACCTCAAAATTTTTCCGAGTTAGTAGGTCAACCTGCATTAGTTCAGACTTTAAGTAATGAAATAAAAAATAATAAAATACATCATGCTTTTATATTAACTGGTATTAGAGGTATTGGAAAAACTACAACAGCTAGATTAATTGCAAAATCTTTAAATTGCTCACACAGCGATGGAGCAACAATTAACGCTTGCGGTGAATGTGAACATTGCAAAGCTATTGCAAACTCTTGTGATCAAGATGTTATAGAATTTGATGCTGCAAGCCATACAGGTGTTGATGATATTAGACAAATAATTGAAAGTACCGCCTATGGTCCAGTTAATTCCAGATATAAAATTTTTATAATAGACGAAGTTCACATGCTTTCTAAAAGTGCTTTTAATGCTTTATTAAAAACGCTTGAAGAACCACCTGCATATATTAAATTTATTTTCGCTACTACAGAAATTAGGAAAGTTCCAATTACGATTTTATCTAGATGCCAAAGATTTGATTTAAGAAGATTAAGCTTTGATGAAATAAAAGAACATATTTCTAATATTTGCAAAAAAGAAGGTTATGAGGCAGAAGATGGTGCTTTATCAATTTTAGCTAGTTTTTCCGAAGGTTCAGCAAGAGATAGCTTGTCATTATTGGATAGAGCTTTAAGTCATAATAATTACGAGAAACTCCTAACGGAAAAAAGCGTTTCAGAAATGTTAGGTTTAAGCAGTAAGAAAAATATATATGACCTATTCATAAGCATGCTTGAAGGTGATGTAAATAAAGCTCTAACTCAATTTGAAAATATTTATTCATATTCTCTTGATATTGGTGCATTAATGCAAGATTTGCTTAATGTAAATCACAATATGATTATGGCAAAAACTTTAAATAATTTTTTTGAAACCGTACACTTACCAAGTGATCAAGTGGAAATTATAAAAAATACTTCACAAAAATTAAATATAAGTTCATTACTAAGAGTTTGGAAATTGCTACTAAAAGGTGAATCAGAATTAAAAAATAATTTTGATGCGAAGAAAATTATGGATATGATAATAGTTAATGTATGTTATGGAAGTAGATTACCTACACTCAGCGAGGTATTAAATAAACAGAATTTAGAAAATCAAATAATTGAAAATAAATCGCAAGAAAATAATGCTGAACTTATTGAAAATATTACAAATTTATTTGACGGAGCAAAGGTTTTATAGTATATGAAAAGAGTATTAGAATTTTTAAAAAATAAAAAAATATTGTTCTTGGCAATGTTTTTCATTTTATTATTGGTTGCTTTTGATATTTATACAAAAAGATTAGCTTTCAGCAAGGTTGACAATATTATAGAGAAGACTTCTGGCATCCATACATACATTAGGATTAATGAATATATAAATATAGTCAAAGTAATAAATTATGGTGTTAGTTTTGGTATATTTAATAAATTACAATATGGACAAATAATTCTTTCTATCGCTACGGGTCTAATTATTTCATATGTTTTTTATTTAATGTACAAAAGTAAAAATAATACTGATATTTTTATTTACGCAACAATCGTAGCCGGCGGTCTTGGAAATTTATATGATAGATTGGTTTTTGGTGGTGTATTTGATTTTCTAGATTTTCATCTTGGAAAATATCATTGGCCGGCATTTAACGTAGCTGATTCCTTAATTTGTATTGGTATTGGTTTGATAATATTGAAAGATTTTGTAATTTTTATAAAAAGAAAAACAAATAACAAATAATTGTAATTATGAAAATAAAAAAATATTTTCCAAAAAAATTATTTTCTAGATTCATATTAATAATAGTCTTACCAGTCTTTATAGTTCAACTGGTTTCAACTTATGTTTTTTATCAAACACACTTGCAGAATGTTATAAAAAAACTTTCAAATATAACTATACAAAATATAGTTTTTGTTAATGATAATTATAAAAACAAAGAAAAATACGAAAATAAGAACCTAAGAGTGTATTTTAAAAAAGATCAAAAAATAAAGTATAGAGATATTATTAAAAAAACAAACAATTTTTTATTTTTCGATCAACAACAATTTTTTATTGCAAACCTTCTAAATTTAATAAAAGATCCAATATCAGTCAAAGAGAAAAATGATGATTTTATAATATCAATTCAAAAAGAAAAAGGTGTATTAGAAATTCACGTAAACAAAAAAGAATTAATTGTTAAAACAGCAAAAATATTTATGATATGGAACATAGCAATATCATTTTTAACTTTATTAATAGCAATTATTTTTATGAAAAATCAACTTAAACCAATAAAATTGCTAAAAAAACATATAGCTAATTTTTCATTAAATCAAAAAAATTCAAAATTTAAACCAACAGGAGCGAAAGAAATTAGAGAATTAAGTACATCTTTCATAGAAATGGAAAAAAGACTTAAAAAATTTGTTAATCAAAGAACCATAATGTTAGCTGGAATCTCCCATGATTTGCGAACTCCATTAACTAGAATGAAATTAGAATTGGAAATGATGGATGAACCTTCCAAAATATATTTAGAAGAAGATATTAATTACATGCAAAGCATTATTAATCAATACTTAGTATTTACAAAAAATATAAATGATGAAGATAAGTCAATCATAAACATATACAACTACATAAATAAATTTCTTAAAGAATACAAAAAAATAAATAAAAATATAACTCTAAAAACAAAAGATATAAATGAAAATGAATTGGTTTTAATTCAACCATTAGCGTTCAAAAGAGTTTTGCAAAACATAACAGATAATGCTTTAAAATTCGGAAATAAAGCATTAATAAAACTCATAAAAACAAATGATAAAAAAATAATGATTAGCATAGATGATAATGGTCCTGGTGTTGAAAGAAAATTATTGCAAAAATTATGCGAACCATTTTTTAAAGCTGATAAATCAAGAAATATAGACAATAAAGGAGTTGGTCTTGGACTTTCCATTGCAAAAGATATAATTTTGGCAAATAATGGGATCATTAATTTTAGCAAATCAAAATCACTTGGTGGACTAAATGTTCAAATAACATTAAGATTGTATGATAGATTTTAAATAAATTTACAACAAATTTTTTGTTTATTTTATTAGAAAGTGCCCCATTCTACTAAAATACTTGCGCAACATTGTTTCGTTAGAATCACCACATTCTATCTAAATATTTATACAACAAATATAGTTTCGCTCCATTAAGGTTTTATTTTTTATTCGCTAAACCTCAACCATAACACATTATATACTCTTAAACTTTGCTTATAAAGATCTTCCTACTGTTCCTGTGTCTTCTTCAACCCTTTTTATAAATCTTCGCATTTTCTCTTCTTGAGATAATTCTTTTTTACTTTTTGTATTATCTGGCGTTGTTTGCTTATCATAAGAAGTTTCACTCGACGACGATTTTAAACTATCAGTAGAAAGAGATCTACTTCTAGGTAAAGAATTAATGTCTATAATTTTATTACCCGTTATGCAATCCAAAAATTCATCACTAATTATTATTTTTGATTTTTTTGAAGTGGTAATATTATTCTTAGATTTCATTTCTATTCCTACAGTTGCTTCTTGGTTTGAGTTTTTTATTACCCTTCTTATTTGTTTTTTCTTTGGCATTTTCAAATAAAGTTATTAATTAATTTTATTAAGCTCTTGTGATTTTGTTTCAATTTCTTTCTCTATCACTTCAAGCAATTCCTCTTTTGACATATTTTTTATTTCTTCGTATTTTATTGGTCTCATAAATTCCATCGTAATTGTACCGGAATGCTTCAAAAATTGCTTTTTTGTCCATAATTTTCCAGAATTTAATGCCATAGGAATTATATCTGCGCCCATAGATTTTATCAAAGCAATAAATCCAGTCTTATATGGATATTGTTCAATACTTGATTCTGGTGGAACTCTTGTACCTTGTGGAAAAATTATGATATTATGACCTTCTTTTATATATCCTTTTCCCTCTTTCAATATTTTTTTTATAGAGCCAGCACCACCACCCCTATCTATTGCTATTTTGCTTGCCAACGCTAAACACCAACCAAAAAATGGCACCATCAATAATTCTTTCTTTAATATGAAAACAGGAGCTGGTTTCATAATTGTATGCATAATTAATGTATCCCAAGTTGATTCATGTTTTCCCACTATTATATAAGCCTTATCTTTTTTAATATTTTCCAGTCCAATAATATTACTTTTTATTCCAACAGTATATTTTAATATAAAAAGCATAAATCTACACCAAGTAGCCGAAACTAAATCAAAATTTCGTCTTCTATTTGGAAAAAATGGGCACCAAAAAATAATAAAAGCAAAACTTAAAGGTATACTTGTTGCAAGTGTACATAATGAAAATAATAAGGATCTGATAAATGTTATTGCATTCTTCATTTCTCAATCTAATAATTTTTGTATTATTTAAATAATATTTCTTATTTTTAAAAAATAAAGATAAAAAAAATAATTTATTTTTTATCTTGACTTAATTTTATGACTTTGTATTTTTGTTAGTAGTTATACATTGATAAAATTGACATGAGGATAAAATGACTTTAAAACAACAACAAATAGTTGCAAGTTTAGATATAGGAAGCAATAAAATTGTTTGTTTAATAGGTTATATTAACGCTGTTGGAAAAATCTTTATAAAAGGCGTTGGACATCAACAATCCAGAGGAATATATGCTGGTAAGATTATCAATAAAAAAGAAGCTGAAAAAAGTATTCTTTCCACTGTATCAATAGCTGAAAGAATGGCTGGTTTTAATATTCAAAGTATAACCGTAAATATAAATACATCAGAAATTTTATCTTCAACTATAAATAGCGATTTAAAGTTAAATAGTAGAGAGGTAAAAGGTAAAGATATTTTTATGCTTTCAAGAGACATCAAAAATATATTAAAAAAAGGTGGAAAAGAGATCATTCATTTAATTCCATTACAATATATGTTAGATGGAAATATTGTTGAAATACCATATAATATAATTGCTGATGATTTAAAAATAACCTTTCATCTTTTATCAACAGAAAAATCAAATATTAATAAAATAAATGATTGCATCAATAGCATAATGCTTCAAATAAATAATTATGTCTCAAACGGATATGCTACATCTTTATCGGTTTTAGAAGATAATGAAAAAGAATTGGGTGTATTATTGCTTGATATTGGTTATAGTGGCACAAATATGAGTCTTGTTTATAATGATAAATATTTATTTGAAAGCAATATTCCAATTGGTGGTGAACACATCACCAAAGATATTTCCGCCATTTTAAAGACAACTCAAACTATCGCTGAAAAAATTAAAGTTATGAATGCAAATTTCTCATTATCAAAAAAGGATGAGGACGAATTAATTAAGATTGATATTGATAATGATGATGAATTTAATGTAGCAAACAATAGCATTAGGCTTATTAATGATATTACAAAAGCAAGAATTGCAGAAATTGCTCAAATAGCAATGTCAAAATTAAAAGAAAATAATTTAGAAAATACCGCCAAATATATTGTTTTAACCGGTGGAACATCATTAATACCTGGAATAGATATGTTTATAAACAATATCACAAATATAGAAACAAGAATCGGATATAATGAACAATTTACAATACAAGATAAAAATCTAGCAGTAGAACTTAAAAATCCAATATATTCTGTAAGTATGGGAATAATGAAGTTTATACAAAATAAATACAATAATAATTCTTATAAAGAAGAAAATAACTCATTATTTTTTGGTTTTTTGGGTAAAATATTTGGAATTTAATATTATTATTTTTACATAATATCAATATTCTCAATATTGTATTAGCATTAAGAAAAATTTTATTTTTGTTTGTGAAAAAGCTTGAAATATAAAAAATATATTTTACAATTTGTACATTAAGTAAATTTTATTTAGAGAATGACAACAAAGAGAACATATCAACCTAGTAAGGTTAAGAGACAAAATAAACACGGTTTTAGAGCTAGAATGGCTACCGCTAGTGGAAGAAAAGTTATAAATGCTAGAAGAGCAAAAGGCAGAAAAAGATTAAGTGTTTAGTTTTCACGGAGTGTAGCGCAGCCTGGTAGCGCAACTGGCTTGGGACCAGTGGGTCGTAGGTTCAAATCCTATCACTCCGACCATTTCAATAATAGAAGCAAATGCTTCTATTTTTTGTACCGTAAATTTTTCTAACAAAAGATATTCTAAAATTATTTACTGATAGAAAATATTGCAAGTATCTACAATCGTAAGTCTAATTTAAAATTCAGAAATGTAATAAAAATTATCAAATAAAACTAGTTTGGGAAAATATTAAATGAATTTGCTAGTTATTAGTGCTACAATAAATTTAATAGACACATATCGCAAACAATTCAGCAAATCTTTATTAAGTATCGCATGATAAGCTTGTAATTATTGCATCTTTGCCCGTAAGTCATCCAATTAGAATGCAAGCATTCCATATTGTCTGACATTTAGGGTTCGTTGTTCCTCTGGCAAACTGCGGGCATAAGTTGTAAACCCAACATTTAGCCCTTGTTGCTCCTTCGGCAAACTGCGGGCATAAGTTGTCAAACTTTGATGCAAGCATCAAGTTTTCCAACGTTTAGCCCTTGTTGTTCCTTCGACAAACTTCACCTGTAAGTCGTCAAATAAAAATAAGCAAACTTCTTTTTACAACTAAACAATAACCTTACTCTTTTCTCTCTTGATAAGGGTGGATCACCTCTCCCGTCCCCATGTTAAGGTAGGCTATCCCCCCTGATAAGGTCCCTTCATTCCATCCTTCTAATAAAGTCTCCTTACCTCTTCTGATAAAGTCTCCTTACTCCTCCTGATAAGTTCTCCTCATCCACCCATGATAAGTTCCCCTTCCACCCCCCTGATAAGGGGGGCAAGGGGGGTTTTAAATACTTTAATTGTTTTAAACTATGTTTTTTATGTTAATATATTATTTATAAATTAATATGTTATAATATATTAATTTATAATTCTTATAAAAAAATTATTAATTGATTATATATTTTTTTATATATAATAGTTTATATTATTTATATAACATTAATAATATATTTAATGTGTGATTATAGTATTTAATAATATGTAGTAGTAGCATTGTATTATTAATTATTATTTTATTTATTAAATAGATATATTATTCTATTCTTAATTATTATTATAACTCTTAATTTTTAATTCTTAATTCTTAATTCTTAATTCTTAATTTTTAAATTCAAATCCTCGACTTTATATTTTATTTTCAATTTTTAATTTTTAATTATTTGTTTTGTTTTATTAAAAAATAAAACGAAATAAATGTTATCAATCATCCCCTGTCAGTCTTTGACTAACTCTAAACTTATTAAGGGGGGGAAGAGAGAGGATATATTGATTTCGTCAGCTCCCCCTTAAAATGGTGAATAAATAGAGAGTATTTCGCGTCAGTTCTATTCATTATAAAGGGGGCAATAGGATGGTGTTTTGCTACTAGCTCTCCTTATAAAGGATAACAAAAAATATTTCATGTTAATTGTTTGACGCTACAACAATTTAAAAATAAATCAAAAATTATTGGTACGTATATTTTCCAAAAATAAAACTTGAATAAAAAAAACAAAGTTTTACACTTATAGAAGTATTATTGTAAATTTGGATAAAAATTTTCGTGAATATGGTAGCGAAAATTAGTATTTTTGTTTTTTATTCAAGTATATAATTGTAATTTGAAAATAAATAAAGGTAAAAATATGCAAAGATTTAAAATTACAAAAGCAGGCCACCAAAAAATGAAAGATGAATTAAACCACCTACTTACAGTTGAGAGACCAGCCGTTTCCAAGGCAATTGGCGCCGCAATAGAAATGGGCGATTTGAGTGAGAATGAAGAATATGCGACCGCAAAAGACAAACAAAAGGTAATAGAGGCAATGATTGCTAACTTATCCGAAAGATTGGCTAACGCAGAAGTTGTAGATATAAAAGCTTTTGCTGGTGATAAAATAAATTTTGGTGCCACTGTTAAGTTGCTTGATTTAAATACAGATAAAGAAGTTCAATATACATTGTTAAGTGAGTTTGAATCTGATATTTCAAAAGGTATTTTAGCTGTAGAATCACTGGTTGGAAAATCACTTATAGGTAAAGAAAAAGGTGATGAAATTGAAATAAAGACACCAGCTGGAATAAAAGAATATGAAATTTTAGACGTTCAATATATTGAAAAATAATCGTTTTTAAACTATGAACATACTTGGAGATTTTAAACAACCTAAAAAAAATATTAAGACCGCAAGAAGACGAAAAGTTTCTTCAACACGATGGTTGGAAAGGCAATTAAATGATCCATTTGTAGCATTAGCAAAACAAAAAGGTTATAGATCAAGAGCCAGTTTTAAAATATTAGAAATTGATAATAAATTTAAAATTTTTAAGAAAAACTATAAGGTTCTTGATTTAGGCTCAGCACCTGGTGGATGGAGTCAGGTTATTTCTCAAAAAGTTGGAAAAGACAATATACTTGCCGTAGATATACTGGATATGCAACCCTTGACTGGCGTTAAGTTTATAAAGCAAGATTTTTTAGCACCAGAGGCTGAACAAATAATTTTAAACGAAATTGGTGGTGAAAAATATAATGTTGTTATGAGTGATATGGCAGCAAATACAACTGGAAATAAAAATATAGACCATATAAGAACATCAGCATTAGTAGAGGAAGCTTATAATTTCGCGCTTAAAGTTTTAAAAGAAGACGGTACATTTATAGCAAAAGTTTTTCAAGGTGGTACAGAACCCGAGTTATTTAAAAATATGAAACAAAATTTTAAAACCGTAAAACACTTTAAGCCAGAATCTTCAAGAAAGGAATCGGTTGAAATATACGTTGTAGCACAAGGATTTAAAAAATAATAAAGCCCATTAATAAATAAAGGGCTTTTTATGGTTAAATTGCAATTATTTCAAATAATATTCTAACGTTGAAACAACTCTAATTTCTTTATCTTTTTGATGTAATTCATCGTTGTCATACTGAGAAGCCTTATTTCTTCCAGTTATAACAAACGTACCTTGATTTGCTCTCTTAATATTACCAACTTTTACATTTGAATTTTTTGCAAATTGTTCAGCAGCACTTTTGGCTTTAATTGTAGCCTCATCTATCATTTGATTTTTTACATCATCTAGTTTTGTAAAGATATAAGCTGGTTTCATTGCACCATAAGATGATGCTAGATAAACGTTTTCAGAGATTAATTCTAACAAATTTTTGCTAGCTCTATCTACTGCATTAATATTATTAGTTTCAACAGAGATTGTTTGTGTTACTATAAATCTATTTTTTTGGTTTGGATCTTTATACTCTCTGGCATTCATATCAACAAAATCAAGTTGTCCAAGACTTATTTCTTCTTCTGTTAATTGATATTTTTTAAGAAAATTTTTAACTTTTGTTGTATCTTCCAATATTTTATTATTAATTATTTCTAGGTCATTTCCAGCTTGTACAAAACTAATATTCCATAAAGCTTTATCCGCTACAACATACTTAACCGCAGCACCTTTTACTGATACGCTTCCGCTTTTATTATTTACAACAGATATTCCAAAAGATAAGATAATTGCGGATATTATTAAACTAATACAGATTATAGAAATGTTCTTGATATTCATAATTTTTTATAATTATTTAACACACTAGAAATATAATTTCTATAAAAAATAAGTCAATTTATTTTTTATTATATTTAAATTTAATGTGTCTTAAATTTTGGTTATGATATTAAATTGCTAGATTATAACTAATTATATATATTATTGAAATATAAAATTGTGATAGCGAAAAATAAATAAAACTCCTTCATCCATTACTCGTAAGGCAAAAGCTAATACAGAATATTGCTTCTCTATTTTCTCTTTTTATATTAGGAAGTTAATCATAGAACCCCATTCTTTCTATTCAGTTTTATAATAGGAAAGTTGAGGAAGTTAATACTAATTTCTCTATCATTCTTTTGTAAGAGAAAAATTAATAAAGTCAGTACCCCATTATTTCCCCTGTAAAGAGAGAAGTCTATCACCTTGTAAAAAGAAGAATTTATATGAAATACCCCCCACCCCCCTTACCAGGCACACTCTTCACTTATTATTACTCACAAACTCCTTATTTTTAAAGAAACCATTAGGAAACCATTAGTTTTCTCCATCTAGAATAAGCAAGCCATATGGGTGTTTTATTAGCCACTTTTTTATACGAGTATAAATCTGATATTTGTTTACTTCGTAAACTCATTTCCGACTTCGCTGACCGACAGGCTACAATGATTGTGCAAGCACATCATTGTTCAGCTTTGTGCTTCGCCTTCACTTCGTTCAGTTGGCACTTCGCAGACCAACAAGTTAAAATGATTCGGTAAACCGATCATTTTTCTGCTTTGTGCTTCGTCCATTTCTATAATATCTGGTATATTTTTATCTAATTTATTTTTTGTTTAATCTGTTTTTTCTTATATGATTTGTTTTCTTTTGTCTAATTTATTTTTTTATATATAATTTATTCTTATATGATTTGTTTTGTTCTTATCTAGTTGTTCTTATATAATTTAATTTATTCTTATATACTTTATTTTTTATGATTTACTTTTATATAATTTATTTTTACATAATTTACTATCATCTATTTATCTTAACTAGTTATTTTTTATTTAGTTTATTCTTATACAATCTGTTTTGTTCTTATATAATTTGTTTTATTCTTATCTAATTATTCTTATATGATTTAATTTATTCTTATTTACTTTATTTTTTTATGATTTACTTTTATATAATTTATTTCCTTCTTATATAATTTGTTTTCTTTTGTTTAATTTATTTTTTATATATAATTTATTCTTATATAATTTGTTTTTGCTTAGTTTATTCTTATATGATTTATTTTTAGTTTTATCTAAATCTAATTTTAAGTTATTTATAAACTCTCTTAACCATTTTATTAATAATGAAGGGGAACAGTTCATAAACTTTACAGCTTTTCTTATACCTACATTATTTAAATAATATTTAAGAAATCTTTCTTTATCATTATATGTAAACTTCTTTACTCTATCACTAAATGATCTTTTACATTTTTTATATATATGTATATATATGTATATATATTATTTTGATAATTATTGTTTTTACTACTTTTTTACTGTTTCTTTTAATGTTGTTTTTTTATTCTTTTATTCTTTTATTCTTTTATTCTTTATTTATTCTTATATATTATTCTTTATTTATTCTTTCTATTGTTCTTTTATATTATTTTTTTTATTGTTCTTTATTCTATTCTATTTATTTATTATTTTTTTATTATTTTTTGATATATTTTTTATTCTTTTATATATTTCTTTATTCTTCTTTATATTGTTCTTTTTTATATATTCATAATCACCACAATGAGTACATCTTATAATATTTGTATTTGGTTTGGACATGATTGTTATTATTAATCTATTTATTATTTTATTTATTAATTTATTAATTAACTGTATTTGTTTATTAATTTAACTGTATTTATGATAATATGATAATATGATAATATGATAATATAATAGTATAATAATATAATAATATAATAGTATAATAGTATAATAGTATAATGTTAAGTTTAAGAAATTAAGTATTGAGAGAAGAAGGAGGGAGGAGTGTGATGATAAGGGGGGGTAAGGGGGTGGTATTGACTACGTCAGGTTCCCCTTACAAAGCTGGGCGAAAAGGGAATATTGGCTACGCCAATTCCTCCCCTTACAAATTGAGGCAAAGGGAAGTATTTTACAACCAACTTTCCCTTTACAAATACAACAGATAAAAACACCAACTATATCAACTATCCTGCATAAAATTGACACATGATTAAAATCTCTATATTGACCCCGCCATTACAGAAGAAGACAAAAGGGATATCTTATAACACTTTTCTCCGCCAAGGTAAACGACAAGAAGATTTAAATTATTAAACAAATTATCAATCTACAACATAGCATACAAACAACTCTTAACTCAGCAATATCTCACAATATTTCAATCAAATCACTTAAATTCTATATCAAACTCCTTACTATTAATGAATTCAATATGGTTAACATTACATACATTTTTCAAATCTTCAACAACACTGTTCACTTTCTTAATTGGTGTATAAACCGTAACCTTATCAACAATTTCCTTTATAGACATATTTTGCTCAGACTTGTATTTTCTAACCTCAGATAAAATTCTAATTGCAATATCTCCAATCTCTAATGAACTAAAATTTTCAATTAAATCATCAACCTTTGGCCAAGTTCCTCTTGAAGAAATTGATTTAGTTTTATTAAATTCATCCTCATACAAGCAAGAATAAATTTCTTCACAAATAGCTGGAACAAAAGGAGTAAACAATTTTAAGATTATATTAAATACATAATATATTGTTCTGATTGCGCTTTGTTGTGATTCATTTATAACTTCTAATTGTTCCTTTGATAAAATTACATCTTGATATTTAAAAGCCTTTGCACCATAGCATCTGATTTTTACTATTTCCAAATAATTATCACAAAAATCATTCCAGAATAAATTTTCAATTATTTCTAGCGCTTTATTAAATTCATAATTCTCAAAAAATTTCGTAGCTTTTTCTACTGTGATTTTTGCTTTTGAAATTAGCCATTTATCAATAGTCTCAAAAATTAATCCATTTTCTACATCACTTTTAGCCGTTGCGATTTTATCGGTTAAATTTTCAAAATTCATTTCCGCAAACTTTGCGCTATTGAACAATTTTGTAATTAGTTTTTGTCCAACAGAAATCAAATCCTCAGAGTAAGCTGTATCTAAACCAAGAGTTGCATTTCCTGCCCAATATCTAACAGCATCAGAACCTTTACTTTGTATTAATCCAATAGGGCTAATTACATTTCCAGCAGATTTTGACATTTTGCTTTTATCTGGTGCTAAACACCAACCAGATATAGCTAAGCTCTTCCAAGGAATTGTGTTATCATGGTAGTATGCTTTAACCAACGTACAAAATGCCCAAGTTCTAATAATTTCATGAGCTTGCGGTCTTAAATCAAATGGTAAATGTAAAGTATCATACCTTTTTTTATCTATATATAGCTTATCATTAAGACCCCAAGCGGATAATTGAGGCGAAATTGATGACGTAGCCCAAGTATCAAGAACGTCAGTATCAGCTTTAACTTCGTCTCTCGTATATCCATCAGGTAAATCAACCATAGGGTCTATAGGTAATTGGTCAAACGTAGGAACCAAAACTTTTCCTTCTTCCCCTTTTCTCTTTGAATACCATACTGGAATAGGAATACCAGAAAATCTTTGTCTTGAAATTGTCCAATCCCAACTTAAACCATCTATCCAATCATGTATTCTGCTTTCCATCCAAGTTGGATACCAATTACATTTATTAGCTTTATTATGCAATTCAGTTTTTATATTCAAAACCCTAACATTCCATTGTTTAGTAACCAAAAATTCAATAGGAAATTTAGATCTTTCGCCAACTTTTACAGGATGAATTATTTTTTCTGGCTCTCTTGTAATTTTTCCATTATTTTTCAATATTTCTAATATTTTTTCTCTTGCATCTTTTATTTTTAAGCCATCAATTTCCAGATATTCTTTATTAATAATATCCTTCACACAATCCAAATTTATCTGACCCTTTTCATTTATAATGATTTTCAAATCCAACTTATATTTTTTCCACCAATCAATATCAGTTTGATCACCAAAAGTACAGCACATAACCATACCAGTTCCCTTTTCCTTATCAACCTTATCATCAGCAACAATAGGAACCTTAACACCAAGCGGGGTAATAGCTGATTTCCATCTATATTTCTCATAATTATCAGGATGACAAATTAAGGCAACACAAGCTGGCAATAATTCAGGTCTAGTGGTCATAATTTCTATATCTTCATCATCTTCCGTAGAAAATTGAATATAATTCATCTGACTTTCCATTTCTTTATCTTCAAGCTCGGTTTGAGCCAAAGCCGTTTGATCCGCAACATCCCAAATAGATGGTTCATCTTTTCTATACAAAAGACCTTTATGATATAAATCAAGAAACGACATTTGAGATAATTTTTTAGATGTATCAGATATTGTTTGATACTTTAAACTCCAATCGTAGGAATGACTTACAGACTTAAACAAAGATTGAAATTGATCCTCTGCTATATGTACATTTTCCTTACATAACTTAATAAAATCCTCCCTTGGCATTTCCTTTCCCTTTACGCCTTTAAGCTTTTCAATATATCTCTCGGTAGGCAATCCATTATCATCAAATCCAATAGGATAAAAAACATTTTTGCCAGTCATTCTCTTATATCTAGCAGTAATATCAGTTTGAGTATACGAAAAAATATGTCCCATATGCAAAGTTCCAGAGACCGTTGGTGGTGGCGTATCTATTGAAAAAATATGATCCCTTTCAACATCATTCCAATCAAATTTATAAATACCCTCTTCTTCCCAATAATTTTGCCACTTTTTTTCCGACTCCGCAAAATTATATTTCTTTTCCAATTTTTTCATATCTCTATATCGCTTATAATTCAATAATTCTAAAATAATAAAATGTTAATAAAAATCAAGAAATAATTATTTTATATTTTGGCACTACTACTTTTAATATATTATTAATACTATCAGTTAATATAAAATAAATACAATCCACATTTTGTTTTTAATTTTTATGTTCTTTTCTCTTACTAAATACTTTTTTCTTTCTGTATTTTTATCAAAAATACTTATTTTTTCCAATTCTTGCTAATATTGCCACCCATCCATAATAATAAAATGCCCAATGCACTTTTGTTAAAATTCCCCTTCTCATTTTCCTTTGCTAACCCAACCTTATTCTTTACAATAAAAGGAGAACCTATTCACCACCCCATACTAAACCCCTCCGTCCTCACCAAAAGACCTCTTTTATACTTCCATATCAAGAGCCCATCAATTCAATTTACACAACCCACTAAAGAATTTTGCACCACAATAAATTTTCCCTTGTCTCCCACTAATGATCCCTGTTTTATGTTTCTCCCACCAAGAACATCATATTTCCACTCTTACGCTAAGGCGTCCTCATCACATTTTACCAAGAAAGATAAAAAGAATATCAAAATGCTTTTAATTATGTTAAATTCTATTTTATTGTTATATTCAAATTTTTTTTATAAAAACCATTTAATTACGCAATATTCACATACAAATAATATATTCAATATATAGTAGCATATTGATATATAAGAATTTATACTTTTTATATTATTACCAGCTAATAAGGGTTTATAAATATAAAACTGGTGCCATATCATGAATATGGCACCAGGAGGTAAGTTAAAATGATAGATTATTATTTACCTATATTAAAAGCTTCTTTTGCCAAATCATTACCCGGATTTTCTATACTAGTCACTTCACTGTGCTTTAAGGCATAACTAGGATCACTACTTAAATCACCTAAACTTTGTAACAAACTCTTTTTTAATGCGTCAGTTTTTTCTAAATATTCTTTTGTATAGCTACTATATACAGTTTCATTTTTACTACTCTTTACAATTCTCTTCTTTGTCATATTATACCATTTTTTCTCTTCTCCGCCAAGTCCTTCTAATTTTTCACTACTAATTGTTGCTGTTAGATCACCTTTTAACTTTGCTAATCTTAAACCTTTACCTGCTTCATGAACTTCACCAGTATATTTAGCGCTACTATCAGGTACCTTGCCGTCTGCATTTGGATTGTCTTGATTTGCTCTTAATAATCTTTGTCCAATAGTAGCACTCAAAGCTTTATTACTCTTGTCTAATTGTGCTTGCGCTTGTTTTTTTAAATCTGACTCTTTTAATCTTAACTTTCCAGTATCTACTAATGCGCCCCTAATACTATTTATAACACTACCAACACCAACACATATCGCAGCAATTGCCAATAAAGTACCTGGAAACCACGCAAAAAAAGAACATAGTGCTATAACACCTAAACATATTAATGAAACAACTATACCTTTTCCAACAATTTTACGACCTGCTTTGTAAGAACCTTTATCAATAAAATAATGTCCATCCTCGGAAAGTAATTTCTTTTTGTCTTTCTTGGCATCTATATATTTTGCACTGCCTTTTTCATTATTTTTTATTATGTCGTTAAGGTTATCTAATCTATCTAAGAAATTAGCCGCGTCTCTAGCCCTATCATAATGTGTATTTACAAATCTGCTTATTATCTTAGTATCTTCGTTAAAATTTAGTTCTTTCTTCTTTAATTCCTCAACTTGACTATTTAATTTATTTTTTAAAGCCCCTTCTTTTCCAGTATCAGTCCAATTCCAAAAATCCAACCAAGGCTTATCACTAAACTTATTGGTATATGCTTGAACTCTGTTCAAAAAATCTTTTGTATCTTCACTCAACTCTGTTCGAGCATAAGCATTTTTCCAGACCTCATAAAGATCTACTGTAGATTTTGTAGGAAAATCTTTCTTGTTTGCCTTAATTTCAGATACACTAATCAATTCTACTTCTTTTGAACCAGTACTTCCTATTCCTGAATTATATGTTTTAATCATTGCTTGCAAATAACCCATGGCAGTAAATACATCTAGTGTTTTTAATTGATTAAATATTACTTTCCTATCTTCATCTTTTACATTCAATTCTTTTAATATATCTTCAACACTTCTATCCTTCTTACTTTCTACTTCTTTTATATCGTTTAAATAAACAACCTCTTCTTTATTTAGTGTAGCCATGTTATCAATATCAGCCCCACATCTAAGCAAACCATTTATTATTTTTACATTTTTTAGATCTTCTTCTTCTTTATTATCACTCACATTACCACGCCATTTTTTAAGTACTGAAGCAATTTTATCTTCACTTCTATCTTTTTTCGATATCTCTCCATTTAACTTTTCAAACGCATCTCCATCTAATCCTTCAATTAAATATAAAAAATTTTTCTTTATCACATCTTCAGTATCGCCACTTAATTTATTAACTTGTACAAGTGTTTCGCTTATCTGACTAGGTGAAGCAACTCCATTATCAATAATGTTCTTAACTATTTTAATTTGTTCTAATTTTTCTTTATTATTTTTGCCTGCAAAAAAATTGGTCATCACATCAAGAGCTTCTTGCGTTATTCCTGATTCAGAAAGATCTATAAAACCATTGGCTACATTTGCATCTGCTTCTGTTTGTTTAATAAATGCTCCAAATTTTGTTTTTTCTGATATTTTTCCACGCAACTTTACATATGGTTCAATTACATTTTGGATATCTTCCACTTTTTCCTTGCCTTTTGGAAGTAGTTTAATTATGGTTCCTAAAGTTTTTTCATCTGCATTAATATCTAAAATCATCCCAACAACTGTTTTAATATCTTTAGCATCAATCTTTTCAAAAACGCCATTCAATGTCTCACTTAATGTTTGTCTTTTAGCTATTGCATAAAGTTCAATATACGGTTTGATTTGTTCTCTAATTCCTTCAACCGTCCTATCTCTTGCATCAACTTTAACTTGTTTAAGCATTGCTCGAAAGGCTGATCCTTCCGCTCCTTTACTTCTTAGTTCTTCAATAGCTTCAGCAGTACCAGTAACTTGATTATTATCAACAAAAATAAGTAAATCATCTATAGCCTTTTTATCTTCGCCATCTCCGACTCCTTTATAAAGTTTCACACATGGTTCAACTATTTTTTGAACTTCAGTAATATTCTTTGAATTTTTGCACTCTTTAATTAACTTTGCAATAACCTTTTTATCTATACCATATAACGAAGAAAGTTTGCTAAAATATTTAATAAATACACCAGTATCAGGAATATTTTCCATAATAGAATTAAGTTCTTTACATACTCCATTTCCTTGAGCTATTTCATAAATTTCTGAATATGGTTTAATAGAACTTGTAGCGTTAGCTATTACTTTTGCACTTTTACATTCTTTTTCAGCATCTTCAACTATTCGATCAAAAGCTTTTTCTTCCGCTCCTTTATCTACAAGATCACTAAATTCTTTTGCAACCAAGTCAGCGCAAGTAAATCCATCAATAAATTTAACAAATTTGTTTTTATCATACGCTTTTTTATAGATATTGCTAAATGTTTTAAGTACTTCTTGTCTTTTTTCAGCTTTTTGTTTATCACCTTTAACAGTATCAGCAGCAGCATCAGCAACAGCAAATGCCTTGTTGATAGCATAAAAAGATGCATTGTTTGCTAACATACTGTTGAGATGTTTTGCGGTGGTACCAGGAGCTGTGTTAGCAGCTGTATCTATTGTTTCAGCAGCTGTATATTTTTGTAAATAAAAGTCAAATCCTCGTTGTATATTACCTTCTCTTTCGGCAGGATCAGGAATACCACTAGTAGTAGCATCAATATCAACAAGTATTGCTGCAAAGGAATCGGCAGTTTCTGACTTTTGTTGAAGTGTTTGAAGTTTTTTAGCAGTATCTACCATATTAGTAGACTCTTTTAATATGTTGTTAAGACTATCTGTAGCTTTAGTGTTTCCATTATTATGATCTACTGTTTCAGCAGCTTCATAATATTTTGCAAATGTTTTAAGTACTTCTTGTCTTTTTTCAGCTTTTTGTTTATCACCTTTAACAGTATCAGCAGCAGCATCAGCAACAGTAAATGCCTTGTTGATAGCATAAGAAGATGCATTGTTTGCTAACATACTGTTGAGATGTGCTGCGGTGGTACCAGTACCAGGTGTTCCAGCAGCTGTATCTATTTTTTCAGCAGCTGTATAATATTCTGCAAATGTTTTAAGTACTTTTTGTCCTGCTTTAGCTTGTTCTTCATCACCTCCTCCATTACCAGCAATTTCATCCATAGTAGCAGCAACAGCAGCAAATGCCTTGTTGATAGCATAAGAAGATGCATTGTTTGCTAACATACTGTTGAGATGTTTTGCGGTGGTATTGCCTGTTTTAGCATATGTATCTATTGCTTCAGCAGCTTCATAATATTTTGCAAATGTTTTAAGTACTTCTTGTCTTTTTTCAGCTTTTTGTTTATCACCTT